>NZ_CP019323.1:1253083-1566354 GCF_001971585.1 Companilactobacillus allii | reverse complement strand
CAAATAACAACTTTGCCAGTTTTTAAAGTCTCCGGAACATCGATAATTCTTTGATTGGAGCTACCTCTGAATTGTAAAGTTAGATCCATCTTATCCTTTAAAAATCTTCCATCAACTAAAATATCTAATAACGATATCAACTCTAATTTGTCATCTGATTCTTTCTGCAATTCTTCCCATTTGTATCCAGTCCATGACCAAATATCCTTGTCATGTCCAAATTCCTTACGAACTCTTTTACATAACTGCAAACAAACTTGAGTATTAATGAATGGTTCTCCACCCAAAAGAGTCAGTCCTTGAACATAATCATGGTCAAGGTCCGTTATGATCCTATCTTCAAGTTCCTGTGTATATGGCTTACCATAGCCAAAATTCTGTGCTGCAACGTTATAACAACCTGGACAATGAAATGGACAACCGCTGACATAAAGACTACAACGAACTCCCTCACCATCGACAAAATTGAACGGTTTATAATCAGCAATGAACTTTTGACTAAGATTCTTGGCTAGCCATTCTTTGGGTGTCGGATTGTTTGGATACCTCGTATTGTGCAGCATTTTGTATCATCTCCGGTGTCATATTCTTTTTACGTGAAGCAATTTCTACGTGTCTACCATGAATCATTGGACGTTGTTGTGGATTACCTAAGTAACCGCATGTACGCTTAACAACATCACAAAACTGTGGATCATGATTACCACATTGTGGACAAACGAATCCTCTAGCTGTGGCATTGAATTCACCTTTAAATCCACACTTGAAACACTGATCAATCGAAGTATTAGTTCCCAAATATCCGACATGGTCATAAGCCCAATCCCAGACAGCTTCCAATGCTTTAGGATTTTGTTTCAAATTAGGGTATTCGCAATAATGGATGAATCCACCCGATGCATAGTGTGGAAAAATCTCTTCAAAAGTTAACTTAGCAAATGGTGATGGATGTTTTCTAACATCATAATGGAAACTATTCGTATAATATTCCTTATCTGTAATATCGGTGATTTTCCCAAATTTGTTAATATCATCTCTACAAAATGTGTCAGTTAGCGATTCAGCAGGTGTGGAATAAAGGCTATAATGATATCCGCTTTCCTCTGCCCACTTATTACATCTGTCTCTAAGAGCCTTTACAATGCTCTGTGCAAATTCATGAGCATCCTTATTATCTTCAAAACTGCCACCAAAAAATTTAGTACAAACTTCATACAGCCCGATATAGCCAAGTGACACAGTGGCACGTTGATTCTTAAATAACTCATCCACACTGTCACCTGCCTTTAATCTTTTACCAAATGCACCATACATATACAATAACGGAGCATTTTCGGGTTTAGCTTCTTTAGTACGCTCAACACGATATTCTAAGGCTGTTTTACAAAGTTTCATTTTTTCGTCAAAAATTTCCCAAAACAAATTAATATCACCATTTGATTCCAAGGCAATACGAGGCAAGTTTACAGTTACTACACCCAGATTCATTCGACCTGAATTGACCTCTTTACCAGTCTCATCCTTCCAGCCTTGTAAAAATGAACGACATCCCATTGGCGTCTTGAAACTACCAGTAATTTCTTTAATTTTTTCATACATTAATAAGTCCGGATACATACGTTTTGTGGAACATTCAAGGGCAAGCTCTTTGATGTCATAGTTTGGGTCTTGTGGATTCAAATTTAATCCACGTTTGATAGTGAATGTTAGTTTAGGAAAAATTGCTGTACGATGTTCTTTTCCTAATCCTTTTATTCTAATTTTTAAAATAGACTTCTGAATTTCTCGCTCGATCCAATTTGTTCCCAGTCCAAAGTTAATAGTCGTAAAAGGTGTCTGTCCTTGTGAAGAATAAAGTGTATTTATTTCATACTCTAGGGCTTGCATTGCATCGTAAATGTCTTTTTTTGTTTTAGCCTTTGCGAATTCTTCTCGTCTATTTTTTGCGACCCATTCTTTAGCATCTTTCATATGCTTGTCATAATTCAATTGTGCGTATGGAGCCAGTAATTGATCAATACGGTTTGCAGAACAGCCTCCATATTGAAGAGAAGCTACATTGGCAATGATTTGAGACATCTGAGCAGTTGCCGTTTGAATGGATCTAGGTGAAGACACCCAGGCATTACCAATTTTAAAGCCATTAGTTAACATCTCATCAAAATCTATCAAGCAACAATTAGTTTCTGGTGTAACTGGAGAATAATCCAGATCATGCCAATGTAAATCACCACGTAAATGTGCTTTAGCAACTAATTCTGGTAACATCTTCAATCCTAAAGCTCTACTTGTTACCCCAGCTTCAAGGTCACGTTGTGTATTAAAAATATTACTGTCCTTATTAGCATTTTCGTGGACAATTCTTTCGTTATTGCCAAAAAGTTTATTGATATTCTCTTCAATATTAGTAGCATCCTCAAAGTTCTTTTGCTCAAGTTGAAAATATTCTTGATACTGTTTTGAAGAAGCTTTGTAATTGTATTTGTTCATTAAAAGAATTAGATCATCATGTAATTGGCTTGTCTCAATCAAAAATGAATCTTGATATTTATAAACCAAATCATACTCAATTTTATTAATGACTTCTTTATCGTCAATCAACTTATTTAAGACAAAATCAATCTTGTATGGATAAAAATCTGTCTTGGTTCCCGATCTTTTTAATACTGAAATACTCTTTAAAGTATCCAGTATATTTTGGCTTTTTAATTCGTACATAGTCACACAACCCTTTTCAATTGAATGGATTAATTATATGTGGTTAAATCCATTAAATCAATATCTAGTAGTACAGTGTTTTTGTTTCACACTATATATGGTATGCAATTGGTTAATATAAATTTATTTTTCCTAAATGTTTCATGAATTTGGATCGGATATTTTATAAAAAATCAAGAATTTTATTCAAGAAATATTTTTGGGCTTTTTGATTTTTATTACATTTATATATATAACGATAACATCTTATATATTTTCGTTTATCGGAAGTTAAGTGAAAACCATTGACTCTTTATCCAATAGTAAATATACTCAATAACATAAGTTAAAAGTGACACCTTGTCACTTTAGGAGGAATTATGGCTTCTGATACATTCAAGAATTTAAATAAGGACAAGCAAGAACGTATTTTAGATGCTCTTTTAAATGAATTTTCACATCACACCCTGGCCGATGCCAAAGTGTCGAGAATAGTTAAAGAAAGTAAAATTGCACGTGGAGCTTTTTATAAATACTTTAAGGATCTAAACGATGCATATGAATACATCTATCATCATGCATTACAGGAAATACATCAAAGTGTTTCAACTGATACAACTGATGGCCTAACTCCAGATAGTTATGTTGAACAAATTAGAAATTTTATTACCAAAAGTACCAATAGCCGTTACTATGCCATTGTTAAGATGCACCTGCTCTATAATGAGAGCTTTTTTATTTCCACTTTCAATAATCAAGTGATAATTGAAAACGAATACTTTTGGGCAACACAGGTCCTAATTCATGATGCGCTAAAAAAAATCATGATTAATCCTGAGTCCCAAGAAATGATTTTAAAAAAATTAGACAATGTTTTACATGTTTTAGCAAAAGAGGATGATTAAATGTTTCTATCAATGAAAGAAATAAAAAAGGAAAAGTTTAGATACGGATTAATAATAGGGATGATTGTTTTAATCTGTTATTTAATCTTTATTCTAACTAGTCTAGCAATGGGATTGGCTCAAGAAAATACTGACGCCATCGAATCTTGGAATATAAAAAGTGTCGTATTAGATAAAGATTCTGATACCAGCTTGACTCAATCATTAATTACTAAAAATGAAGTAAAGAATACAAAAATATCTAAAAACGACGCATATATCGGACAAGCTGCAGTCGTCGCAAAAAAAATCTGGTAAAACCAAAGAATCAGCACAATTTATCGGACTTCACACTAATCAATTCATTGCAAAAAATTTAAAGCTTACTTCTGGGCACAATATCAAAAGTAGCAATCAAATCGTAGTGGATGAAAAATTCAAAAACGATGGATACAAACTTGGTGATAACCTAGAATTCAACTCAAATAGTACAAAATATGAAATTGTAGGATTCGTCAAAAATGCCAAATTAAATGTTGCCCCTGTTGTATACGGTACTTTAACAACTTGGAAAACACTGAAGAGCGTTAATAATACACTTATTGCAAGCGCCATTGTTTCTAAAAAAAGTAACTACAAAGCCAATAATTCGCAGTTAAAAACTTACTCTACTAAACAATTTATTGACGAATTGCCAGGTTACTCGGCACAGAATTCAACGTTTACTTTCATGATTGCCTTCTTAATGATCATTTCTTTGATCGTAATCGCAGTCTTCCTATATATTTTGACCATTCAAAAAATTCAAAATTATGCGGTATTACGTGCACAAGGTATTCCAAATAAGACACTTATTTCTGCAACAATTGCTCAATCATTGACCTTAGTTGTTGGCGGCTTACTGGTCGGAATTGCTCTTACAGCAATAACCGCACTAATAATTCCTTCCGCAGTACCGATGAGTTTCAATATTCCTATCCTATCAGCAGTCAGTCTAGGACTTGTTTTCACTGGACTACTAGGTTCTTTAATACCTATTAAAATAATTTTGAAAGTAGATCCTGTTAGTGTAATTGGAGGTTAATTATGACAATATTAAAATTAAATAATATAAATAAATACTTTGGTGAAGGTTCGAGTCGTGTACATGTACTAAAAGACGTTAATTTCACTGCCAAAAAAGGTGAACTCAACTTAGTTCTTGGTCCATCAGGATCAGGAAAGAGCACATTTTTAACTATTGCGGGTGGACTACAAACACCGTCAAGTGGGAATGTTCAATTAGAGAACGCGGATATCAAGTCTCTATCCAATAAACAACGTGATTCATTACGACTAAATAACATCGGATTCATTCTACAAGCATATAATCTAATACCGTATCTTACTGTTAAAGAACAGTTTCAATTAGTCGACAAAGTTAAAAAAAATCATAATCTGGATAAAGAGGCACTCGAATCATTACTTAAACAATTGGATATCGATGAATTAATCAACAAATATCCCGGTGAATTATCCGGTGGCCAAAATCAACGTGTAGCAATTGCCAGAGCGTTGTATACGAAACCAGATATGGTGCTAGCTGATGAACCCACAGCAGCACTTGATAGCCAAAGAGTTTTGGAAGTTGGGAAAATATTCCATGACTTAGCTCATAAACATAATATTTCAGTGATTATCGTTACACATGACCTGCGATTGACTGAATTTGCCGATAATATTTATCAAATAATGGATGGAAAAATGACCTTAAATAATAAAGAGAATATAAAAGAAGCCCAATCTTAAGATTGAGCTTCTTTTATATTCCTAGTAACCAGGTACGTAGCAGTTGCTGATAATAAGACACCAAATGTAACTGCTAATCTAACTATCAAAAGCCATTTAGAATTGACATTGCCATTAACATTGAAAAAGTTCAAAACATCTACGTTATACATATATCCAATTATATAAACAATGATCATATAAAATAATTGTTGCGAGATATTTCCTACTGCAGATAATTGATATTTAACCAGAAATGCCCGTTCTGATTCAATTTTAGGATCATTATACAATGAATTATTCAATATTGAATTATCTGAACCAACAAACAATGAACAAAGTAATATACCCACAAAATAAGTAATATTAAAAATGGATAGGATCAAGCCCAGTATTAGTAACGGATATCTCATATTCAAATGCTTTTTTAAGATAAATGGACCAAATTCAAAACCAACTAAGTAAATTATGTAAACAGTTAGCAAAGTACTGAATCCAAATCTCAAACTACTATCAAATATTGTATACAAGAGTATGAAGTTCATCACTATCCCACGATTGATTGATGCCAAACTAAGTGGATATAAATTACGATGAATCTTTAATTGATACAGTAGCAAAACAATCAAGCCAACTAATGCAACTAACCCGATTATTAAATCCCATCCATGTGAAATAGTCTTTAATCTTGAATAACGAATTGCAAAGACAAGCATCACAAGAATAATAATGAATATAATACCAATGATTGAATAATTACGGTCGTGTTTTGGTAATCCACCGTTATGATAAAAGCTTATTTTATTTTTCATGGTGTAACTACCAATCAATGATATCAGGAAGAATACAGCCAATAATATAAAGGCAACGTTATAAGTACTGAATTTTATTGAGAGTAATTCCACCAATCCCAATATCATCATTGCAATTATAGAACCTTGCCAATGTAGCTTTGTAATATGAAAATCGTTAATGATTTTTCCTTTCGTTCTAACCGTTAAAAAATATGGCCAGATCCAACTTGAGGCTAATCCTAATAAAATACCACCTAAAATACCAAGAACCGGATTCAAGGAGCCAACAATCATCAACGAACCAACTATTCCAAATAAATTGGAGACTATCAACATCGTACTTGCCGAAAAAGGTATATATACAGTCAATAACATTCCAATTGATCGAAACGTGTAAAGCATTAAGAACGGCAATACATAAACCGCAATATCTTTATTATGATTATACAATGATAAACAGAAAAAATACGGTATAACCACACCTACATTGGCAAATAAATTAAGTACACCTTCAGAAAAGGTTTCAAAAATCTTTTTCAAAGTTACATCCTCTATCCATTGATCAATTTTTTATTCTTCTAGTTACTTGTGACGTTTACTATTTATATTTTACTACAACACTTACTTTAAGATAAGGAATCAACCAGCATACAAACAAATTTTAAATTCAACATTCACCCTAACTAAATGATCAATCTAACTACTGCCATGGAAATAATCCCTACAACTACTGTTTTCATTAGATCATTAAGAGCCACTGCCGTTATAACGGTGGGGATTAATGCCAAAACGACATCAACTTTAGGAATTGGGACAACTCCAACTTTACTATTGAATACCGTTTCTAATAATAATGCAAAAAGAATAGATAGTGGTAGATACCCTAGAAATCTACTAAGAATGGCTGGAAATTTGACCATTTTTCCTAGCACAAATGGAGTGATCCGTGGAATCCACGTAACTAAGGCACTCCCGATTAATATTAATAACACGGTTCTACTTATCATCCAAAATACCCCCTACTAAACATCCCAATAAAGCTGAAATAATCACAGCTACAGACGAACTTACAAAATATAAGAGAATTACAAGACTAACTCCTACCGTAACAACAACAGAAATAGCTTTTTTAGTATTCTTTGATAATTCCCACTTAAACTGCGTTAGAAACAATCCAGCAAACATTGCTGTTAAAGCAAAGTCCAACCCAAACTTATCGGGGTCACTAATAAAATTACCCACTAATCCTCCCAAAAGTGTAGCAAGAATCCAAGTTATATATGCAGTGATGTTTAATCCTTCCATCCATCTTAACGAGAAGTGCTTATCCTGTGCAACTGCAGTTGAAAATACCGCGAAGGACTCATCAGTTAATAATGAACCTATAGAAATATTACTCAATAATGTCTCTTCTCTAAAATACGGACTTGCAGTCATACTCATTAATAAGTGCCGTAAATTAACCAAAAACACCGTCATAACGATACCGGTGATTGATGTATTGGCCAGTAATAAACCACACAATACAAATTGTGAGCTTCCACCATAAACCACAGCAGACATCAATGTAATCTCAAACAAGTTGAGATGAGAATTAATACCTACAATACCAAATGAAAATCCAATTCCTAAATATCCTAATACTGTTGGTAAACAACTTCTAATTCCATCTTGAAAAGTCGTATAACCGTTAACTTTTTTTGCTTCACTCACAAGAATCACCTTCCAAAATAACAAAAAACAGCCTCATCAAATAGCATTATTCATGCTTAAGACAAGACCAAATCTATAATTTCACTTAACTTCAACGAGATTATCAGCAACTAATCTCTCTGCAATCTGCACTGTATTCCATGCAGCACCCTTTAATAGATTATCTGAAACTACCCACATGTTGAAGGCACCCTTATTCTCTAAATCTGGACGGATTCTTCCGACAAATGTATCACGCTTACCAGTTGCATTGATTGGTTGTGGATAGACTTGGTGTTTAGGATCATCCTGAAGGACTGCACCTGGTGCTTCTTTGATCAGATTCTGGATTGCTTCAACACTAGCACCATCTTTATCTTCGACCTCAATATAGATAGACTCACCGTGACTAATAGGCACAGGGACACGAACACAAGTAGCGGTAACCTTAATCTTAGGATCATTCATATCACCAAGCATGATCTTCTTAGTTTCATGAATCATTTTCCATTCTTCATGTGAATATAGATTATCTTCTAATACATCAATTTGTGGTAACAGATTAAAGGCCAATGGATAATGTTCCTTATCACCTTTAGTTGGGAATATATCAGATGACATTTTCTTACCATCTAAGTAGTCTTGAGCTTCACTATAAAAGTCATTTAGTGCACTTTGACCAGCTCCTGAAGCCGCTTGATAAGTTGAAACGATTATTTGTTTAAGACCAAACGCCTTTCTAATTGGTTCAAGAGCTACCATCATTTGAATTGTAGAACAGTTGGGATTAGCGATTATTCCATGATGATTATAAAGAGCCTTTTCATTAACTTCTGGTACAACTAATGGAACATCAGGTTCCATTCTAAATGCACTAGTATTATCCACGCATACTGCACCTCGTTTAACTGCTTCAGGTAATAATCTCTTAGAAACAGCTCCACCAGCTGATGCTAAGACAATGTCTACTCCATCAAATGACTCTGGTTTAGCTTCTTCAACGACAATATCTTTACCTTTGAATTGAAGTTTTTTACCTGCAGAACGACTTGACGCCAATAATCTAATTTTTGATACAGGAATCGTTGATTGTTCCAATTGTTGAATCAGACGAGTTCCCACTGCACCTGTTGCACCTAAAATAGCTACTTCATAACCTTCACTCATAATATTCATCCTTTATATCTTAATTTAATTTTCTAGTGACTCTGTAAATTTACGTAGTCGCTTCATAGCCTCTTGAATATCTTCCATAGATGATGCATAAGACATTCTAAAATGACCTTCTCCACCTTTACCAAACGCAGATCCAGGAGTAACTCCCACTTTTCCTTGTTCAGCAAGTTTTTCAGCAAATTCAACTTCACTCATATTAAATTTATCAGGAATTTTGGAGAAAGTGTAGAATGCTCCTTCTGGCAAAATTGTTTTATACCCAATATCGTTTAATTGACCAACAATATAATCACGACGTTCTTGATAAATCTTTCTCATTTCGATTGGATCTTCAATTCCGTTTTCAAGCGCCTCTTGTGCAGCATATTGAGCTGGATTTGACGGTGCAGTTACAGTATATGCATGCATTTTCCCTGCGTTCTCAATAAAATCTGCTGGAGCAGCGACATAACCAATTCTATATCCAGTCATTGCATGTGATTTTGATAGTCCATTGATCAGAATCGTTTTTCCGGGCATCAATTTGGCAAGTGATACATGCTTTCTACCGTATGTTAATTCTGCATAAATTTCGTCTGAAATAACAAACATAGATTTGTCTTTAACAACATCGACAATTTCTTCTAGTTGTTCCTTTGAATAGACAAAACCAGTAGGATTACCTGGGAAGTTAAGGATCAAAGCCTTAACATTTTGAGCTCCCTCTTGATCGATCACTTCTGCCAACTTCTTACCAGTTAATCTGAAGTTATCTGGTGTTGTGTCAACTTGAATAGGTATTCCACCTAATACTTGAATGATTGGTAAATACAAGGCAAACGTTGGCGTAGGTACAATCACCTTATCACCAGGATTGATAATAGCGGCTAGTGAGATGAATACTGCTTCAGTAGCACCAATAGTCACGATAACCTCAGACTCTGGATCATAAGTTACATCGTATTGCTTATTTAAATAGCTTGAAACAGCCTTTCTCAAACCAATTGTTCCACGTTGTTCAGAGTAATGCGATTTGTCATCTTGAATACTCTTAATGGCAGCTTGCTTAACGTGCTCTGGTACATTGAAATCTGGTTCACCCAATGTCAATTTGATGATGCCAGGAATTTTAGCAAATTTTTGTGCGAAGTATCTTATCTGAGAAATCCCCATTGGTGCAATTGTTTCGTTTACAACATCTTTAACAGATGAATCTAATTTTGGCATGACATGTGCTCCTAATCTTTATGTATACTATACATTCTATAACAAATTAACTCATTAAATTAGTTTTTTTGTAATAATTCGTTAGTAAATTGTGTTAATCGCTTAATACCCTCTTTTATAAGATCCATTGAAGTGGCATAAGAAATTCTGAAATAACCTTCACCTGCTGCTCCAAAGGCATCCCCTGGAACTACACCAAGCTTAGCTTCTGATGCCAATCTACGACAGAACTGATCAGAAGTTAAATTGAATTCTACCGGAATCTTAGGGAATACATAGAATGCTCCATTTGGCTCTACGGTTTCATAACCCAGTTTATTTAACTCTTTAACAATGTAATCTCGACGTTTTTTATATACTTTTCGCATTTCAATAGGATCATCTAAGCCATTTTCCAAAGCTTCTTGTGCTGCATATTGTGCTGGATTTGATGGACAAGTAACAGTAAATGAATGTACTTTAGCTGCCTCGGAGACAAAGTCTTTAGGTGCAGCA
Organism: Companilactobacillus allii; assembly: GCF_001971585.1. Classification (NCBI taxonomy): domain Bacteria; kingdom Bacillati; phylum Bacillota; class Bacilli; order Lactobacillales; family Lactobacillaceae; genus Companilactobacillus; species Companilactobacillus allii. Next base: position 1,555,643 of record NZ_CP019323.1, on the reverse strand, counting down.
ATATATCCAATTCGGTATCCAGTCATCGCATGCGACTTTGACAATCCATTAATCAAAATAGTTTGTTCTGGTAATACATTAGCAAATGAAACATGTTTTTCTCCATAAACTAATTGACTATAGATTTCATCTGATATAACAAATATCCCCTTATCTCTCAAGACTTCAGCTAGTGCTTCAATTTCAGCACGATCATATACGACCCCAGTAGGATTACCAGGATAATTAATAATCATGGCTTTAGCGCCAGCACCTTCATTTTCAAGTACATGTTGAAGTTTTTCAGGTGTTATTTTGAAACCGTCACTAGAAGTATCAACCTCAACAGGTATACCACCTAGAATCTTTATGTCATCCATATAAATTGAGAAAGTAGGTGTAGGTACAATTATTTTATCTCCAGGATTCATGATCGTGTATAAAGAGGTATATATAGCTTCAGTGGCACCGATAGTTACAATGACTTCAGTATCTGGATCATAAGTTACATCGTAATCTGTAGCCAAATAGTTGCTTATTGCCTTACGTAAACCAGGGATACCCTTTTGAGGTGTATAGTGTGAATCATTGTCCTCAATGCTCTTAATTGCTGCATCTTTAACATGTTCTGGAACATTGAAATCTGGTTCACCCAATGTTAATTTAACAATCCCAGGAATACCTGAAATTGCAGCATTAAATTCAAGAATCTTGTCATCCCCGAGAGGTTTGACCAATTTATTACAAATACTTGAAACACTCTTTGCTAACTCTGGCATAGTGACATCTCCACTTTATTAAATAATTTTTTCTAACCCTATAACTAACTCATCACGTTTCATAACTTCATCAATTGCGAGTTTAACGCCCTTCATGAACGATTCACGATCAGTAGTACTTTGTTTGATGACAAGGTTCTCACCAGTACTTCCAAAAATAACTTCTTCATCAGCAATAAAACCTGGTAAACGAATCGCATGAATTTTAATACCATGATAATCGCCACCACGAGTTCCTAATGGATCCGATTCATTACTATTTTCTACTTGATCTTTTTGTTGAACCTCATGTATCAAACGTGCTGTGTTCATAGCTGTTCCTGACGGTGCATCAAGCTTATCTTGATGATGAGTCTCAACTATTTCAGTTTGATCAAAATACTTGGCTGCAACTTGAGCAAATTTCATCATCAATACAGCAGAGATTCCAAAATTAGAAGCAATAATTCCACTTATCTTATTATCATCAGCCAATTTCTTCAATTCTTCTACTTTATCTTCACTTAACCCACTAGTTCCAATAACTGGACGATAACCATGTTCAATAGCAAATTTAGTATTATCAAAAACCGCACTCGGGATACTAAAATCAACCCAGATATCTGCGTCAATATCGATTTGTGACATATCGTTATATATTTTCACAGATGAATCCAAATAATCATATGAATTAGGATCCAAATTTTTTTCAACAGGATTATATACTCCAACTAATTGATATCCATCAGTTGAATTGATCATATGAACGGCTTTTTGCCCCATAGATCCACTAAAACCCGAAACAATTATTTTAATCACTTGATGGCCTCCTGAATGTTCAATTGCTTAAATAAAATAGCTTTTTCATCATCATTTAATGGCAAAATCGGTAATCTACAACCACCAACATGAAAACCTGTTTCATTCAATGCAGCCTTTGTTGGCGATGGAGATGGATACATGAATAACGCTGCCATTTTTGGTGTCAATTTTCTTTGAATAGCACCAGCATCTTTATAATTTCCATTCTCAAGTTTTGTATACATATCAGAAATTAATTCACCATAAATATGTGAGGCAACTGAAACAACACCATTAGCACCGATAACTTTTGCAAATAAAGCTTGAGCATCTTCACCACTAAATACAGCAAAGTCCTTGTTCGTATGTTCAACAATATATTCTAAGTCTTCCATAGTGTTACATTGCTTTACACCATCAATATTATTATATTTAGATAATTCAACGACAGTTTCTTTTTCCATCAATACACCAGTTCTACCTGGAATGTTATAGATCATTACTGGCAATGGAGAATTATCAGCTACAGTCTTGAAATGGGCAATCATCCCTCTTTGGTTGGGTTTGTTGTAATAAGGAACGACTACTAACACCATATCAATTCCTTTTATCAATGCTACCTTGTTTATAAAATCCATCGTTGCCTTTGTACTATTACTACCAACACCTGCAACTATAGGAACACGACCATCAACAATTTTTACAAATCGTTGATATAGCGATAATTTCTCACTTTCAGTCAAAGTTGGTGTTTCACCAGTAGTCCCACCGATGACAAACCCCTTTGTACCAGTATCCAATAGATGATTCGTCAATTTCTTCAATGCATCAAAATCAATATCCTTACCATCATCTGTAAATGGAGTGATAATTGCTGTCATTAAATCTATATTTTCTAACATTTAGTTCTCCTCCGAATTCATCCGGTAATTTAAAAAGCCAGTGAACGCCTTAATACCATCATCAATTGCCTTTTCGTGTGGTAAAAAATCTGATGAATGTAGTGAACCAGGACTATCTACACCTAGCCAAAACATCGTACCAGGGATTTTATTTAGCAAATAACCAAAATCTTCACCTGTCATAGCTGGTGCAACATCTTTATATTTAGCATCAGATTTTTTCATATAATTAATAAATCTAGTCGTTAATTCTGTATTATTCTCAACTGGGAAATATCCACCTTGATTATATTCAACATCTATCTTGGCATTAAAGGATATTTCTAATCCCTTAGTGACCTCAATTATTCTTTGACGAATGAATTCGATCATGTCTTGTGTCAATCCTCTGATCGTACCCTCAACTCTGGCCGTACCAGAAATGACATTTCTAATGCTACCAGCTTCAAGTTTCCCAAAAGTAATGACGCCACACTTCGTTGGATCAATATTTCTTGAAATTATCGTTTGAATTTGTGAAATGAAATTAGCAGCAATAACAATTGCATCATTAGCTTCATGTGGATATGCCGCATGTCCACTCTTCCCATGAATAATGACATTGACCTCAGTCGTACCAGCAAATAAAGTTCCAATACGACATCCAATTACACCAGTTGGTAAATCTGCATTATCATGCAAACCATAGAATTCATCAATATGATAAATACCCGTAAATGCCCCGAGATCATAGGCCTTTCTTCCACCACTTTCACTCTCTTCAGCTGGTTGAAAGAAAAATACCAAGTTATCCTTTGGTTGATGAATAGAATAATAATTTAAAATTCCTAAAGCCACAGTCATATGAATATCATGACCACAAGCATGCATGACTCCACTATTTTTTGATACATAGGATAAGTCATTATTTTCAGTGACTGGTAAAGCATCGATATCGGCACGATAACCAATAGTTCGACTTGGGTCACTCCCTTTTACATGTACCAACAACGCAGTGGGTAATTCAGGTATTTCTTTTAATTCTAAAAATTCCTGTGAAAAACTTGAAACTATCTCTTTTATATAAGCGTGTGTTTGAACTTCGTGCAGCGCTAATTCTGGTATTTGATGAAAGTTTCTTCTAATCTGGATAAGATCATCTGAAGTTAAAGTCATGATTATAACTTCCTTAAAGTACTTTCAATATGAGTTTTATCTGTAGTCTTTTGATCTTTGATCTTAATGACCTTAGCGGGAACACCGACAACTACCTCATTTGGTGCAACGTCTTTAGTAACTACAGCTCCAGCACCAACAACAGCATTATCACCAACTTGAATTCCTTCCAGTACTACTGCATTTGCGCCCACAGTTACATTATTACCGATTTTAACAGGATTGGCCGAAGCAGGTTCAATAACGCCAGCTAAGACCGAATTGGCACCAATGTGAGAATTCTCACCTACAATGGCACGACCACCAAGAACAGCTCCCATATCGATCATGCTTCCCTTACCAATACTTGCACCGATGTTGATTACTGCACCCATCATAATTACTGAATTATCACCAATCTCAACTTGATCACGAATAATTGCTCCCGGTTCAATACGTGCATTAATATTTTTGATATCAAGCATAGGAACAGCAGAATTCTTAGCAATAGTTTCAATATAATAATCAGTAATATTTTTAAGTAGTGGTTCAATCTCTGAATAATCGCCAATCAGGATTCCAGTTGAATCATTCAAAAATGATTTGACACTTGAGGGAATATCAAGATTTGAAACGTTCCCTTTTATATAGACCTTTACCGGAGTGACCTTCTTAGAATTACCTATATAATTAATGATTTGTTCAGCATCCATCTTACTCATAACTTTTCCTCCATCTTTTTATAAATAATTCAAATCTAATCTAGTCAAATCTTCATATGATTCACGTTTTACAACTAACTTATCTTGTCCATTTTCTACAAAAACAACTGCTGGTCTAGGATTACGATTATAATTTGATGCCATTGAATACCCATATGCACCAGTATCTAGCATTGCTAAGATATCTCCTGGTTGGACATCAGGAAGTTCGATTGAATCAATTAAGATATCTCCTGATTCACAATACTTACCCGAAACGTGTACCTCTTGTGTTTTTTTAGCGTCCATCTTATTAGAAACTACAGCCTCATACTTTGCCTGATATAGCGCTGGGCGAATATTATCACCCATACCACCATCAACGTTAATATACGACTTAAGATTAGGAATATCCTTACGAGAACCAACAGTGTAAAGATTGTATCCAGCCGGTCCTACAATTGAACGACCAGGTTCGATCCAGACCTCTGGCAATGATAGTCCAGCCTTTTTGGAATCTGATTTAACTATCTCTGTTATTTTTTCAATAAATACACTAGGCTCAATCGGTTCATCATCTTCTGTATAACTTATTCCAAAACCACCACCAAAGTTCAAAATTTCAGGTGTAAAGTTATAATTTTTATGCCACTTTGAAGCTATCTCTACCATCTTATGTGCTAACAAGGTGAAGCCCTCAATTCCAAAAATTTGAGAACCAATATGAGCATGAATACCAATCAAATTCATATTTTTATTTTTAAGTACTAACTCTAATGCCTTATCAGCCTGTCCAGATTCAACATCAAATCCAAACTTACTATCAACTTGACCGGTTTGATCATACTTATGAGTATGAGCTGAAATACCAGGAGTCAATCTCAACATTACATTGATAGATACATCTTTTTCTTGTAGAACTTTTTCTAATAATTCAATTTCTCTGAAGTTATCGATGATGATAACTCCAATTTTTTTATCAACCGCCATCTCAAGTTCTTCTAAAGATTTATTATTACCATGAAAGCTTATTTTGTTTGCCGGAAATCCAGCCTTTAATGCGGTAAACAACTCTCCACCGGAAACGACATCTGTATGAAGATGTTCCTGTTTCAAGACTTGATACATAGCAACAGTAGCAAAAGCTTTGCTAGCATAACTAATCTCATATTTAAAACCGCTATTATCAAAAGCTGCTCTAAAATCATTGATTTGTTTACGAATTTCTGAAACATCATACACTACCAGTGGAGTTCCATATTTATGTGCTAATTCAACGCTATCAACACCACCTAAAATCAAATGTCCATTAGAACTCTTTAATTCCTTACTAATCATATTCAAACAACCTTTCTTCTGACGGGATAAAAAAAGATCCCTTTGCTTAAAACAAAGAGATCCAAAATTACAAAATATTCTGCATCGTAATTGTCATAAGCGCACCGCAACGACTTTTTGTTGCGACAGTCCATATCATATTATTGATACGTCCCAGCACATCGGATCCTACAATTCCGACGCTTCGGCGATTTCCCCTTTCAATAAGTTCAACGCCATGCAGTGACTCCCTTATTTACTAATGTTAACCGCGACCTCTTTTGTTTTGTTGTTAAAAGATTATAACAACTCTAATAATACGTCAAGCATAATTAGCAAATTCGTCTACTTTTTCTAATATTTTAATTTTTTTCTTGTTTTAATGCATAATAATGATACACTCTACATTAAAAATGTATTAAATGCTTTCTAAAATTTAATGAGGTGATTTATGTGAAAGTCGTCAAGTTTGGCGGTAGTTCATTAGCAGATGGTGAACATTTTCAAAAGGTTATAGACATCGTAAGCAATGATAGCGATAGAAAAGTGGTTGTAACTTCAGCTCCCGGTAAACGATTTGATGGGGATATCAAAGTTACCGATTTATTAATTCAATATGCAAATAAAGTATTAGCTAAAGAAGATTATCATGAAATATGTGATCAAATAGCATCCAGATATCAAGAAATAAGTGACTTTTATAAATTAGAAGATACAACAATGCATACTATTAAAACTAAACTTCTAAATTTAGCAAGTGAAACATATGTCGATGATGATCATCTACTGGCAACATTTAAAGCACACGGTGAATATTTAAATGCCATCATGTTAGCTGATGTATTAAACAATCAAGGTATCAGTGCTAAATTCATGAATCCCAAAGATGCAGGGTTCCTTGTTGGAGGAGAACCAAACAACGCTGATGTTTTACCAGAGACCTACTCCAATCTGGATAAAATAACATTCGATACTACAAAAATAATTTTCCCAGGATTCTTTGGATACAGTAAAGATGGTTCAATTTACACATTTACACGTGGTGGTTCAGATATAACTGGAGCCATTTTGAGTCGTGGGTTTCATGCTGATATGTATGAGAATTTCACAGATGTTGATGCAATCTATGTAGCAAACAATCATATTGTTGATCATCCACAGGCAATCAAAAAAATGTCTTATAGGGAGATGCGTGAATTATCATATGCTGGATTCTCAGTTTTCCAAGATGAAGCAATTATCCCTGCAGTTGAAGGACAAATTCCTGTCAATGTTAAAAACACTAATAATCCAAGCGCACCAGGAACTTTAATAGTTCCTTCTCAATTCTTATTCAATCCAGCTAATCCAATTACTGGAATTGCAAGTTCAAAAAGATTCTCAGCCTTGTATTTGCACCGTTATCTGTTGAATAAAGAAGTCGGATTCACATTAAAACTTCTACAAATATTTTATAAATATAATATTTCATATGAACATATGCCATCAGGTATTGATGATTTAACAATAATTTTTGATAAAAGTAAATTAACCGATGAGACCATAAAAAATCTTTGTAACGAAATCAAAAAAGTCCTCCAACCAGACTATTTAGAATGGATTGACGATTATGCCATTATAATGGTAGTTGGTGAAGGACTTGCCCATACTATAGACACTATGGGTGAAATAATTGATTCATTGACACAAAATAACATTGCAATTCATATGCTAAACCAAGGTGCATCACGCATTTCAGTCATGATTGGAACACAATCAAAAGATGCCGATAAGGCCGTACGTGCAATCTACAATACATTTTTCAATTAATTAATGAGGTGAAAATATGTCCCAACTTCTAAAAGTGCATGGATCAGAAAACCAATTCTTCATCCTAGATCAGACACAACTAAACAAACAATTATCTGATAATGAATTAAAACAACTTGCAATCAAATTGTGTGATTCCAATAATAATATTTTGGATGGTGCCGATGGATTACTTGTCATCAATGATTCTAAATTTGCTGACTGTATCGGACAAATGAGAGTTATCAATGCCGACGGTAGTGAAGCAAAAATGTGTGGTAATGGATTAAGGACCGTTAGTCGATATCTATCTGAGAAATTCAATCAGGATTCATTCAAAGTTGAAACTCTTGAAACTAACTTAGCAGTTAAAAAATCAGAGAATTTCTTCGATAAAGTACCAACGTACAGTGTTGAGATTTCTCCAATATCATTTGCTAAGGATGATTTACCATTTTCATATATGAATAAAATAGAATTAATTGACGAAGATATACCAGAGTTCATTCCAGGGCAAAAATTCACCGCTCTAGCTGTTCCTAATCCCCACTTGATAAGTTTCGTTGATGAGGTAGATGAAGATGATCTAGGACGAATTGGACATGATCTTAACGGTTCCAATGAATACTTCCCAGAGGGTGTAAACGTTAGCTTCTGTGAAATATTAGACACAAACAAACTATTTGTTCAGACATATGAACGTGGAGTTGGTTTCACTAATGCTTGTGGAACCGGTATGTCGGCTACAAGCCTAGCTTTTGCTATGTTAAATAAGAATTATTTTGATCAAGATGAAGACATTACTGTTTTCAATCCTGGTGGAATGGTAAAAACCAATATAAAGCTTGCCAAACGAAAAGAAGATAGTCAGATTCATTTGATTGGGAATGCAACCTTCACCCATGAATTAACAATAAGTGAAAATGATCTTCACGTTGCAAATGTTAATGATATAGACATTTTAGATACTGGCGAAGAAACATATTACCAAGAATTTGTAGATTCAATTAGTAAGATATAATAATAAAACAGTTGCATTATATTCATTGTAAATATATTTCAAAAGTACAAAAAAAGGGACATTTACTTATTTAAAAGTAATGTCCCCTTTTCATTCTATTTAGTGCACCTAGTAGGAGTCGAACCTACAACCTTCTGATTCGTAGTCAGACACTCTATCCAATTGCGCTATAGGTGCATATATAATTTTTCAACATTTAAAATTATACCATATTATCATATATAAATAACACCCAAATTAATATTATTATTGATTACTTTGAATAATTTAGAGTACAAAAAAAGCGTTATATCAACGATATACGCCTCTTTTATAAACGGAGAGTAGGGGATTTGAACCCCTGATACAGGCAAAACCCGTATACATGATTTCCAATCATGCTCCTTCAGCCACTCGGACAACTCTCCATAAAAAACTATAAAAAAATACATCTAATTCATATGAACTAGATGTATTCTCTTAGCATCTAGGTCTTCCTAAGATACTTTGACTCCGGATGTCAGACTCGAACTGACGACACCCTGATTAACAGTCAGATGCTCTACCAACTGAGCTAATCCGGAATAACAGCGTGGCAGCTACCTATCCTCGCGGGTAGTTTCCCACCAACTACTTTTGGCGTGAAGAAGCTTAACTTCTGTGTTCGGCATGGGAACAGGTGTATCCTTCTTGCCATTACCACCACACTATTCGTTACTCGTACCTTCAAAACTAGATATTAAGTTTAATATGAATTATTATAAGAAACACTTCGAACCACTTACTCGGTTAAGTCCTCGATCTATTAGTACTGCTCAGCTCCGTATATCGCTATACTTCCACCCGCAGCCTATCTACGTCATAATCTCTAACGGATCTTACTTCCTTACGGAATGGGAAATCTCATCTCGAGGGGGGCTTCACACTTAGATGCTTTCAGCGTTTATCCCTTCCATACGTAGCTACCCAGCGATGCGCCTGGCGGCACAACTGGTACACCAGAGGTATGTCCATCCCGGTCCTCTCGTACTAAGGACAGCTCCTCTCAAATTTCCTACGCCCGCGACGGATAGGGACCGAACTGTCTCACGACGTTCTGAACCCAGCTCGCGTACCGCTTTAATGGGCGAACAGCCCAACCCTTGGGACCGACTACAGCCCCAGGATGCGATGAGCCGACATCGAGGTGCCAAACCTCCCCGTCGATGTGAACTCTTGGGGGAGATAAGCCTGTTATCCCCAGGGTAGCTTTTATCCGTTGAGCGATGGCCCTTCCATATGGAACCACCGGATCACTAAGTCCTACTTTCGTACCTGCTCGACTTGTCAGTCTCGCAGTCAAGCTCTCTTGTGCCTTTACACTCTGCGAATGATTTCCAACCATTCTGAGAGAACCTTTGAGCGCCTCCGTTACATTTTAGGAGGCGACCGCCCCAGTCAAACTGCCCACCAGACACTGTCCCTCACCACGATTAATGGTGCAGGTTAGAGTTTTCATATAACAAGGGTAGTATCCCACCAATGCCTCAATCGAAACTAGCGTTCCGATTTCAACGGCTCCTACCTATCCTGTACATGTCACACAAAAACTCAATATCAAGCTACAGTAAAGCTCCATGGGGTCTTTCCGTCCTGTCGCGGGTAACCCGCATCTTCACGGGTATTATAATTTCACCGAGTCTCTCGTTGAGACAGTGCCCAAATCATTACGCCTTTCGTGCGGGTCGGAACTTACCCGACAAGGAATTTCGCTACCTTAGGACCGTTATAGTTACGGCCGCCGTTTACTGGGGCTTCAATTCTCAGCTTCGCTTACGCTAACTGATCCTCTTAACCTTCCAGCACCGGGCAGGCGTCAGCCCATATACGTCATCTTACGATTTAGCATAGACCTGTGTTTTTGATAAACAGTTGTTTGGGCCTATTCACTGCGGCTGGCTGTTACACCAGCACCCCTTCTCCCGAAGTTACGGGGTCATTTTGCCGAGTTCCTTAACGAGAGTTCACTCGCTGACCTTAGGATTCTCTCCTCGACTACCTGTGTCGGTTTGCGGTACGGGTAGTTTATTTCTAACTAGGAACTTTTCTTGGCAGTGTGAGTTACTGTGCTTCGCTACTTAAATTTCGCTCCCCATCACAGATTGTCCTTAAAGGTAAAAGCATTTGACTCTTACCAAGACTTTCTGATTGGACACACTTTTCCAGCCGTGTGCACACATCATCCTCCTGCGTCCTTCCATCGTTCAAACAAAATAAACTAGTACGGGAATATCAACCCGTTATCCATCGATTACACCTCTCGGTCTCATCTTAGGCCCCGACTAACCCTGGGAGGACGAGCCTTCCCCAGGAAACCTTAGTCTTTCGGCCGATCAGATTCTCACTGATCTTTCGCTACTCATACCGGCATTCTCACTTCTAAGAACTCCACTGCTCCTTACGGTACAGCTTCAATGCTCTTACAACGCTCTCCTACCACGCATCTTACGATGCATCCACAGTTTCGGTATCATGCTTAGCCCCGGTACATTTTCGGCGCAGAATCACTCGACTAGTGAGCTATTACGCACTCTTTGAATGAATGGCTGCTTCTAAGCCAACATCCTAGTTGTCTATGCGTTTCCACATCCTTTTCCACTTAGCATGAATTTTGGGACCTTAACTGGTGATCTGGGCTGTTTCCCTTTCGACGGTGGATCTTATCACTCATCGTCTGACTCCCGGGTATAGATCAATGGTATTCGGAGTTTATCTGAATTCAGTAACCCAAGACGGGCCCCTAGTCCAAACAGTGCTCTACCTCCATGATCCTATTCCCCGAGGCTAACCCTAAAGCTATTTCGGAGAGAACCAGCTATCTCCAAGTTCGTTTGGAATTTCACCGCTACCCACACCTCATCTCAGCATTTTTCAACATACATGAGTTCGGTCCTCCAGTGCGTTTTACCGCACCTTCAACCTGGACATGGGTAGGTCACTTGGTTTCGGGTCTACGTCTACATACTTAGTCGCCCTATTCAGACTCGCTTTCGCTACGGCTCCGCATTTTCTGCTTAACCTTGCATGCAAACGTAACTCGCCGGTTCATTCTACAAAAGGCACGCCATCACCCCTTAACGGGCTTTGACTACTTGTAGGCACACGGTTTCAGGATCTATTTCACTCCCCTTCCGGGGTTCTTTTCACCTTTCCCTCACGGTACTGGTTCACTATCGGTCACTAGGGAGTATTTAGCCTTGGGAGATGGTCCTCCCAGATTCCGACGGAATTTCTCGTGTTCCGCCGTACTCAGGATCCCGACTAGAGTAGTTCGTATTTCGCTTACGAGGCTTTCACTCTCTTTGGCCAACTTTTCCAAGTTGTTCAGCTATACTTACTTTTTTTCTCATATCGTCAGTCCTACAACCCCAAAGAGCAAGCTCTTTGGTTTGGGCTCTTCCCGTTTCGCTCGCCGCTACTCAGGGAATCGAATTTTCTTTCTCTTCCTGCAATTACTTAGATGTTTCAGTTCATTGCGTCTTCCTCTTAATATGCTATGTATTCACATACAAGTAATCATCCATTACGATGATTGGGTTCCCCCATTCGGAAATCCCCGGATCAAAGCTTACTTACAGCTCCCCGAGGCATATCGTTGTTAGTTACGTCCTTCATCGGCTCCTAGTGCCTAGGCATCCACCGTGCGCCCTTTATAACTTAACCTTGACAAAATATGACTTGCGTCATTTTTATCGCGCAGTTTTCGGTGTTTCTTTAATTCATAATATTACTTAATATCCAGTTTTCAAGGTACGAGTTTGGTAAGTTTCCTTACCTATGGAGGTTAACGGGATCGAACCGATGACCTCCTGCTTGCAAAGCAGGTGCTCTCCCAGCTGAGCTAAACCCCCATGGTACTACTATTCAAATATAATGGGCCTAAATGGACTTGAACCATCGACCTCACGCTTATCAGGCGTGCGCTCTAAACCAGCTGAGCTATAGGCCCAAATAAGCATTAAGCTATAGTAGGCCTCTCAAAACTAAACAAAGTTTTAACTTGTGTATTCCGTAGTGCTTTCGCACTTATCCTTAGAAAGGAGGTGATCCAGCCGCAGGTTCTCCTACGGCTACCTTGTTACGACTTCACCCTAATCATTTGTCCCACCTTAGACGGTTAGCTCCTAATAAAAGGTTACCCCACCGGCTTTGGGTGTTACAAACTCTCATGGTGTGACGGGCGGTGTGTACAAGGCCCGGGAACGTATTCACCGCGGCATGCTGATCCGCGATTACTAGCGATTCCAGCTTCATGTAGGCGAGTTGCAGCCTACAATCCGAACTGAGATCGGTTTTAAGTGATTTGCTTACCCTCGCGAGTTCGCAGCACGTTGTACCGACCATTGTAGCACGTGTGTAGCCCAGGTCATAAGGGGCATGATGATTTGACGTCGTCCCCACCTTCCTCCGGTTTGTCACCGGCAGTCTCACTAGAGTGCCCAACTGAATGCTGGCAACTAGTAATAAGGGTTGCGCTCGTTGCGGGACTTAACCCAACATCTCACGACACGAGCTGACGACAACCATGCACCACCTGTATCCATGTCCCCGAAGGGAAAGACTAATCTCTTAGCTTTTCATGGTATGTCAAGACCTGGTAAGGTTCTTCGCGTTGCTTCGAATTAAACCACATGCTCCACCGCTTGTGCGGGCCCCCGTCAATTCCTTTGAGTTTCAACCTTGCGGTCGTACTCCCCAGGCGGAGTGCTTAATGCGTTAGCTGCAGCACTGAAGGGCGGAAACCCTCCAACACTTAGCACTCATCGTTTACGGCGTGGACTACCAGGGTATCTAATCCTGTTTGCTACCCACGCTTTCGAACCTCAGCGTCAGTTACAGACCAGAGAGCCGCCTTCGCCACTGGTGTTCTTCCATATATCTACGCATTCCACCGCTACACATGGAGTTCCACTCTCCTCTTCTGCACTCAAGTTTACCAGTTTCCGATGCACTTCCTCGGTTGAGCCGAGGGCTTTCACATCAGACTTAATAAACCGCCTACGCTCGCTTTACGCCCAATAAATCCGGACAACGCTTGCCACCTACGTATTACCGCGGCTGCTGGCACGTAGTTAGCCGTGGCTTTCTGGTTGAATACCGTCAATACGTGAACAGTTACTCTCACGCATGTTCTTCTTCAACAACAGAGTTTTACGATCCGAAAACCTTCTTCACTCACGCGGCGTTGCTCCATCAGACTTTCGTCCATTGTGGAAGATTCCCTACTGCTGCCTCCCGTAGGAGTTTGGGCCGTGTCTCAGTCCCAATGTGGCCGATTACCCTCTCAGGTCGGCTACGTATCACGGTCTTGGTGAGCCATTACCTCACCAACTAACTAATACGCCGCGGGTCCATCCTAAAGTGATAGCAAAACCATCTTTTAAACATAAACCATGTGGTAAATGTTGTTATGCGGTATTAGCACTTGTTTCCAAATGTTATCCCCCACTTTAGGGCAGGTTACCCACGTGTTACTCACCCATCCGCCGCTCACTCAAATGTTTTATCATTTTGGTGCAAGCACCAAAAATCAAAAACCAGAGTTCGCTCGACTTGCATGTATTAGGCACGCCGCCAGCGTTCGTCCTGAGCCAGGATCAAACTCTCATATTAAAAGTTTGTGACTCAAAAATTAAAAACTAGCGAACATTGACTTCGTCAATGTTTCTTGTTACTTTGTTACAAATTAACCTTAATTAAAAGGCCTACACAATTGATTGTTAAAACTTTGTTCAGTTTTCAAAGGTCTACTGTCTGTCAAGAAGTGAACTTCTTAACAAGCGACTCAATTATCTTATCAAGTAGTCAACTATAAGTCAAGAACTTTTTAAAATAATTTTTCAATGTCTATCGAGTTGGAAGCTCTCAAGACGTTGTCGCCGTTGCACTGTCGCAACAACAAGTAATATATTACCAATCACAATAGATGTATGCAACCCTTTTTGCGAAAAAAGTTCATTTTTTTTCAAATTCATCACTATTGATGGCTATTACTCTTTAATACTACTACTTTCTTGCGCTTATATATACAAACAAAAAGAGCTTTTGAGAAACGAATTCTCAAAAGCTCTTACTTATTTACTTATCATTATTTAGTTCTGGCGCATCTGTTGTATACAAATCTAGAAGCGACTTGTTATCATTTTGAGCTAATATACTGGTTCCATCCTTCTTACGTGCCGCTTTAAGTTTCTTCAAGGCAGTACTCTTCTTATAGGAGTAATCCTTTTTATTAACCTTAGTAAATCCTGGCAACTTATGGAATCTTAATAGATCTCCATTAATAACACGATCAGACAATGATAGCTCTGTTGTGACTTTATTAGAAAGCTTTGCCTTCTCAGTAGATGATATATTCTTATCTACCTTACCTGTCTTCGTATTATAGAACGTACTTCCTACTTTGGTAACTTTTGGAGTTACAAAATCACCATTTCTAAAGGCTACAACTTGAGAATGCTCTTTAGACAACAGGTCACTTCCGAATTGAATAGTGTTCTTATCACTAACACCTAACAGATTAAGTATAGTTGGAAGAACATCTATTTCACCACCATATGTATGATTGATTCCACCTTTTAATCCATCCATATGTATTATAAATGGTACACGTTGATATTGGGCATTATCAAAATCATCAAAGCCTTTGATACCAGTCAATTTAGCCATGGCCTTTTTATGATTATCAGAAATACCATAATGGTCACCATATAGTACAACCATACTTGTTTTATCCAGACCAGTTTCTTTTAACCAGTTCATGAACTCACCTATAGACTCATCCAAATATCTGGCTGTCTGAACATAACCGTCAACAGTTTTATCACCTGTATCAGTCTTAGAAATACTTTGATTTTTCTTATCCAAGGTGTATGGATAATGGTTAGTTACAGTAATCAACTTAGCATAAAATGGTTGTGGCAATTGTTCAATATACTTAGCTGAATCCTTCAAGAAGATTTTATCCTTCATACCGTATCCAACGTTGTAATCCTTCTTGATCTTATAATAATTGGAACTAAAGAAGTAGTCATAGCCCCATGATTTATAAGCATTATCACGGTTCCAAAAACTTGGTACATCCCCATGGAATGAAGCCGTCGTATATCCTTGTTGATCTAAAATTGCAGGTGCTGCTTGGAATGTATTTGAAGTACCATCAGTAACCATGGCTGAACCTTCAGGTAGACCAAATAGAGAATTCTCAAGCATCAATTCAGCATCTGCTGTTTTACCTTGTCCAACTTGATTAAAGAAGTTGTCAAAACTCAACGTATCATCTTCATGATAAATCTTGTTTAAATTAGGAGTTACTTCCTCCCCATCCCACTTATAATCAATCATAAACTGTTGCAAACTTTCCAAATGAATAACAAACACATTCTTGCCTTTTGCTACACCAGTGTATTCTACATTTGGAGTTGCGTAGTTACTCTTCATGTATTTCTCAATAGAATCTAGATCTGAACTCTTAGCCTTAGCCTTTACAGCATTAGTTTGAGACGTCTTAACCACGTCATAGATATTGAATACATTCAATCCTAGATATTTAACAATATAGTTATTATCAAATGTTCTAGTAAGAAGTTGTGATCTGTCACTTTCAGCCAAAGTTAAATTAGCTCCAAATAACAAGACAGCTAATGTACTGATTAAGACAGGAATACGCCAATTCATGCGTTTGATGTCCATTTTGATTACATGGAATGCTAATAAAAGAACCAAAACTAGTACATCAATAAAAACCAAAAAGTCAGTCGGTCTAACAATTCCCAAGATACTCTTTCCTAAATTGTTAGAGACTGATCCAGACCCTTTGATTAGTACCATTGTTAGAAAATCGGAAAATTCTCGATAATATAAGATATTAGAGAATAACCAAACTGTATCCAAAAAGTCTACTATAAGTAAAAATATGTATGACTTTCTTCCCTTCATGTACAGTGCAATACCAAATAGCAATAACATTATCGGTATCGGATTAATAATCATTAGAAATGTTTGAATTGAACCTTTTACACCTAGATTAAACTTAGTGGTATACGCGTATACCGTTTTCATAGTATATAAAAGTACGGCTAGTATAACAAAACCTAGCCTAGTGTTTAAAAAATTAGAAATACCTTTAAAAATACGCTTCATTATTTACGCTCCATAGATTTACTAACAACTTTATGATGTCTCACTTAATTTTCGGTTTTTTCGAAACCGCAACAATCCCCAAAAACATCCCCAAATAGTATGTAATAAATCTCCATAAAAACATACCTAGTATCAATCCAGATGGAGATGGAATGAAACCAGCAAATAGTGTTTTGAAACTAAATTCCGCACCACCTGAACCCCCAGGAATTGGGAAGATAGACGTGATCATTACAATCATTATGTGCATTACTAAAACATCCACAATATTTACGTGATCACAATTCAGTGCAAGCAATACGAAATACACTACAAAGTAATATAAGAATAGCTGAATAATCGTCAATAGTGAAGCTTTAACGACTTTTTTCTTTTCACGTTTTAAAACTAAACTCTCATTATAAAAACTATCAATGCTTTTGATAGTTGACTGCAAAATTCTATCTCGTTTTTCCTCTTTAAGGAAAAAAAAGTACTGGTTTAAGGATGACATGAACCATTTTTTTAGTGAAATCATAATAATACATGATCATCAACAAAAATGAAATCGTAACTAAATGTATTACCATTCCAAATACAATCAATGTTGCAAGACCTGAGAAGTGTTCAGCAACACTTCTAAAGCTCACCAACATCGCAATAATGAAGTTAATTAATACCATCGTTTGGTAAATAACAAATTTCATCAATAATACCGAGCTTGCACGCCCGGCGTTAATCTTGGATTGCATTAAACCAATCAATTGAGCAGGTTGCCCCCCTGAAGAGAATGGAGTTATCGCATTAAATAATGCCTGAATCAATGGAATGCGGTACATCTCCCACCAACCAAACTTTCTATCTTCATCCTTTTTCAATAAGGTATGCAAAACTAACGCTTCCACACCATATGATAATAATATAGATAACACTGCGATTAACAACCAAAAATAATTAAGGTTTTGAAACGTAGTTACTAAAGACTGGAAGTTGATTTTTCTAGCTTCCCACCAAAAAATACTAAATCCCAGTCCCAGCATTATAAATAGTGCAAAAACATTTTTTTTACTCATTATTTATCCCGTTTAGCAATTTTATATTGATCATTATAGAAATCATACCAAATCTTACTCAAATTATCTTCTGAATATTGATTTGTGGCTGCTTTAGATTTCACTTTAAACTTATCTAAGATTGATCTGTCCATATTAGCTTTGTTAATAAAATCATTCATTTCAAAGCGATTATTGGCTGGTTGATAATAACCATCAATAATTGCCTTATATAAATCAAGGTCACGTAATAAAACTGGAGCACCACAACTAAATGCTTCCAAAACCGACATAGGGAATAATTCATCATATGATGGTAATAGGAACAAATCACAAACGTTATAGTAATTGACCAACTCATTACGATCCACAATACCTGTGAATTTCATATTCTTGGGTGGATTTTCGACCATTCTCTTATAACGATCATAGCCATCGGTTATTTTACCAAAGGAAAAACCGCCTGCCCAAATGAATTCAATGTCAGGATTCAATTCTGCTAATTTAAAGAAATCATCAATTCCCTTGCGTTCTTGAACTTGTCCATCCCCAAAAACAATGAATTTACCTTCAGGAATACCAATTTTTTTACGAAAATCTATCTTTTCTTCTTTGGTCTTCTCGTAAAAATTCTCGGTAGAAACAAAGTTTGGAATATATTTGATTTTCTCTCTATCCAATCCATGTTTCACCAATTTATCGATAAATGTTGGATTAACGACAACTATTTGGTCCATTCTCTTATAAAAATCAATTACATACTTATAGAAAACCATTCTTGCTGGCTTAGGTAATTTAATACTACCTTCCAGTGTCTCTGGCAAGAAATGTACATAACCAATTTTTCTACCACGTTTTTTTGAGAACGTTGAAAGATAAAACTGTGGATCAATAGTATGATAGTGGCTCAAATCACTACGTCCATAATTATTGATTTTTATATCAAACTCATTACTAAATCTATCTTTTAACAAATTTATCAATTCCACATAGGCACTACCGACCCCTTGGCCGGCTACTTTATCTGCAGACGAAAACATATTAATTTTAATCATTAGAATACTCCTCTGGATCTATTGATGAGTCCGATAGTTTCTCACGTACAAAGTATTCTTCTGAACGACGATAAAAGTCCAAAATAGAATTACCAAAACTATCAGATGATATATTATAAAGAATTTTTTGGCGAGCTTCACGATCATCAAATGAATTAGGATGATCTAAATAAGCAATAATCCTGGGCACAAGTTGACTATCCTTTGAAAATGTCACTCCAACTGAAGGGTCAGTTAGAAGTTGGTCTGTATAAGGCGCACTACGTACTACGATCTTCAAACCGGATGCAATAGCTTCAATATATGTTAATCCTTGAGACTCTGTATCACTTGAAGATACAAATATGTTCGCTAAATGATAGTATGGAGAAATTTTATCATGTTCAACTTCTCCTGTAAAAATAACATTATCACTAATACCAAGACTATTAGACATTTCAACTAATTCATCCATATCTGGACCGTCTCCAACAATCACTAACATAATATCAGGATTGTATTTCAACAATTCAGGCATCGATTTTAGCATATGATCAATTTTCTTTTCCAGAGCTATACGGCTTAACATCAAAATAACTGGTGTATCTTCAGAAATACCCAATTTTTCCCGAACATCAGACGCATTAACCGGCTTAGTATACTCTGATAGATCGACCCCTGTAGGAATTATAGAAATTGGTGCAGGTACATTATACCTATCCAAAGTTGTCTTCACTTGTTTACTTGGAGCAACAACCCCGGAAGCATTTTTTAAGAACATACGTGACATTTGCTTAACATGATATGGCTTAAGTAAATGCCCATTCAATACATAATGCAAATAATCCTCATACATTGTGTGATAAGTATGAACAAAAGGTATCTTCAATTGCTTCGCCACAAATTTACCCATTAATCCCAATGAGAACTCCGTTTGTGTGTGAATAATATCCAGTTTCAATTCCTTAGCAAGTTCCACAGCATGGAACATCCCCCTGATGGCAATTCTTCTATCAGTAAATGAAATGAACGGCACACTTCCCACACGGAAGATATTAGGTTCAATAGTTGTTTTCGAAACATTAGGATCTGTAGTAGTAAAAATATATACTGAATTTCCTTTTCGCTCCAAATCGTTCTTCAATGTCTGGATCGATGTAGCTACTCCACTAACTTGAGGGAAGTATGTATCGGTAAAAATTCCGATATTCATAAAAACATCTCCTCACAATCTTTATATTGATGATTATAACAAAAAAAAGGGAGAATCACTTCCCCCTTTCATCTCTTAGTCAATTAATTTACTAAAATTACGATTCTTCATTAAGAAATAAAAAATTGCGGCACCCACTGCTACCACCACTAATTCACCAATAGCGACCGATCCAGCGTTGATCCAAAATGGTATCTTCAATACTAAATGTAATTCTGCACCAACAATAATTCCGTTAACAACTGCACAGATTATTGGTACTGACCAGATCATAGACATTTTTGATGGCACCCTTGTAATCAATAGACAAGCCACAGCTGTAGCCAATGTTCCAAACAATAAATCATAAGCTCCTAATGATGCACTGAAAATATTGGCAATGAAACAACCTATTATCAATGACCAACTGTACTTGTGATTTAAAAATGGTAACAGCATCAAAATTTCAGAAACTCTGAATTGTACTGGACCATATGCAAAAGCTGAAAGCCCTGGTGCTATTGTTACTGCAACATATAAAGCAGCAATAATTGCAATCTGGGTAATGTCCTTTATTCTTAAATTGTTCATAAAACAAATCCCCCACTGTTTTTATTTAGTAGACAGGTTACCAGAAAAACTGTCTTAAATAGACTAACGTATTTTCATTCATTAAGCAAAAAAAATAGAAGCAACAGGCTTCTATTTTTCACTTTAGATAATTCTATATTTTGCTAATTCATCATCTATTTGTTTTAGAACTAATTTAAGATCATCTGGATTTTCAACAAAATCGTATTTGTCTCCATCGATTTTCATCTTTGGACTATAGTCATAATCATCATACCAGCCATCATATCTGCCAAGTAAATTATGATAATATTCAACCAAAGTTGGATCTTGTTCTGGTTGCTCATAATCACGTCCACGTTTTTCAATACGTCGAATCATCGTATCATATGAAATATCAATATGAACTAATAAATCTGGAGCTTTTTTAGCGGCAGCATAAGGAAGTTCTTGCATCATATTGGCTAATAACTCGTCATAAACTTTAACTTCTTGTGGCGTAGCACGTCCCATATCAGCATTCATATGGAAAAATAGTGAATCTTCATAAATTGAACGATCTAAAACGTTATTGTCATCAACCATTGCTTGTTTAATAGATTCAAAACGCTTGTTCAAAAAGTAAATTTGTAATAGGAAAGCGTACTTCTTAGGATCTGCATAAAATAGTGGTAATACTGGATTATCATCTACTTGCTCATAAAAAGCCTTTGTTCCTAGATGTTCTGACAAGATAGTTGCCATTGAACTTTTTCCGGCCCCGATTGTGCCGCTTAATACGATCATCATTATTATCCTCCAACCAATCATTAAATAATCTGTAAAAAATCAACATTTAATATAATACCACTTACGAACTAGATATTGTATACAAATATAGTGCTATAGCATATATGGTATTAGTTTCATAAGTTAACACTTAGTATGACAGCCCTTTTGGATAAAAAATATTTTTTAAAATGTTAAAATAACATGGAAAAGGAGGATTTAAAAATGCCGATTAGACACAAGAATTATATCCCAGATAATATTGAAGTTAGGGGTGCAAATGCGAACAATCTTAAAAATCTAAATATTGATATTCCTCTTAATTCATTCGTTGCAATAACTGGAGTTTCTGGATCTGGTAAATCATCATTAGCAATGGATACTATCTACTCTGAAGGTGCCAGAAAATATCTCAATGCACTTTCAACCTACACTAGAAGACGAATCACACAAATGGGACGTTCCAATGTCCAACAAATCAAAAATCTTCCTTCAACAATTGCCCTAAGACAACGACCAGTCGTGCCGGGAGTTAGATCCACTGTTGGTACCATGACTGAAAGTTTAAATATTTTACGTTTGATGTTTTCACGCCTGGCCTCAATAACTTGTCCAAATGGACATCACCTAGATCCAACCTTAAAAATCTCTCAAGTTATGGACCTACCATCTTCTGACGAAAATATGGGCATGATGACTTGTCCAGTTTGCAATGTAAAATTCATGGCATTTGGTGCCGAAGATTTTGCCTTCAATTCAACTGGTGCCTGTAAAACTTGCCAAGGTACAGGATTTTTAAAAACTATTGAATTAGACAAAATAATTCCTGATAAATCATTGACCATTGCACAAGGTGCTGTTCGCTCATGGAGATTACCAGGTAGATCACTACAAATAGAGCTTGCTGAACAATTGGGTGTAAGAATCAATGTGCCATTTGAAGAATTGACTACCGATGAAAAAAATATCGTTATAAAAGGAAAAGGTGTTAAAAGAGAAGTAATTATTCCTACATCAACTGGTAAGTCATTCAAACTTAATGCCCTATATGAAAATGCAATCGATGCAGTTCAACATAGTCTATCAAGCACTAAAAATGAGAATACGCTTAAACGACTAGGCAGGTTCTATGACGAAAAAGAATGTCCTAATTGTTTAGGCAGTAGATTCGATCCCAAATTATTTACAAATAAAATTGTAGGTAAAAACATTGCCGAGGTATGTCAATTAAGTATCGAACAACTACAAAAATTTTGTTCTACAATAATGGATTGGTTACCAAGTGATATGCAAAGAATTGGTAAGAATCTAACAAATGAACTATTAGAATTATTACAACCAATTGATGATTTGGGGTTAAATTATCTCAATTTAACTCGTGCAGGGAATACTTTATCCACCGGTGAATTACAAAGAATTCAACTTGCTAGAACTATTCGTAATCAAATGACTGGCGTATTGTACGTTCTAGATGAACCAAGTGTTGGTTTACACCCCGCAAACGTTACAGGATTAATCAAAATACTACATGAATTAGTCAAATTGGGTAATTCACTCATAGTTGTCGATCATGATACTAGTATCATTGCCGCTGCTGATTATGTTATTGAAATCGGTCCTTCCTCAGGTGCCAGTGGTGGAAAGGTTATTTCAGAAGGAACAGTCGACGAAATCAAGCACAACAAGGATTCTGTAATTGAACCCTATCTAACTGGTAATGCCAACATAATTCAACATAAATCTATAAAACCATTTAGCAAAGGTGAAATTGAAATAGAGATTAGTGACAGATTCAATATACATGATATGAAGGCAAAGTTTAGTAAAGAATCCTTAAATGTTGTCACTGGAATGTCTGGATCTGGTAAAACAACATTGATTTTTGATAGTCTAATAAAAGCACTCACAGATAAAATCGATAATGAACCGATGCCAAAATACGTTACCAAACTCAACGAAGATAATATCAAAAACATCTTAACCGTTGATTCCACACCAATTGGTAAAAATGTTCGATCCACCGTGGCAACTTATACAAAGATTCTGGACAAAGTTAGAAAACTATTCGCATCTACACCTGATGCCAAAAACAAGAAATATACTCCAAGTTACTTCTCATATAATAATAAAGAAGGTGCATGTAAAAATTGTGGTGGTACGGGTGTAATTACACTAGATATTCAATACCTACCAGATATTGTTGAAACATGTCCAGTATGCAATGGCAATAGATATAATCCTGATATTTTAGAGATAACTTGGCATGGGAAAAATATTGCTGAAATTTTGAATATGTCAATAACTG
The DNA here is from genome assembly GCF_001971585.1 of Companilactobacillus allii. Classification (NCBI taxonomy): domain Bacteria; kingdom Bacillati; phylum Bacillota; class Bacilli; order Lactobacillales; family Lactobacillaceae; genus Companilactobacillus; species Companilactobacillus allii. The sequence goes on along the minus strand of NZ_CP019323.1, from coordinate 1,532,182 downwards.
AGGCTATTGAATTTTTTAAAGATGAAGCTAATATTGAGGGAACTCTTGATACTCTTAATGAGATTGGACTTAGCTACTTAGAATTAGGTGAAAGTACCCCTACTCTTTCTGGTGGTGAAGCTCAAAGATTAAAGCTGGTCACTTATATGAAGCATAGTCAAAAAAATCAATTGTTTGTTTTTGATGAACCTAGTGTTGGACTTCACCCTAGAGACGTTTCAGTATTGATCAATGTTTTAAACAAATTAATTAATAATCATGCTACAGTTATTGTTATCGAACATGACCTAGATATCATAGCTAATGCTGATTATATTAATGATCTTGGCCCCAAAGGTGGCATTAACGGTGGTAAAATCATAGCCAGTGGTACTCCATCAGATATTTGTAAATCAAAGGATAGTATTACTGGTAAATATCTATCCGAGCACCTCAAACTATATAACATTTAAGGGATTAAATATGAAAAAATTACCTATTGTAGCAATACTAACAGCCATTCTATTAGGTGTTGGAACTACAAAAGTTTCCGCCTCAGTAAAGGCCAAGAACAAAACATCAATTGAAACAAGCGTTAATCATGCATCAAATGAGACTCCTCTAGTATTTTCACATCGTGGAAGTCCTTATAATGAACCGGAACATTCCTTTGCCGGATACAATCAAGCAATCAAAGATGGTAGCCAATATATTGAACAAGATGTTTGGTTAAGCAAAGACGGTAAGTTGTACGTTTCACATGATGATAATTTAAAACGAACTACTAATAAAAATATCAAAATTTCTACTTCTAACTCCAATAAATTGGCAAAAGTTAAATTAGCAAATGGCGAAAAACTTCATCAATTGGGGGATGTTTTTAAAAAATACAATAAAAACGTTCATTATATTATTGAAGCAAAAAAAGGTGCTGGAGATAACACTGACACTGAAAAAGCGCTAGCAAAGGTTTTGAATCAATACAAAATGAATAACAATATTATCATGCAGGATTCAAGCATCCCTGGTATCAAGGAATTCCACGGTAAGAAATCTCAAAAGAAGATTCCTATACTTTGGTTGCTAGATTCTGTTACTGAGCGACAATATACTGAAGAGATAGACAATGCTCCAAGGTACATAACCTTTATCTCGATCAATCAAGATCAATGGACAAAAAAGCTAATAAAGAAGGCTCATCACAATGGCTTTAAAACAAATGCCTGGACAATTGATACTTACAATGACAACTACAATGCATTGAAAATTTATAAATTTGACAGTTTGTTTACAAACAATACTAAAGAAACAAATAAACTCATAAATAAATGGGAATAAAAAGCAGAGTGCGCTAAAACACGTTCAGTTTTCGTTTATAAGCCTAAAAGACCGGTATTTACGCAAGTAAATATCGGCCTTTTAGGCTTATATTGAGAAAATTGTGTTTTGGCGCACATTTACTATCTAAAAATCTGAACCTTACTTGCTCACTTCTGTATTCAAAATTGGATCAAATATTTTCAGTGCAATACAATCTGTTGGTCCAAGATCAGTAATTGCCAAATCTGGAATAGCAGTTATTGGTAAAAAGGTCATATAAAACATCGGATCGTCTACCATACTACCTAAAGATCTTGCAGCTTTTAAAATACTCTTTTCCTGAGAAACCAATTCTTCTGGAGTGGCCTCTGAAACAATTCCAGCAATGGGCAATGGTAAAAAGCTCAAGACCTTTTCATCTTTAACAACAATTTGACCACCACCACGTTTAATCAACTCATTTGCTGCAAATGCCATATCTATATTATTAACACCCATAACAATCAAGTTATTATCATCTGGTGATGCACTTGACGCCATGGCACCAGCCTTTAATCCCCAACCAGAAGTGAATCCTAGTGATTTATTACCATTAATTCCAAATCGCTCGATAACTGAAACCAAAGCTACATCTTTATTAGTATCTATTTGAATTATATGGTCTTTAACTTCTAGTTTTACATCACGGCGTTTTCTAACAAAGGGACCAACACTCTTAATAGTCTCAACATCAGCTGTACCATTTTTAATATCAACCTTATAAACAAAATCATTTGCACTAACTTCACTAGCTTTAACAGAATTCATAATTTCAGGTGAACGTTTAACATCTGGAACTTTTTTTTCGTCTACTATTTTTCCTTTAGATATAACTTTGGAAATTTTAAACTTATCTAAATTTTTTACGAATAATATATCTGCCTCACGACCTGGCGCTATAATTCCCACCTGGTCATCAATTCGATAAGCCTGAGCTGAATTGATAGTTGCCATTTGGATTGCAGTCAAAGGATCGACCCCAGACTTAATTGCCAAGCGAACAACATGATCTAAATGACCCAATTCTGCGATATCAGTTGCAGTCACATCATCAGTACAAAAGCTGACATGACTTGCGACATCCGCATTATTCTCAGTAATAGCACGAATATTTTCTTTTAAGAAGTGTGTCACAGATGATTCTCTAACCACTACATTCAAGCCCTTACGAGCTTTTTCCAATAATTCTTCATGATCATAACTCTCATGATCCACACGCACACCACTCATTAAATACTGATTGAGTTTTTTACCACGTGCCATTGGAGAACATCCCCAAACTGGTTTATGTGCAGCCTTAGCATAAAGCATTGTCTTCAAAGTATCTTCATCTAATTCTTGAATATCTTCTCGTACAGTTTCCCAAACACCATATACATTGGATTGCTTTAATAATTCACGTTGTACGTCAGAATCGATATTTTCAGCAATAGTCGATTGTGGAATCGTATAGGGAGTTTTGAATGGTGCTCCCCAGAATAACTTCAAATTTGAATTATCAATCTCTTTAAATATTTCTGGTAATCCCTTCAAGCCAATTACTGAAATATATTCATCTAAACCGGAAATAATACTTGTAGTTCCATGTGGTACAACTGCTTTAGCAAAACTAGTCATACTCAACTTACTACACTCTACATGAATGTGACCATCAATCATCCCTGGAACCAAATATTTTTGCTTGGCATCAATGATCTTGGTATTCTCACCAATGTAATCAGAAACATCCTCATCCACAGCAACAATTTTATTTTTATAAATCGCTACTTCAGTTGGATATATCTCTTTAGTAGACACATTAACTAGTTGTCCATTTTTAATAACTAGATCTGCTGGTATTTGTGCCGCTCCAGCTCTAATTAAGTCTTTAAAATCATTTAATTCTAGCAAGTTGATGCCTCCTATTTAGGTAGAATATTAATTGTATATAGTAGAACAATGAATACGAAGAACAAGATATACATGATTGGATTGATTTCTTTTCTTCTACCTGCTGCAAGCATTGTTAATGGATAAGCTAAGAATCCAAAGGCAATACCATAAGAAATGTTATATGTAAGTGGCATACCAACAATTGTTAAGAAAGCTGGCATGGCAATTTCAAATTTACCCCAATCGATTTCTTTCATTGATTGTGCCATTAAGATACCAACAATAATCAAAACAGGTGCAGTAACGTTTGAAGTCACAACCGTTAATAGTGGTGAGAAGAACATTGCTAGAGCAAACAAAACTCCAACTACCAATGAAGTAAGTCCTGTACGACCACCAATAGCAATACCTGCACTAGATTCAACATATGCTGCTGTTGGTGTTGTACCCATTACTGAACCACCAAGCATTGAAATGGAATCAGCCATTAATGCTCCACCAATACGTGGCATTTTATTGTCTTTCATAAATCCAGCCTGTGAAGCTAGTCCAATCAATGTACCTGCAGTATCAAAGAATGCTACTAATAGGAAAATAAGAACAACTGCCCATAATTGTGGTTGATTAATGATATCTCCTAGATGCATAACTCCAACACCAAATGTAGGTTTTAAACTTGGAATAGTCGAAACAATGTGTGTTGGTAATGGAATCAATTTTGTTACTAATCCTAAAATAGTTGTTAAAACCATACCTATAAAGATTGAACCCGGAACCTTCTTGGCCATCAATCCACCGGTAACAATCAACCCAAAGATCGTTAACCATGTAGTTGGTACTGTGAATGATCCCATAGCAACTAGTGTAGATTTACTACCAGTAATAAGACCTCCACCTTGGAAACCAACAAAAGCAATAAAGATACCAATTCCTGAAGCCATGGCTAATTTCAAATCATGAGGAATTGCATCAATAACGATCTCACGAAGTTTAACTAATGAAAGAATCAAAAACAGAATACTTGAGATAAATACTCCAGCCATCGCTGTCTGCCAAGGAATTCCCATGGCCAATACAACTGAATAAGTAAAGAACGCATTGTCACCAAGTCCTGGTGCAATTGCAATTGGATAATTAGCTAATAATGCCATCAATACTGAACCTAAAATAGCTGATAGAGCCGTTGCCGTGAAAACAGCTCCTTTATTCATACCTGCATCCCCTAATACCTGCGGATTAACAAATAAGATATATGCCATCGAGACAAATGTCGTCAGCCCTGCTAAAATTTCACGTTTTATTGTTGTTCCATTTTCTTGCAAATGAAATAACTTTTCTATAAAGCTTCTCTGGTTTAATGAACTATCCATTTTACCTAATCTCCTTTTAGTTAAGAGCAATATATGTACTCTTCTACACCAAAAGTATCTCAAATTTAAAAAATAATATCAAGTAAAATACGATTATTTTTTATAAATAAATATTTATCGTTCGTGTTTAATGAATATTTTTATGAATAAACCAGTTGATTATTATTTTTATAGTTGTTATTCTTAACATTGTAAACAAATCACTACTAGAGGAGCTAATAAAATTGTTACCAAAAAAAATTACACGAGAATTCATCAACGGATTACCAAAAGCCGAACTTCATTTACATTTAGAAGGAACACTAGAACCCGAATTGAAACTTGAATTAGCTAAGAAAAATGGTATTGATATCGGACAAACTACAATAGAAGATGTACGTAAAACATATGAATATGATTCACTCGCTTCATTCCTCAACGTTTATTATCCCGGAATGGCAGTTTTGCAAACAGAAGACGATTTCTATCAATTAGCAATGGCATATTTAAAACATGCTAAAAAAGATGGTGTGAAACATGTCGAAATGTTCTTTGATCCTCAAGCACATTTAACACGAGGAATCCCATTTGACGTATTCATAAACGGATATTACCGTGCTTGTATTGATGCCAGAGCATTTAATGTAGATGCACATTTAATTATGTGTTTCTTACGTGATATGTCTGCTAACTATGCTAATGAAGTCCTAAATATGGCAAAACCATACCGTAATATGATCCTAGGCGTTGGTTTAGACTCTGATGAGCATCACAATCCACCTTTGAAGTTTATTAGTCCATTTAGTAATGCTATATCTTCTGGATATCACACAACGATGCATGCCGACATTGACCAAGTAGACTCTATAGATCACATAAAACAAGCTCTTGAAATTATAAATGTGGAAAGACTAGACCACGGTACTAATATCGTTGAAAACCAAGACCTAGTAGATTGGGTTAACCAACGAAATCTTGGTTTAACTAGCTGTCCACTCTCCAACGGATTCGTAACCAATGACATGAAAGGCAAAGAGATAGTGGAATTAATGGAACAAGGTGTAAAAGTTTCAATTAATTCTGATGATCCAGCCTATTTCGGAGGTTATATCGCCGATAATTATGAAGCAATAGCCAAAAAATATGATTTAACTGCCCAACAGTTAGTTATTTTTGCTAGGAATTCATTCGAAACATCATGGATCAGCGACTTCCAAAAAAATACGTACTTAAGGGCTATTGATGACTTTGTAAAAGCATTTTAGGACAAAATAAAAGAGCTTCCAGTTTTTAGCTGGGAGCTCTTTTATTTTGTCTATTTGATACCTTTACCTTCATAAGCATTTATCAAAACTTGTTTTAATTCTGAAATCAATGGTTCTTTAGGATTAGCAAATGAGAATTGATCTGCAAATGCTGCTTCGGATAGATCATCAACTTTTTTATCAAAATCGGCCTTTTTTATTCCATTTTCTTTAAGACTCATTTTAACATTCACACCATGTGCTAATTCAACAATCTTATTGATCAACATATCGCGTAATTCAGCATTTCCTTTACCATCCAAGCCAATTGAACGTGCAATAACAGCATAATCTTCATCAGCTCTAAAGTTTTCATACTTAGGCCACATAGCAATCTTTGTAGGTTGTTCAAAGTTATATTTAATAACTTGTGGTAAAGCAACGATAGAAGCTAAGCCATGTCTAATACCAAATTCATTGTTCAAAACATCTGTAATAGAATGACCAACCCCAGCAAATGCATTACCAAATGACATCCCTGCCAAAGTTGAAGCATTATGCATTTCCTCTTGTGCATCTGGATCACCATTATAAGCTTTGACTAAATTATCAAAGACTAATTTAATGGCCTGCAATGCATATGGTCTTGTATAATCTGATGCCATGTTTGAAACATATGATTCAATAGCATTGTTCAAAACATCCAATCCAGATTCAGCAATAACATCCTTTGGCATTGTTTCAACAAATTGTGAATCTACAATCGCTACATCCGGTGTTAATGAATAATCAGCTATTGGATATTTAATATTTGTCTTAGAATCAATTATTGAAGTAAATGGTGTAACTTCTGATCCAGTACCAAACGTTGTAGGAATAGCTACAAATTGAGTCTTTTCAGGCTTAGGGAATTTGTATGTACGCTTTCTAATATCAATGAATCCTTGCTTAGCACCAAATAAGTCAACATCTGGGTGTTCATAAAATAGCCACATATCTTTTGCGGCATCCATTGTTGTGCCACCACCAAGTGCAATGATCGTATCTGGTTTAAATAATTTCATTTGTGTAACACCACGTTGAACCATGTCAGTAGTAACTTTAGAGTCAACATCTGAAAACATTGAATATTCAACATTTGTCTTGCTACGCTTCAATTCATCAACAATTGTATTAACATATCCCAATTGAACCATAACTGGGTCACAAACAATAAAGGCACGACTCATTCCTTCTAGATCTTCTAGATAACGTACTGAAGTTTTTTCAAAGTAAACACGAGGTTGTTTAATCCATTGCATATTGTTTCTCCGTCTTGCGATTGTCTTAATATTAAGCAAATCAAATGATGAAACGTTATGTGAAACTGAATTCTTCCCCCATGATCCTGTACCCAATGTCAATGAAGGAATCATTTCATTATACAAATTACCGATACCACCAATGGCAGCAGGTGTGTTAACTAGCACACGACTAGCCTTCATCTTGACACCAAATTCAGTGGCTAGATCTTCATCCATAGTATGAATGGCAACCGTATGACCTAATCCTCCAAAGTGTAATAATTTGTCGGCTTTATCAAAAGCGTCCTTGTGATCCTTAGACTTGAATACAGATAAAACAGGTGAAAGTTTCTCAGCTGACAATGGCTCACTTGGTCCAATTCCTGTGATTTCAACACCAATAACTTTAGTATCATCTGGAACTTTTATACCAGCCAATTTAGCAATCTCAACTGCTGATTTACCAGCTATAGGTCCTTTGACACCGCCTTCTGGTCTGAACATTGCGTCTGCCAATGCTTTATGATCAGCCTTTTTAATAAAGTAAACTTTGTTCTTTTCTAATTGTTCCTTAACTTCGTTATAAATATCTTGATCAACAATGGCACTATTCTCTGAAGCACAAACCATACCATTATCAAATGTCTTGGATAATACGATATCATTTACTGCACGTTTTATATTTGCTGTCTTTTCAATATATGCTGGACCATTACCAGGACCAACACCAAGTGCTGGTTTACCCGTTGAATAAGCAGCCTTGACCATACCAGGTCCCCCAGTAGCAAGTACACTAGCAACATCTGGATGATTCATCAATGCTGAAGTAGCTTCAATACTTGGCTTATCGATCCATTGGATCACATTCTCTGGTGCACCCGCATCTACTGCAGCTTCTAGCATTACTTTTGCTGCGGCAACTGATGATTTTTGAGCTTGTGGATGGAATCCAAATATAATTGGATTGCGTGTTTTTAAGGCAATTAATGATTTGAACATTGTTGTAGAAGTAGGATTTGTTACAGGTGTTACACCCGCTAATACACCTAGTGGTTCGGCAACCTTTATCAAACGATGTTCCTTGTCATCTTCAATGATACCAACAGTCTTATCACGCTTGATCGAGTGCCAGATCTCCTCAGTTGCGAACATATTCTTGATAACTTTGTCCTCTGTAACACCACGACCAGTTTCTTCATGTGCCAACTTTGCCAACTTCAAACTGGCATTCAATCCAGCAATCGCCATATGATGAACGATGTGATCAACTTGTTCTTGTGTATAACTGTCCATAATGTTCAAAGCCTTTTGGGCTTTTACAACCATTTCATTAATAACTGGACCTACATCATTTTGTTTTGTATCTTTATTAGAACTCTTTAACATTTAAAATACCTCCAAGACAGAAACATATTTTGTTAATTAATTCACGTTATCTATTTCACGTTCTATCTTAGCATTGTTTGAAAATATGGCAATGGTTTTCAGCTAAAAATCATAATTATTTTCAAAATGTACATTTTTTCGGTATTATGTGTTGATATATCAACATCTATTCATGTAAACGCTTACATATAAAACAAGTTTGTCTTTCATAAAAAGTCATGTGAACTTTGTGAAAATAAAGTCAATAGATACTACTTGCACACTGATCAGTCTTGATAACTTACTTCACAAAAGCACAAAAATATAAATTACTCGACTTTACAATTTGTGATATATCAAAGCAAAAAAATTCTGGCTAAAGAATTTAATCTTTAACCAGAATTTTTAAATTACTATCAAAAACATAATTATTCTATTTTATCTAAACATTGTCTTAACAGCACGTGCCATAACCTTTGGATCCTTTTCATAGTGATGCATTTGTGTCATTTCTGTTAGAGGAATTCCTAAGAATGTATACACTGCTCTTTGTGCTGCTCTAAATGAATATTGTTCTGTAAATACCATATCAAATGGTTGTTCACAGAATTGACTGATGAATGCTAAGTTCTTACTGTGCTTTGGAACTACATCAGGACGATCACCTACAGCTCTTTGATTGAATAACGCACTTGCATATGGCATATGAACTGGAATAACGTTCACAATACTATCCATGATCTCTTCTGTATGATCCTTAATATTATCCTTACTTGGATCAACTGCAGCCAATTGACCTAATAGTTCTTGGAGCATTTCTTCACCCGTCATTTCGATAACTGGTTTTTGAACATAATCACCATTTCTACGTGGATACATGAAATATCCCCAGAATACTGACTCATTAGGTTTTTGTGCCTTAAAGTGTGGTTGATGGTGAATAACTAGTGACATCAATGGTGTACTATTTATCCATGTATTCAAGGCATTACCTGGTTCTTGTTGAGTGATACGTGTGATTTGATTCAACAAATAGTGATTGTTTGTAGTAATAGTAAAACTCATCCACTCACTTTGAGTACGATCATCAAAGAACTTATCAGGATTACCCAATGAATAGAACTTCTCAGCAGCCTTCTTCCAAAGCATTGCACTTGGGGCGTACTCCATATTCTCAGTAACAGGTGTGTTGTAGTCACCAATTGATGAACTGTCAGTGATTGAACCATTAGTATCAAAGACTAAATCGTTCTCATCAATATCAATGTGCCCTTCTTTATTATCATTATCAACTTCTTCATACTTCAAACCAGTAACAATAATATCATCTTGAAGCGGTGTATCTTTAAACTCGAAATCAGTTACCTTACGATTATTAATGAAGGTTACTCCGCGATCTTCTAGATATTTGCGCATTGGAACAATGATACTTTCGTATTGATTATAAGGTGATCTTGTTACACCTTCCAAAGTATTGATACGGCTAAACTCAAGAATCATACGATTCATATAACGACGCAATTCCATAGCTGAACTTGCACGTTTGAATGCGAAAGTTGTTTGCCACATGTACCAGAAGTTTGTTGTAAAAAAATGTGGTGTGCTAGCAAAGTATTCCGCAATACTAATATTATTCAAAGACTGTTCGTCTTTTTCAGGCGTCATCATTAACTTAGACAACAATGCTCTGTCTTTATTATTAAATTGCATATGTCTGTAATTATCTTTATTATTCTTTATACGAGGTCCGTCATAATCCATCAAACGACCAACGTCATGTGTTGGATGTGCGTGATCAAAGTTAAGAATATCATCTGTGACTGTTTGACCAGGGTTATCCAATGATGGAACAGAACGTAATAGATCCCAAAGGTTTTCATATGTCTCTTCATTAAGCATACGACCACCTTTGGCCAAGAATCCTTTATTGTTAGATAAAGCTTGATTACCATATTCATCTTCAAACGATTCAACAGTATCACCATCGTTTGCACCATGGGTTTCTAGTCCCATCATGGTAATTTGGTCTCCTTTGAAACCACCATCACGAATTAAATAAAGACCTGCAGCCAAGTTACCAATACCAGTACCAATCATATAAGCTTTTCTTGTCATATTTACAACCTCCGTTTTGAATTGTTACTCTCTACAACTTTAATATAGCTAGTTTGCTTACAAATGTAAAGGCTTTCTTAGAAATTACGCTAAAAAGTGATAAATATATAATTTAATTATTGATAATTGATAATAAAAAGGCCGGCATTCACTTTCGTAAATACCAGTCTTTAATATTATTTTGTTAATCTTACAACATCTCTAACTATCATTAATTCTTCGTCCGTTGGCACAACTAATACATCAACCGTTGAGTCGTCAGTACTTATCTTACGGATTCCTTTACCATTTTCATTTGTTTCTTTGTTGATTTTAATTCCCATATAGTTAAAGCTATCTATTACCAACTCACGAATCCATGGATTACCTTCACCCATTCCAGCTGTAAATAAGATAACATCGGTTCCCTTTAACAACGCGATATATGAACCAATATACTTAACAATACGGTTAATAAAGATATCTATAGCTAGTTTAGAACGTTTGTTGTCGTCTTTTGTAGCAATCAAATCACGCATGTCAGGAGAGACACCGGAGATTCCAAGTAATCCTGACTTGTTATTCAAAATAGTAATCATTTCTTGTGGATCAATAATCTTAAGCTTTTGCATCAAGTAAGCAACAAGGGATGCATCAATATCACCAGAACGAGTACTCATAGTAATACCTGCTAATGGGGTGAATCCCATTGATGTATCAATTGACTTACCACCATCAATAGCATCGATTGATGCCCCACTACCTAGATGACATGAAATGATCTTCAAGTCTTTAAGCGGTTTATTCAAATATTTTGCTGCAGCACTCGAAACGTAACGATGACTTGTTCCATGTGCACCAAATTTTCTTACGCCATATTTTTCATAGTATTCGTATGGCAAACTATACAAATAATTGACCGGATCCATTGTTTGATGGAAAGATGTATCAAAAACAGCAACTTGTGGTACATCTGGCAAAATCTTCTCAAATGCTTCAATACCTGCAGCCTGGCCAGGGTTATGTAGTGGTGCAAATTCTGCTAATTCTTTGATTTCTTGAATTACTTTAGGTGTTACTACGGCAGAATCTTTGAAAAGATTACCACCAGCAACAACTCGATGACCAATACCAGTAATTTCATCGTAACTCTTAATAATATCCATATCCAAAAGCTTCTCTAGCATCATATTAACGGCCGTAATATGGTCAGGAATATCTCCTACCTTACTAGTCTTTTCACCATTATATTTAACCTCGAATACTGAATCTGACAATCCTAGTCGATCCACCATCCCTTTAGCAATAACTTTTTCATCTGGATAAGAATAAAGCTTCCATTTTAACGTTGAACTACCTGAATTAACTGCAATAATCTTTGACATTTTTTTCACCTAATCCTTAAAGTTGTTTTGTGCCCAGTCTTGTAATTGATTTTTAAAACCTTCAAACAATTGTGGCTGATTAGTATCTGGAATTGTTCCCATTAAGACATTACCAGCTTGTTTAGCATTACCACCGTGCTTTTGTAATACTACAACAGCCTTCTGTGCTTCTTTTGAGGCAAATAAATTAGTTGGTAAATCCAATACCGCTTGCAAATATACACTTGAAACCATCCATGCAGATAATTTCTTAGCTTGATCAGTTTGGAATATTTGTGACGGAACAACAAATATTCCAACTCCACCATCATTAAGATTATTCATTGTTTGCTCTATCAATAAATGATGTGCAAATGAATGCCCCTCATCAGCTTTAGTTTCAAAAGCTTTTGCATTATCATCCACTGGGTAATAACCAACTGGTAGATCTGCAATAGCCATATCAATGTCAGTTATATCCCAGTCAGCGATGCTATCTTGATGATATGCATCTAGATTTATATTCATAACTTCACTGAATGACTTAGTTAATGATAATAATGTTTCGTCATTATCCAATGCAGCAGCGTTAATTTTAAAATCACCTGCTTGTTTTAGCTGTTGAATGAATTCAATTAAGAAATTACCAGTTCCAACAGTAGGATCAACCAAATTAACAGTTTTTTTGTTCTCAGAATTAAGAATTTCAAAAGCAATTAAACTAGCAATTAAGCCAATCGTATCAGGTGTCATCAATTTGTTGACTTCAACATTATCGGTTCTTTGGTCTTTGATAATATTGACTGTAATAGCCTGTTTTAATTGCGCCTGTGTTAAATGTAACTGTATCAATTCTTTATAAATATCCTTGAGCTGTGATACTGTCGAATCATCTGGTGCTCCGTTCTCCACATAAACGTTTCCGTCGGAAATATTAGTTAAGTTCTCAGCAAGTGCCTCAACATAACTAGTTCCTAAAGACTTCTTAAGTAAAGTGGTAGCTTGATCTAACTGATCATAGTACTTTTGCATATTTTCTTCTGCCATAATTTACCTCTTTAATAACACACTAAAATTTTACCTTTGTAAGCGATTTAATTCAAGGGCTGTAACGCTTCCCAGAATTTTAATTGCTCGGTACTTTCAGCATTGTTAGTAATTTCTTGTTTATAGATCTCGTCTAGTTTTTGATAGCTTCTAACTTGACGATCAAAATAAGCATTACTAAATCCTATCACTAATATGGCAATAGACAAAATCATAACTGCATTAAGAATGATTGCCCCTTCATGTTTTTGGTGTATTCGGTTCATTTATCAAGAACATCTCAGACTTTCGATTAGTTTTATCCCTGGTTATTATTGTTATCAAATTCCCATTTTTACTAATATTTATGTAAATCAAATTTTTTAAAATCGGCATATATCCACCATTTGGAGTCGTCAATCTTAGAACTTTATCATCGTATGAATTAAGTTCATAATCTTTTTTTTCGCCATTTTTAATAATGCTAAACGTTATAGAATTGCTTTTAACATTTTTTATATCTGCATGTATAAAGTAATCATTTTGTAATTTCTCGTTCGTTATATGCCAGCGCAATAATTCACTTCTAGTATTGTGATGAACATTTCTAGCAATTTGTAGTGACTGATTCAAAATTCCTAAAGTTATAATCGCCACTAATAATGCCACAGCTGCTTCTGCTAGCATGAAGCCACTACGCTTTTTGTGCATAAAATATATTACCATTGACCTTCACACTCATTCTACCGTTAATATTATCGTAAAAATATTTTTTCCCATCTACAATATGTTCATTATCCATATTGTCTGTTTTTGAATGTATCAACATTATTTTGTGTGCACTAACTCGTTCTTCCCAATAATTAAGTATTTTGAATTGTTGTCCAACACACATTGAAAGGGTAATTAAGATCGTTATGGAAATAGACATAGTTATAAGTGATTCCAAAAGCATGAATCCGCTTCTACTCTTCATTTATTTCTCCCCATAACATTTGAATTTTGAATATATATTTCTTACCAGTTAATTCTGACTTAAATATTATTGTCATAGGACTGGTTTGGCCTTCTCTACTAACATAGTGCACAATATTTTCAGAATTTAATATATGCAAAGTTTTCGACAATTTAACTTCATGATAATATCTATCCCTATCACTTAAATCTCTAAAACTTATATAATCTTTATCTTTGTAGTATTGAAAGACACTAGTCCGTTTATACAAATAAGAATAATTGAACATATCTCTTAAATTAACTTTGAATTCTTCTAACGTTTGTTTCTCTTGAATCCTTTGTTGATAATCTTTCATCCCAAAACTAGTTGCCAAAGCTAAACTGCAAATAATTATAAGTGTGAAAACCGCCTCAATTAAAGTAAATCCAGCCTTACTTTTGTACTGTTTTATCAGTGATTTTCTTTTTATCACTTGAAACCTCGTTGAATTTCTTCATAGCTTCTTTAGCCTGTTTATCAGAAATCAACCCTTCGGCTTTTAATTTATTCCAAGATAAGTCTGCTCCATCGTACATATCTACTTGAGTCTGCATAGTTACTCTAAACGCGTCCTCACCTTTTATTGCTGCATCTTGTTTTTGTCTAGCCAAATTGGGAATCATTATCAACAACAATAACGAAATAATAAATAATACGATCACCATTTCTATTAGAGTAAAACCTTTTTTAGTTTTATTAATTATTTTTTTCATCAAGACATCCCTTTCATCATTCCATAAACTGGCAATAATACAATTAAGTAAGTGATAACAATTACCATCGCAATAATTGCGAATAAAATTGGTTGTATCATATTCAAAATTCTTTTTAATTTTTTTTGAGTTTCATCAAATTTTAATTCCGACATTAATATCAAATCTTGTGCGATATTCCTTGTTTCATCACCAGACTGCAAGATCATTTTCAATTCATTCGGTAATATGGCATCATCGTTTATTAACTGATAAATATCCTTACCTGAATTTAACCCATTAATAAAGTCATTTGCTATTGTTGCTTGTATCGAACCACTCTTAAATATTTGACTACTAGTACAAATTTCGTATAGATTCAATCCACTTGCGACCTGCATTCCTAAGCCTTGTAATATCATGAATTGATAAAAGCTTAGATATGTATTTCCTATTATTGGTAGTCTAATAATCAAATTGGCTCTCGTATACTCATCCATTCTTCTAATACGATAAATAAAACCCACAACAAAGATCACTGACATGATTGAAAGAATCACTAATCCCATAAAAAAAGCATCTATCATTTTACTGCCCTGTGATAAGTCCATTTGTGGAATAATATAGAATTTCATACCAATTAATAATATAAATAAAAAGCTCAATATTACTAACGGGTATGCTAGTAGATCTTTTAATTTTTCTTTTTGACGTGCTTTATTTTTTAAGATAATGCCACTTTGGAATAAGGCCTTTTGTAGTCCACCATTGCTTTGAGCAATAATTAATTGATTATTTATAACTTGAGATAATTCCAAATGTTTTAATGCAACTGATACCATTTGCCCATTTTGTAAATCTTGATATATTTTGTCAAATACACGATTTCCTTTGTCCATCATTCTCATACTGTTTATGGCATCCCTAATGGGAAAGCCATTGTGCATTAGTTTACTGAGAATCAGTAAATATTCCGCCTGTTGTACTGAGTTTATTTCCTTAACCGAAAAGATATTCTTGGTAAGTATTTTCATCAATATATCCATTCTGACGCGTATTTTTTAACATTTCTTGCCAATTATCATCTGTTTTCTCATTAGATATGAATTCTTTTATTCCAGTATTATCCAATGTATCAACCAATAATTCAGTTCCATTAACTACTGGTATCAATCGTTGATAAGATATCATATTTATAGAATTTGTAATTTCGAAATCATCGATTCCAAACTGTCTAAGTCTTTGTACAACCGTATATTTTGACTTACCATGAATCGTTGTCATGACCGTATAACCGTATAACGCCGCTTGAACGGCCAGTTTGGCTGTTTGACTATCGCGTATTTCACCTATTATCAACACTTCAGGACGATGTCTTAAACTAGTTTTGATCAATTCTTCATAAGTCATTTTCGATTCAGCGTTCACTTGTAGCTGAAGAAACTTATCTTCAACAATTTCAATTGGATCTTCAATACACATAACTTTTTTATTATTCACTAACTCCCGACTGAGCGCATACATTAAAGATGTTTTCCCAGAACCCATTGGACCTGAAAAAATCATCATTCCCTTTAATCTAGCAACTGGCAATAAGGTATCAATTATTTCTTGGTTAACTTGATTACACATTTCTTGTGGATATATCAATCGAATAACAACTGATTCTCGATTCATAAAGTCTCCAACTGTCGAAATTCTAATGTGAATATTATGATTACTGAATAAAAAGCTAAATGAGCCCTTTTGAGGTCTCCTTTGTTCAGATACGTTTAATCCACCATTAAATTTCAAAAAATTAATTATTGATATTGTTTCATTCAAAGTATATTTTGCAATTATAAAGCATCCATCATTCACTCTGGCCTCAATAGAATAACCATTATCATGTGGGAAAATATAAATATCAGATGCTACATTATTACAGGCTTCGTTAAGTAATTTAAGTGCCATTTTTTCTGTGCTGATGTTTATCCCTCCCTACACAAAAAAATTACGAAAAAAAAAGATCGTAAACTTAAATGTCTACGATCTTTTTTAAATTAAATTATTCTTCATCATCATCAGCGGCTGCTGTAAATACATCTGAAACATCATCATCATCTTCAAGTTGATCGATCATGTGTTCATATTGTTCTTGTTTGTCTTCTGGAACTGGTGTTGTGTTTTGAGGAATCATAGTTAATTCAGAATTAGCTAATTTATATCCCTTTTCAATCAAACCATCACGAACAGCGGCAAATTCCTTAGCATCTGTATAAATCTCAAATGCTTCGTCTGAAGTTTGTAAGTCATCAGCACCAAGATCCATGATGTCCAAAAGAACCTCATCTTCATCTTGTGTGTTAACTTCGCGATCAAGTACGATATATCCCTTACGATCGAACATGTAAGCAACTGAACCACTAGAGCCTAAGCTACCTCCGTTACGAGTAAACGCAACACGTACGGCAGAGGCTGTTCTGTTCTTATTATCTGTCAAAGCTTCAACTAAAACTGCGACTCCACCTGGAGCATAGCCTTCGTATGTAACTTCATCATAATGTTCTTCACTGCCACCTTCGGCCTTATCTAAGGCACGCTTGATGTTATCTTTAGGCATGTTAGCTGCACGAGCTTTATCTACTATTAAACGAAGAGCAGCATTACTGTCCGGATCAGCACCACCCGCTTTTGCTGCCATGAATAATTCACGTGATAATTTTTGGAAAATCTTTCCACGTTTAGAATCTTGGGCGTTTTTTCTACCCTGGATGTTATGCCATTTTGAGTGTCCTGACATTTCTGCTTCCTTCTTTCGTCAATAATTGTAAACCAGGTAATATAATATCAAAATAAGCCTACAATTTCAATATCTTATATTCAAATGACCTCGTAGTTTGACCGTTGTATGTGCTTTTTATTGATACCAATATCAAAAAAATCTAACACCGCTATAACGATACCGGAATTTGAATCATTTGCATCAATTATTTGGGTATATACTCTGATCTAAAGCCGATTCATCAGTACAAGTAACCTTTATTGCATAATGTCTGTAATACTGTCATACGTAAAAATAGTGCCTTAGAATTGCGTATTTGATCCATAGATCTTCAATGATATTCTAGAAATGAAATACCGGGTCTTATTTATTATGATTTATTTTTATTAGCATGTAGTTCTATCAACCAAAGTATCAACATAAGAACTAATATTCCGGTCAATGCTCCAACACTATCCAAAATAACATCAGTTACAGATGGAGTTCTTCCACCTGTCAATCCTTGATGGAATTCATCAAAAGCTGCTAGACCTGTTGTTGCTAGCCAAGGAATGAACATCATTAGAAACTTGTTCTTACTAAAATATTTGTAAACGGCTAAGCAAAGAAATAGTCCCAAAAGAAAATAGATACTAAAATGTGCTCCTTTACGAATAAAGAACTCTAAAAAATGAAAGTATCCGTCATTTTCAATGGATTGCGTTTTTCCGCCATATCTAAAACTTATTTTACTCAAACTACTATATAATGGCTTGTTAGTACCCAAAATTTTTTCAAGGAAAGGTACTGAGGTTTGTTCCTTATATGTCATCGAACTACTATAAAAAAGGATCAATTCAATGGCAATAACAACGCCCCAAAACCACTTTTGTTTCATTTTTAATTTATTTTGCATTATCATCATCCAAACTAACTTTGGCATTCAATTCCCTAGCATCATCAAAATATCCTGAATAATACGAAGAATTAACCGCCCAAAAATATATTATTGTTGAAAAAACAATTATAACAAGAAAATCTAATGGATACTTAATTAAATTCAAGCCACCAAAATCAGAGCTACCTATCCAAGAAATCACTGACAATCCTATTAAATGAACGATCATCCACAGACTAGCGTACATTTTTTGTTTAAATTCTCGAAAACCTCGTTTATAATCGTAAATCAGATAAATTGGTAAACCAACTATAATTATTATAATAACTTGCACACTCGTTGGAAACATTGACCAATAAATTGCCAGACTTATTAGATCGAATACTACCGGAGCCAACCATTTCATCCCTCTTATCTTAGTAGGACGTTTAAAATCTGGTCCCATTTTACGTAGGCTTCCTGCAACCACTGGCCCAGTCAATAACGATATCAACGTAGATGCTGCCACAACACGTGATAATAATGCCCAGTTTTTGAACATTAATATCAATAAAAAGCTGACGAAGAAATCCACTAATAACGCGACACGCGGTGTATTGTACTTATTATTTGATCTACTTAAGAACTTAGGCAAATGTTTATTTTTAGGCATAGATGATAATGACTTACTTGCTGAAGCAGAGAATGCAATTCCACTCCCAACTGGTGAAATAAAGGCTGTAAAGTAAATCAGTGTTGATAACCAATAAACGTTCAACAATATTGCTAAATCAGCAAATGGAGAATTGAAGCTAATATGATTCCAACCACTGTTAATAATTGATTTTGGCAAGGAACCAATGAATACAACTTGTAATGAAATATAAATAATTGCACTTATCAATAAGGACAAGATAATCCCGCGTCTAATATTTACTGATGGCTTTTGAATATCATTTCCAAGATTGATCACAGTTTGAAATGCCACATAAGAATAGATTATTCCTGCACTACCAATGGCAATAAAAATCGATGAAGTTCCATTGGGCATAAATTGGCCAATATTTGATCCCATATTAGAAACATCAAAATGGGACGTCATTAATACCGCCATAGTTATAAGTGGAACTACTAACTTAAATACTGAAATCAAATTATTAAACTTGGCCATAATGGTTACTGACCAGTAATTAATTATAGTAAATACAAAAATGAGCAGCGTTGCCATTGCTAACCCCTTAGGTGAAAGTTCACCATGTGACATAAATCCATGTGTCCATTGTGCCCACTTCCATGGCCAAGTACTCATATATTGCGTTGACGCTACAGCTTCAATGGGAAGAATTGCTAAAAGTGAAAGCCAATTTGCCCATGATGAAATATGTCCCAAAAACGAACCATGAGTGTACATAGTGAATCGACTCATTGCTCCATCTTCTGGAAACATTGTTCCTATTTCTACGTATACCATAGCAATCATAGCAACTAATATAGCTCCAAAAATCCAAGCAATAATAGCTGCTGGACCTGCGATCTTGGCTGCTTGGCTTGATCCAAACATCCAACCCGAACCAATAATGGCACTTAAGCCAAACATCACGGTTGAAAACAGGTTTAATTTTTTACCTTCCATTAAGAAAATCACCACATATTATAAGATTATTATTAATCTGTAAACAAGAATAAGAGTGTGACAAACTACGTTTTTGCTTCAAATTTGAGCAAAAACAGAGTTATGCCACACTCTCATTAATAATTAACAATTACACTACTCTACCGTAACACTTTTGGCAAGGTTACGAGGTTTATCAACATCATTACCACGTGCCAAACTTGCATAATAAGCAATCAATTGCGCTGGTACAACACTAACAATCGGTGAGATCATTTCATCAATTTCTGGAATAACTATCTGATCACCTGGTTGTGCGTACTTTTCATTTGCGATAACCAAAACATGTGCACCACGTGCTTTTACTTCTTGAATATTGCCACGTGTATGACTAGCTCCGATACCGTCATTAATATATGCGAACACTGGAGTACCGTCTTCAATTAACGCAATTGTTCCATGCTTTAATTCACCAGCTGCGAATCCTTCAGCATGAATATATGAAATCTCTTTTAATTTCAAGGCTGCTTCAAGTGACAATGCATAATCAATT
The DNA here is from genome assembly GCF_001971585.1 of Companilactobacillus allii. Lineage (NCBI taxonomy): Bacteria > Bacillati > Bacillota > Bacilli > Lactobacillales > Lactobacillaceae > Companilactobacillus > Companilactobacillus allii. The sequence continues at coordinate 1,511,773 of NZ_CP019323.1, read as the reverse complement.
CCACGACCAATATAAAAAGCATGATCTTGATCAGTTAAATAATCAGCTGTAAGTTTCTTGATACGATCTTTTTCGTCTACGATCGTTTGAATACCATTAGCAGCGATAGCTAATTGAGCTTTTAAATCCAAATCCTTAGCGGCTTTGATTCCTTTTAACTCTCCTAAAGCTTTAGCAAGAACTGCCTCAACAGCAATCTGAGCTGTATATGCCTTAGTTGATGCAACAGCAATCTCTGGTCCAGCCAATAACTCCATTGTAAAGGTCGACTCACGCCAAAGTGTTGAATTAGGAACGTTAGTCATAGTCAAACTAGGTAGATTCATCTCATTAACTTTCACAAGTACTTGACGACTATCAGCCGTTTCACCACTTTGTGATAAGAAAATAAAGAAGGGATGCTTAGAAAGTTTAGGCATATGATATCCAAATTCACTACCTAGCTCAGCATCAACCGGAACGTCAGCAAGTGTTTCAAAAATATTTTTACCAACTAATCCTGCATGATAACTAGTACCTGCAGCAACGATATAAATTCTATCGGCCTTATTTAGCTCTTTTAACATCTCAGGATCAACATTAATACTGCCATCTTCTCTGATATAGTTCTTAGAAATACGACGCATAACACTTGGTTGTTCATCAACTTCTTTGAGCATGTAGTGTTCGTAAGTACCCTTTGAAATATCATTTGCATCAATATTTACAGTATATGAATCACGTTTTACAGGTGTTCCATCGATCGTACTGATAGATACTTGATTCTTTTCAAGAATAACAACTTCTTCATCGTGAATCTCAACGAATTCATGAGTACGATCAAGCATTGCCATAGCATCGGAACAAATAACGTTGAATCCATCGCCTAATCCAATAAGTAGTGGACTTTTATTCTTAGCAACAAAAATCTTGTCAGGTTCTTCTTTATCAACCATAGCGAATGCATATGAACCTTGTATTAGTCTTAAGGCTTTTCTAAATGCTTGTTGTGCATCCATACCTTCGTTTGCAAAATGTGATACAAGTTGAACTGCAACTTCTGTATCAGTTTGACTTTTAAAAGTAACGTCTGCTAAATATTCTTTTTTTAATTCAGCGTAATTTGTAATTACACCATTATGTACCAAATAAAATCTATTATCTGATGAAAAATGTGGGTGAGCATTATCAATTGTTGCTGGTCCATGAGTTGCCCATCTTGTGTGTCCAATACCAGTTAGTCCCTGTACATCTGGTGTAACAGCTTTTTCAAGTTCACTGATTTTTCCAACTTCTTTAATAAGGAAATCTTTTCCCTTTTGATCATTAACATAGATACCTGCAGAATCATAACCACGATACTCCAGCTTTTCTAATCCATTCAATAAAATATCTGTTGTTTCACTATTACCGACAACTCCAACAATTCCACACATCTTTAAAACCTCGCATTTGTAATTGGTCTAGTCTTTATAATTAAATTGGTCTAGCCATATAATTTGTTTTTTTATAAGAGAACAAAACCTAGAATACTAATATTCAAAGACTTTGTCAACAATTTTATTTTGATTTTCTACAACGAATTTACAATCGGTATGGTTGGACTGTACCAATATTGGTATAGATATTTTGCTTTTGCACAGAAAAAGGAGTCAGCATTCACTTATGTGATTACTGGCTCCTTATTTATTTGAAAATTATATACTTAATAGTGATTTTTAATTCATTTCAGTTTTAACAACTTCAACAATTTGATCACAGAATTCATTGACCTTCTCTTCAGTAGCAGCTTCACACATTACTCGAAGCAATGCTTGTGTACCACTAGGACGAACTAATACACGACCGTCTCCATCCATCTCATCTTCAACAGTTTTAATTGCATCTACAATTGGTTGATGATCTTTCCAGTTCTCTTTGTCATGTACTGGTACATTAACAAGCTTTTGTGGATAAACCTTAACAGGAGCACCCAATTCAGCTAAACTCTTGCCAGTTTCTTTCATAACGTGCAATAGATGGATACCTGTCAACATTCCATCTCCAGTATTCATGTACTCGTAAAGTACAACGTGACCTGATTGTTCACCACCAATATTGTAGTTATTCTCACGAATTTCTTCGACCACATGGCGATCTCCAACTGCTGTTTGAACACTATGCATCCCATTAGCTTCAATAGCCTTGTACAAACCTAGATTACTCATAACAGTTGTAACAATAGTATCCTTCTTAAGACGGCCACCTTCATGCAAATATTGGCCTAAGATGAACATGATCTTGTCACCATCAATAATATTTCCATCAGCATCTACAGCAATACAACGATCTCCATCACCATCAAATGCTAATCCAGCAACTGCATCGGACTCTTTAACCTTTTTGGCTAACTGTTCAGGATGTGTTGAACCAACATTTTTGTTTATATTGATACCATCTGGATGTGATGCCATTATCTCAAAGTCGACATTCAAGTCAGCAAACAAAGTGCTAGCAAGGCGGCTTGTTGAACCATTAGCAGTATCCAAGACAATCTTCATACCACTAAGATCATCAGATAATGTTTGCTTCAAAAATTGAAGATACTTTTGTGCACCTTCTGGATAATCCGAAACGCTACCCAATCCTTCTGCTGAAGGTCTTGGCAATGTATCTTCTTTAGCGTCCAACAATTCTTCTATTTCGTCTTCAACATCGTCTGCTAATTTATATCCATCTGAACCAAAGAACTTAATCCCGTTATCTTCAGCAGGATTATGTGAAGCTGAAATCATTATTCCCGCATCTGCTGAAACAGCACGTACCAAGTAAGCTACAGCTGGAGTTGTAATAACATCCAAATTTAATACCTCAATACCTACTGACAATAAACCAGCAATCAAACTTGATTGCAACATTTGACCAGAAATACGTGTATCTCTAGCAACCAATACACGAGGATGACCCTCGTTATCAGAATGTTGTGTCAATACATAACCACCTGAACGTCCCAGCTTAAATGCTAACTCTGGACTTAACTCCTTATTTGCAATACCTCTAACTCCATCTGTTCCAAAATACTTTGTCATAAAAAATTCCCCCAACGTTTAATTTTCATCGTTGTCTTCATTGTTATTATTTGAATCACTACTATTACTACTGTTACTGTTATTGCTACTATTGGTAGTATCGTTACTAGAAGTGCTCCCACTGGAACTACCACTAGTATTATTCGAATTATCAGTAGTCGTGTTACTGCTACTATTGTTTGTGTTAGTACTTGTATCACTACTACTATTTGAATCAGTCACTTTGATAGTAACATCTATACTTTCAGGATCAGTCGCAACAACATTATCCAGTACATCTGTCAGATTAATCGTTTTCTTGGTATCTGTGGTCACATTCGACACATCGATCGGCACATCAATTGAATCATCGATATCGTCCAACTGGTCTTGTGAGCCATAGATTCTAATGGTTTTCACATCAGATTCAAAGGAGAAATCTGAACTCGTCGTCCCCTTTTGCGTAAGATTTATGCTGACTTCTTTACTCGGCATACTGATTGGAATTTTAACGTGAACTGTTTGTGGATCCAAAGTTACATTAACAGTTTTACCATTTTTATCCAATGCTTGCACTAAAACTTCTTGGTCAAATGTAGTTTTTATACCTTTTGGCAAGATAGGTTTTACAACTACTTTTTTAATTTTCTTAACTTCAGAAGCAGCACCTGTGACACTGACTGTCTCTGGGGATAAAGTTATTTTCCCAGCAGAATATCCCGATGCAAGTGCACTTTTACTGTAATCAACATCTACAGCAAAAGTCTTAGTTTTACGCTTTTGAATATTGACAGTTACTGTACTTGGTTTTATTGAATATGTTAATTCACTGTTTAAACCAGATTCCTTAACTTCAACACTGTGCTGACCAGTGGCCAATTTTTTCAAGTTCAAATACACATTAAAGTTTTGTGTATTCTTTGTTGCTGTGACCAACGCAGATGGTCCTTCAATCGTGATTTTTACACTTTCAGGATAACCCGTAATGTAGTAATCATTGGTGTTGGCCTGTATTTGTAATGGTACCGTCAAGGTCGTCTTGGTATTGACCGTTGATGTACTAGATTGATTAGAATCTCTGGTTGAACCTACTCCGGGACTACTAACGGTTAAAAACAACCATATAGCGGCACAAAGCGAAATAAATGCGTAGAAATAATTACTGTTAATTATCTTTTTTATCATTATTTTGCTTCCCCCTCTTCTTTCGGCCTATTGAAAATAGACTGAGTATTGAGTGGTCACTTTCATTTTCTGTATCAGCAAGTTGTGCTTGCAAGTACTTCAAGTAATCATCTCTCGAAAGATCCAGCATCATATGACCGTTACGAGTAATCATAACGCCACCGGTCTCCTCTGATACAACAATTGTTATAGCATCAGTGACCTCACTAATACCAACAGCCGCACGATGTCTAGTACCTAGTTCTTTAGGGATGGTATTACTCTCAGATAACGGTAAATAGGCGGCCGCAACTGATATTCTATTCTTTCGTATGATAACTGCACCATCATGTAGAGGCGTATTAGGAATAAAAGTATTGATCAATAACGCACCTGTTACCTCAGCATCTAGATCAATACCAGTTTCTACATACTCTTCCAAACCAGTATTCATTTCCAAAGTGATAAGTGCACCAATTCTTCTTTTACTCATATACTGAATAGCTTGATCCAAACTTTCGATCAGATGATTCTTTGTCTTACCTTCTTCATTACTGGTTGTACTGAACAAAGGCATACGTCCCAGATGTTCGAGTCCACGACGTATTTCTGGTTGGAAGATTATAACTATGACAACAATTCCCCAATTAATTAATTGATCCATTAAAAATGAAACGGTATGTAGATTAAGTGCCCAACTAATTACCTTAATCAGAAAAATAATCACGATACCTTTTAATAGTTGGACAGCCTTAGTCCCTCGAATCATCGAAAGGAATTGGTACAACACGAACCAAACTACTAAAATATCAACCAAATTAGCCAAATTTTGCCATGTAAATAAATTGCTCGGTATAAAATTCATAATTTTTTACCCCTTAATAGCTCGAACTAATTATAGCAAATAATAAAAATTATAAAAGTTAACAACAATATCTATTCATAATTTTAATCAAGATCTACATTAATTACTTCCTCACTATAGTTAATATTTTGACGTAATTCATTAGCGGTTGATTTGCTAATCTTACCTTGTTCTAATAAATCCTGAACATAGGCACGTTGATAACTTAATGCTTGAATTTCAACACTGATCCGCTCGCTATTAAATTCAGGTGAACGGTGTTTATGCTTACCTTGAAGTAGATCAAGTCTATCTTCATAATGTCTTTGGAAAACATACACTAGATTATCAGCAACATCGCCATGTTCATTCTTATCCAATTCGTGTAATTTAGCCAGTGCTCTTTGTGCACCAGCAATCGAAATCTTCATTGCATCTTGATCAAATTGAATAACTTCTTCTCGTTTGATAAATGAAGTACGAATGATTTTCCTTATCGAACGATAAGTCCTTCTGAAGTAATTAAGGAAAAATTCAACTGATTGACTATATCTATGTCTGACGATTTCTTTTTTGTACTTAGTGATTTTCTTGACTGCCGAATTATAAGCATCCTCTGAAATCTCTTCTTCAGAATACAACTCTTCAATCGCTTCTAATTCACAATTGAAACAAATGTCCCATAACTCAGCGTCCTTTTTGTTCTTTACGCGCTTCTTACTGATTGGAGCAGGATAATCAGAACTAATACTTAAATTATGGATATTATACAAATATTCAGCTATTACCGTTGAATACACAATATTCTCATTTTCTTCATTCTCATCTTTGAGCTTGTCAATGGTCTTCTCTAACACAAATTTGTTAGCTTGATATTGATCAAGTTCAATTTGTGTATCAACGACCTCTGTATCCTCTGCTTCATCGTCTATTTCAACATTATCATCGTTAAATGAATTACCACGATAAGCAACCGGTGCACTACTCTTTGTCAAAATAGGAATTAATAAAGTTGCCCCTACTAAACTAAAGATGATTACGGTACTGGCAATAAATAATACCAACGTACGTGATGGAAATGCTGCTCCACCACTGATAGTTAGTGGTATCGATAAAACACCAACCATAGTGACCGCACCACGGACACCTGAAATACCAGACATCAAGCAATAATCAAATCGCTCTTTAGAGAACAAAATAAAATCGTCATCACCATTTTTGGCAAATGTCGTATATATGTAACTCCAGATAAATCTAATTACCACTAACATTATCCAGATAATAAATGATAATCCAATAGCTCCAAAAGTACTGATATTATCGTTATGAACGAGTTTGGTCATCGCAAATGGTATCTCGATTCCTAGTAGCACGAAAACAATACCATTTAGCACATACACTACTAAATCCCACGTTCTAGACGTAACCAGTCTAATTTCGGGTGAGAAGGCACTGACTGTTCTACTAGATGAAATATTCATGATACCAGCAATAACTACCGCAACAACACCTGAAACGCTGAATACATCTTCAGCAATATAGTAAATAATAAATGGAATGATTATTTGAATAATGGCGTGAAGTATTGAATCATCAACACCTTGATTAATCAAATACAATCTAATACCATTAAAAATCCAGATCATAATAGCACCAGCTAAGGCACCCATGATCGAAATATAAAAGAAGTCCATTGTTGCACTTTTTAGAGAAAAGACCCCAGTAACAGTTGCCGCAACACCATATTTGAAACAAATCAAACCAGATGCATCATTTATTAAACTCTCTCCACTGATCAAATGTAACAACTTATCAGGGATGTGAGCCTTTTTGGCGATAGATTGAACGGCAATTGGATCGGTTGGAGATAACACCGCAACTAATGTAAAGGCCACTGACCAAGTCAATGAAGGTATCAATAACTTAACGATCATCCCTCCGACAACAGTCGAAACTATAACTAATATAACGGCGTTACCTAAAATTGGACCTCTAAGTTTCCATAATTCTCGTTTGGGGAATCTATTCCCATCATTGAACAAAATGGGGGCTATAAATGCTAGCATGAACCATTCCGTATCCACTGATATTTGTACTTTCATAAATACCGCAGCTAATATACCTGCCGCAATCTGAATTAAACTTGGTGGAATAGAAACAAAATAGTGGCTTATAATATTCGCCACGATCAATAATGTAAGAATCAAAATAATTGATTCAAGTATCTGCACAGACATCACCTATTTTCTTAAATTTTATGTTTATTTGGTATCTTCGCCAATAATTCTCACTTCAGTTTGAAGCTTGATATCGAATTTGTCGTTTATAGTTCTTTGGATCAAATGAATCAGATCCATGTAATCAGTAGCAGTTGCATGATTAATATTGACAATAAATCCCGCGTGTTTCATAGAAACCTGAGCGCCACCGATAATATGTCCTTGTAATCCAGCTTTAATAATAAGAGGCCCAGTAAAATGTCCTGTGGGGCGTTTAAACACACTACCGCAACTAGGATACTCTAATGGTTGTTTTGAACGTCTAAGCTCATTTAAACGGTCCATTTCGGCTTGGATTTTCTCCTTGTCGCCACTTTCCAAGAGGAATGTAGCACTTATAACAATCCCATCATTATTCTGGACTAAACTATGGCGATATGAGAATTCCATATCGTCATGATTCAAAGTCACAATATTACCATTTGGTAATAAAACTTCGGCAGAATCAAACACATCTTTAATTTCACCACCATAAGCTCCAGCGTTCATGAAGACAGCACCGCCAACACTACCTGGTATTCCAGCCGCAAATTCAATTCCCGTCAAAGAAGCTTTTTGAGCAGCAATAGTTGTATCTATTATTGTTGCACCAGCTTCGGCGGTAACTTTGTCGCCATGCACTTCAATTTTCTTGAAGTTTGGTAATATAATTACTATTCCACGGATTCCTCCGTCTTTAATAATCAAATTACTTGCATTACCAATGATAGTAATGTCAATATCATCTTCACGAGCAGTATTTACAATCTCAACGAGTTCAACACGAGTTTTAGGGAAAGCTAAAACATCCGCATTTCCACCCGTCTTAGTAAATGTGTATTTACTTAATGGCTCATCAACTTTAAATTCAATATTAGGTAACTTCTCAACAGGAAATTTCAAGATTTCATCATCCTTAATCTATGTAAGCTAATTATAATTTTATCACATACATCGTTTTATAACGAATAGTCAAGTTTCAAAATCATGATATAATCAGACTTGAGGTGATTTTAATGAAACTTATATCATGGAACGTTAATGGATTACGTGCCGTTGTTAAAAAAGATTTTCAAGGTATTGTTGATAATTTGGATGCCGACATAATCTCAGTTCAGGAAACTAAACTACACCAGGACCAAATAGACTTGGAGCTTCCTGGATATCACCAATACTTCTACGATGCACAAAAAAAGGGATATTCTGGGACAGCTGTATTTACCAAAGAAGAACCTATCAAAGTATCCCACGGACTCGGTGTTGAAGAGTTGGACACTGAAGGACGTACACTAACTTTAGAATTTCCTAAATTTTATTTAATCGACAGCTATACACCAAATTCTCAACAAAAATTAAAACGGCTTGATTTTAGAATGGAATACGACGATGCACTTCGAGACTATATGAAACGTCTATCAGAAAATAAACCTGTCATTCTTTGTGGTGATTTAAATGTTGCTCATGAAGAAATTGACATTAAAAATGATAAAACTAATCATAAGAATCCAGGATTCTCTGATGAGGAGCGTAACAAGTTCTCTGAATTATTAAATAGTGGATTTATTGATACATTCCGTTATTTGCATCCAGATGAAGTTAAATATTCATGGTGGAGTTATCGTTTTAATGCTCGTGCCAATAATGCTGGATGGAGAATTGATTACTTTGTTATTTCTGATAACGGTAAAGACTTAATCGACAGTGCCGATATTTTAAATGACGTCTACGGATCCGACCACTGTCCCATTGAATTGAATATCAATCTTTAATACTCACAAGGAGAACAATTATGAATTTTGTTTCAATAGACTTTGAAACTGCCAATGGACATCGGACTAGTGCCTGCTCATTAGCCTTGGTATTAGTTAGAGATAGCCAAATTGTCGACAGTTTCTACACACTAATCAATCCACAAGAATACTTCAGTCCAAGAAATATTCAAATTAATCATATAAGGCCTGACGATGTTCAAGATGCACCAACATTTGACAAAGTTTGGCCACATATTCAAGCACTCTTTGATACTTCTCATTTAGTAGCTGCACATAATGCCAGTTTTGATAATTCTGTTTTGAAGAATACCTTAACAAACTACGGGATTTTTGCCCCAAAGTATTTAACAATCGATACTGTTAAAACAAGTCGCAAATTTTATCCACAATTACCAAACCACAAATTGGATACCGTATCTGCTAACTTGAATATTGATCTAGAAAATCACCATAATGCATTAGCCGATAGTATTGCCTGTGCAAAAATACTACTAAAAACTGAACAAGATTTTGGTACAGAACAAATAAAAAAGATGGTTAAGCTAACTAGCTAGACCATCTTTTCCATAATCAAAGTTTCATGCTTCTCTGACTCTGTTGTGAATCCATATTTATGATAAATATGGATCGCTACAGGGTTATTTTTATATACTTCTAAAAACACTTTTTTAAGACTTGATTCCTTTGCCCAGTTCAGGGCATCTTCTATTAAATATGAGCCAATACCATTTCCCCAGAAATCTTTATCAACAACAACACCTAACTCAGCAATCTCTTTGTCAGAGTTCTCCAATCGACAAAATCCGATTATTTCATCATCAAATATCGCAACTACAAGTTCATTATCATCAGAATTATAAATTATATCCAAGGAATTTTTTTCTTGGTCAATTGTTACTTCATCTAGTGAATCATGTTTAATAAAGTCACTTTGCTTACTTGCAAGTTTCAAAAATTCTAACAATTTTTCTGCATCATCTGGAATCGCTTCTCGCAAAATCAGTTGTTCACTCATTTATTGACCCCTGTTAGAAATTCTCCAAAGTCTCTTTGTTGATAATTACCGTGTAGTTTCAACACAATTTGGCGATCATCATCATTTTGCAATCGCTTTATATTAATTGATATATGATCATCTGGGATTTCATCCTTAATAAACTGTGGCCATTCGACAATGGTTATTCCTTTACCATTAAAATACTCATCAAATCCCAAATCCTCATCAGGACTGCTCTCTAAACGATAGGCATCCATGTGATAAAGCGGTATTCTGCCATCTTGGTATTCACGAATTAGAGTGAAAGTTGGACTTTTAACATTCTTCTTAATTCCTAATCCTTGAGCTAGACCTCTGGTAAAAGTTGTTTTACCAACGCCAAGATCTCCATTCATCAAAATAACATCCCCAGCTACCAAAGCCTTAGAGAATCTTTTCCCCAAAGCTTCAGTCTCTTCATAAGAATGTGTCTGTACTTGATATTCAGTCATATTATTCCTCATTAATAAATTACGTTAAATATTATAGTGATAGTGCTGCAGTTAAAATCGATGTCTTATAAACATCCTCTTCATTACATCCACGTGAAAGATCAGAAATAGGCTTATTCAAACCTTGTAAAATAGGTCCAATAGCTTCGAATCCACCAAATCTTTGAGCGATCTTATAGCCAATATTACCTGATTGAAGATCTGGAAATACAAATACATTGGCATTACCAGCAACCTTAGAATCTGGAGCCTTTTGAGCACCGACACTAGGTACAAATGCAGCGTCAAATTGTAATTCTCCATCCACTGGAAGACTTGGATCAAGCTCTTTAGCTAATTTAGTGGCCTCAACTACCTTATCGACCATTTCTCCTTTAGCACTACCCTTTGTAGAGAAACTAAGCATAGCAACTTTTGGATCAATATCAAAGAGTTTTGCACTTTTAGCTGTTTGTACCGCTATTTCAGCCAATCCATTTGCATCGGGATCAATATTAATAGCACAATCAGCAAACATATAACGTTGGTCACCCTTTTGCAAAATAAATGAACCACTTACACTCTTATTACCTGGAGCTGTTTTAACAATTTGAAGTGCTGGACGAACAGTGTCACCAGTTGAATGTACTGCACCAGAAACCATACCGTCAGCTTTATCCATATAAACAAGCATAGTACCAAAATAATTGTTATTTTTTAACATAGTCAAAGCTTGTTCTTTAGTATTTTTTCCTTTACGACGTTCAACGAATGAATCTACCATTTCATCAAATTCTGAATAAGTTTCTGGATCAATAATTTGAAGACCATCAATATTCCATGAATTATCACTAGCAACTTTAGAAATATCATCTTTATTTCCTAGTAGAATTGGTTTAAGAATATTCTCTTTTTGAAGACGAATCGCAGCACCAAGAATTCTTGGTTCATTACCTTCTGGTAGTACTATCGTTAGATTCTTACCATCAATTTTGTTCTTAAGACTATCAAATAAATCCATTATTTCTCCTCCATTTCATCGACAACTTCAGGTAATTGCCAATTGATTACCCTTTCATTATAAGATAAAAGCGCTTTATTTGTGCGAGAAAATGGTTTTGATCCAAAAAAACCACGATATGCGGACAATGGACTGGGGTGCGGCGATGATATTATTGTATTTTTAGTTTGATCTATCAGAGGGATTTTCCCCTTAGCAGCTCCTCCCCACAAAATAAATACGACCTTACCACGTTTCGACAATGCCTTAATTGCATAATCGGTCAACTCTTCCCATCCCTTACCTTTATGAGAATATGCTTGGCCTCTTCTAACCGTCAAAACAGAATTCAATAGCAATACACCTTGATTTGCCCACGACTTCAAATAGCCATGGTTTACCGGCTTACAACCAACATCATCTTGTAATTCTTTATAAATATTAACCAATGACGGCGGTATTCTTACACCTGGTGCCACTGCAAAACTACACCCAATAGCCTGATTAGGTTCATGATATGGGTCTTGGCCTAAAATAACTACTTTAGTATCCGAAAAAGAAGTCCAAATAAACGCTTGAAAAATTTTGTACATATTTGGATAGATTTGTTTTGTACTATATTCTTCCTTTAAAAAATTATGTAATTCATGATAATAGGGCTTATTGAACTCTGGTTCTAATATATCTTCCCAATCATTTTTGATTAATGTTTTCAAATTTACACCTACTGTCTTTGTTATTAAAATATGGTAACATTCACTTATAGAATAACGCATTCGGAGGAATTTTATGATTAAATTAATTGCATCAGATATGGACGGAACTTTGTTAAACGATAAAATGAAAGTATCCGAACGTAATATTCAAGCGATAAAAGATGCCCAAGCAAACGGAATTGAATTCCTAATTGCTACTGGGCGTGGTCTAAGTGAGGCTAGACCATTTCTAGATGGACGCGTAAATACTGGATATATCACATTAAATGGTGCAGAGGTTTTTGATGAGGAACAAAACCTTGCATCCAGCAATCCAATTTCTAGAGAATCTGAACATAAGTTAGTGGATCTACTACATAAGTACAATGTATATTTTGAAGTTGTTACTGACAAGGGGATCTTTTCTGACAATAAAGAACTTCGTGTATCTAGTTTAGCTCAATTATTAGTAAGTTTGAATCCAGGAACAACTTATGAACAAGCTTACAATGATACGTTGGAGCGAATCAAAATGACCCCAATGAAATTTGTTGATAATTATGATCACATATTCAGTGATGAATCCTACCATATTATGAAGTTGTTAGCTTTTGATTCTAAAAATGATCGTGAAGTAAAATTACATCCTTTAACTAACGAAATAAATCAATCAATCAAAAACGTTGTTGTTACTTCATCATCACCTAATAATATCGAAGTAAACAGTGTCGATGCACAAAAAGGGATTGCTTTGATGAAGTATGCTAAATTAAGAGGTATCAAACAAAGTGAAATTATGGCGATTGGTGATAATCTAAATGATGAATCAATGATAAGAGAAGCTGGTATTGGAGTTGCCATGGACAATGCCGTATCAGCAATCAAAGAAATAGCTGATGAATTTACTGATAATAATGTTAACGATGGTGTTGCTCAAATTATTCAAAAGGTTATTAAACAAAACGAAACAGCAGGTCAAATGGGATGAAATTCTACATACGTAAAGCAGATTTAATGGTGGGAAATATTCTTGTAGTAACAAATCAGAATAAAGAAACTATTTTTATCGCTTCACGTGATAAGGACAACCCATTATTAATTCAGCTATATAATCGCCTTAATACCAAGATCGGTGAAATCAAAATCAAAAATAATTTCCTAAAAATTTATTCAATAGAAATAAATGAAGAGGAAAAAGCCACTATCAATGCCGTGCCAGTTATCGAAATGAAGTACGTTTTCCTTTCCAAAATAAATTGGAATATTATTGGAAATTTGATAACTTCTGACTATCATGCCTTACAAAGTGGAAAAGAAGTTATGAAAGTACAACCAACTGTCATGAACCAAGGACAACCTGGACTTGAGATCAATGTAAACGACATGGACAATGGACCAATTGGAATTCTCATCGCAATATTCTTAGATAAGTACGTTAGAATCCCAAGTATGAAACATGAACCTGAACTTAACATTGGCTTGAAATCTAAATTATCTTATTTCAACTTTAAAAATAGAGATTGTAAAAAGACTGACAGGTTCTAAGTGAAAAATATGGAGTTGTTTTTCTACTCAAACTTGCAGTGAAAATGCGTGCCAAAACACAATTTTCTCAATATAAGCCTAAAAGACCAGTATTTACGCATGTAAATACTGGTCTTTTAGGCTTATAAACGAAAACTGAACGTGTTTTGTCACGCTCTAATATTTTTTATTTAAACATAATTTTACAAATCTAATTGCATATGATCATACAAATGATCACCAATATATAATTGACCAACTTTTTTAAATCCTAATTTATCATATAGATGTTTAGCTGGTTCATTTTTAACGTCAACGTTCAAACTCATAGTCTTCTCACCACGACCACGTACGATAGTAATGAGTTCTTCAAGTGACTTAGTACCAACACCTTTACCCTGCATATCTTCTGCAACGGCAAAGGAATCCAGATACCATTCGCCTGGCCAAGCTTCTTTATCAGTAAAAATACTTTGTTTAATACCATACTTGTGCAAAATTTTCATTAGTGGATCATCAATGCTATCTTCTTGTTCCTCAGGATATCCGACAGCAATCGTCGCCACTTTACCGTTGATCTCATCGACTAAAATATGATCTAGTCCATAACGATACTGTGGTAACTCGAATCCTTCACGTATAACCTGTGCCATTTTGTCATTACCGATCTCTTTAAAAATATCTAACTCCATCTCGTCAAATATTTGAAAAAGGGTTGGTAATATCTGATCAGCATCTTCTTCTTTTGCATTTCTAAACATACTTTCACCTCAAGTTTTATCATACAGTACTACATATACTTAGGACACGAAAAAGGGACATTCCCATTGAAATATCCCACTTTTCAATTACCTATAGTTTTTAAGTGTTCTTTGTATCTCACGTTCTTGATCACGACGTTTTAGCGTCTCTCGTTTATCATATTGTCTTTTACCTTCAGCAACTCCGATTAGGACTTTAGCAAAACCATTCTTTAAATATACTTTCAATGGTATTACTGTTATACCCTTTTCTTGTACTGTTGAAGATATTTTTCTAATTTCTTTTTTGTGCAACAACAATTTACGATTACGTAATGGATCATGATTGAATTGATTCCCTTGATCATAAATAGCAATATTTACATTCTCAAGCCACAATTCCCCACTTCTAGCTTGCACGAATCCATCACGAATATTAATCTTACTTGCCCGTACGGACTTAATCTCAGTCCCTGTTAAAGCAATCCCCGCCTCATAGGTATCTAAAATATTATAGTCATGACGAGCTTTACGGTTGTTAGCTACTTCATTAGCAGCCTTTACGTGATGTTTCTTCATATATCATCACCGACTTTCGTATTTACTGCGTCTTTTGTTACTCCCATTATTATTTGAATGACCATGATTGTTGCTATGACCATTACCATTTGAACGACCACCGTTATTACTGTGACGATGATCACTTCTACTGTGACTTGCACGGCGCTTGGCGAATTCTGCTTCACGCTTCTTAACTTGTTCAGCTTCTTCTGGAGTTAGAACTCTTTCAAAGTCAATTTGTCTATGTTCAACATCAGCACGCATTAGTTTAACTTGAATTGGTTGACCAACTTTAAAGGTCTTTCCAGTTCCTCTACCATGCATCGACATACTCTTTTCATCGAATTCATAATAATCATCTTTCATATTAGAAATATGAATTAATCCTTCGATAGTATTATCCAATTGAATAAACATACCAAAACTTGTTACTGAACTAACGACAGCGTCAAAGGTCTCACCGACTTGATCAGCCATGTATTCTGTCTTCTTAAGATCATCAACAGCACGTTCAGCGTCAATAGACTTTCTTTCACGACCAGAAGTATGATCACCGATCTCCTTAAGCTTTCCGCCCCATTTGGCCTTTTCATCATCAGTAAAGCCATTTTCAGCATAGCTATGAATCATACGATGAACGGTCAAGTCAGGATAACGACGAATTGGTGATGTGAAATGAGTATAGTACTTGGCAGCAAGACCAAAGTGACCCAGTGGCTCATCAGAATATCTAGCTTGTTGCATACTTCTAAGCAACATAATAGTAACGACTGCTTCTTCAGGTGTACCAGTAACTTGTGCTAAAACACCTTGGAACATTTTGGGACTGATATCTTTCAAATTACCATGTACATCTACACCCATAGCTGCAACAAATTCGAAGAAACGCTTAACCTTTTCATCATCTGGCTTTTCATGGACACGATAAAGGAATGGAACATGTTTCAAATTATAGTTTTTAGCAACTGTTTCATTAGCTGCCAACATAAATGATTCAATCATACGTTCAGATATACCACGGTCACGCAATTGAATATCAACTGGCTTACCGTTTTCATCCACAATGATCTTAGCTTCTGTTTCTTCAAAGTCAATAGCACCACGACTATGTCTCATCTTCAATAAAATATCATGAAGTTCTGACATGTCTTTTAACATTGGAACTAATGGTTTGTATTCCTCACATAACTCAACATCGCCATCCAATATCTTATTAACGTTGTTATATGTCATACGATATTTAGATTGGATAACACTTGGATAAATGTCATACTTTTCAACTTGTCCAGTTTGGTCAATAACCATATCACAAGTTAGAGCTAATCTATCTTCACCAGGGTTCAGTGAACATATACCATTTGACAATCTGAATGGAAGCATAGGAATAACACGGTCAACTAAATATGTACTTGTTCCACGTTCATAAGCTTCTTTATCCAAAGCAGATCCTTCAGTTACATAGTGAGTAACATCAGCGATATGTACTTCAAGGTGGAATTTACCATCAGCCATTTTTTCAACACCGACAGCATCATCAAAGTCTTTTGAATCATCCCCATCAATAGTAATGACCATATTATCTGTTAAATCATGACGACCAACTCGATCACTCTCTAAAACGTGATCAGGAATCTCTTCTGCTTCTTCAAGAACTTCTTTGGGGAATTCTGGATTAATATCATTATCAATAACGATCGACATAATATCAACACCAGGATCATTCTTATTACCAATTACTTCTAGAGCAGTACCTTCCATACTTTGTGGATGATCATCGCTTGGATATTCATCAATGGATACTTGAACCATATCTCCCATTTGTGGGTGTAATCCCTTGTTAGAAATAAAAACCATGTATGAAGCTAATTTCTTCTCATGACTCTTAATATATCCATAATTACCAGACTTCTCCACTTGTGCATCACTGTATGGATGAAATTCTCCAACAATTCTAGACAATGAACGCTCGACGATTTTAACAATCTCGCCTTCTGGACCCTTATCAATCCATGGATTAGATGGCTTAATAAATTTAACTTCTACTGTATCTCCGTTAACAGCATGAAGTGTATTATCCCTAGAGATAAAGGCATCTGGTTCTACTTCATCATATTTAACAAATCCAAATCCCTTGTCATTACCCTTAAAAGTACCCTCAAGGACCTTATCAGGTTGAGCCATTTTGAACTCATCTGTATTTGTGAGAGTGATTTTCCCCTCACCTTCAAGAACTGCAATAGCTTTAAC
This sequence comes from Companilactobacillus allii, assembly GCF_001971585.1. Taxonomy (NCBI): domain Bacteria; kingdom Bacillati; phylum Bacillota; class Bacilli; order Lactobacillales; family Lactobacillaceae; genus Companilactobacillus; species Companilactobacillus allii. The sequence continues at coordinate 1,494,475 of NZ_CP019323.1, read as the reverse complement.
AACACGTTTAAACGCTGAAGCTCCATGCATTCTCAATGAATCTTCAATTTGTTCAGAAGTATATCTATGTTCTGGATTATTTCTGAAAAATTCAAGTATATCCGCAATTAATTTATTTTCTTTATCAGGCATTTCTATCCTCAATATTTTCTAAAAAGTTTAACACATCGCCCTCTAATTCTTTATGAGCACGATTAATCGTCAAGACATGACCAGCATCATATTGATGAAAGTCTCTTGTCCCAACTATACTAGCCACTTTTTCAGCAGCTTTTGGATCTACCATTTTATCTCTCGTACCTTGGCCAATAAAATATGGCTTTTTAATTTCAGCTAAATTATCACTTACACTATTCGTAGTTCTTCGAATATTAACAAGCATGGCGTCAATCTTGGAATCAATTATCCTTAAATCAGCATACTTATCAGTTTCACTTACTTCTTTTATTTCATAGACTTTTTTAGAATATGTCATAAAAGCATCCCTAATATTTGAAAAATCATTCGACAATATAGGAGAACCAAAAACTCCACCGGCTTTTATCTCCGGAATCTCTTCAACAGCCTTGGTAGCAAAAATTGCCCCTAGTGAAAGACCAAATATATATATATCGTTTTTACCATGGTTCTTCAAAAATTGAACCGATTCATTAACTTGTTTCCACCACTCATCTGGACCACCAGAATCCAAAATATCTATTGGATTGTTCGTTCCATGTCCCTTAAACATTGGCGCATAAGCAGAATAATTATTACGTTCAAGCATCCTACCCATTAATCTTTGATCATTTGATGTACCTGAAAATGAATGCAATAATATTACGGCTTTATCTCCAGCATTAAAGAAAAATGGTTTTGGCATCAAAATTTTCAAAAAAACACTCCTTATAACAAAAAACCTCCCAAGCAACTTTTAGTAGCTTCAGGAGGGTAACTTGCTTAGTGTGATGATAAGTATACTAGTATTAATGAACAAATAAAAAATAGCACTAGCAAAACATAGGTAACCTTTACCATGAAAGCTTCAAAACCACGCTTCTTCTGGTTGCTGAACAAGTCTCCACCGCCACCTGATAAGGCGTTCAATGCATCTTGTTGTTTTGTAGGCTGCATTAATACAGCAATAATTATCAAAATGGAAACAATAATAAGTATAGTTTCAATAACGTTATACACCCGTAAAACCTCCGTTCATGGTGTTGAAAGCTGAAATCACTCCTAAAACAATAACACAAAATAAGTCAAAATTCTAGTCCATACCATTAATCAAACGATTTATTCTATCTCTCATTTTAACTCGCTTAGCGGCATTAACCATCATTACTATCCTATCGCCGGCTTTAATAACAGTATCACCTTTGGGAATGATCTGAGACTCTCCACGATAAATCGCAATAATTAAAATATCCTTTGGAAATGGAATGTCCCTGATATATTTACCATCAATTGAGCTACCTTCAAAAATCGGCATCTCTAGTCGATCATTCAACTTACTTACACGATTCAAATAATCAGAATCAATATTCAAACGTTCCTTCAAAGACTCATAGATCGGTGCTCCATTTAATATATCAACCACTACATAGGCCACTAAAGACAACACTGCTAGTGGCATAAGATGACTTAGTGATCCAACCATTTCAGTGACTAGGATAATCGCTGTGAAAGGCGCTTTACCAATACAAGCAAAATATCCCGCCATGGAAAATATTATCAAGTCACTTTCAAATCCCAATGGTAATAATCCCATGTTGTGCATAAATACAGCGTATATAGCGCCAATAATTGCACCTAAGTTCAAGATTGGAAGGAAGATACCACCAGGTAAACCTGAACCGTAAGAAATCATTGAATAGATAAATCTTAGTACTAACAATCCTATCAAAAACCACAAACTAGTTCCCCAGCTGTTCAAACTTGTGATGATACTATTTCCACCACCAATAAACTGAGGGAACATCATACCTATGGGCAATATCAATAAAATAGGAATCAATCCTTGTAAATAACGAGGAATTCTTGTTTTTGCATACCATGATGGCATAATCAATAGAACCTTTTGATATAAACGTCCCATTAATCCCAAAACAATCCCTAATAAAATCAAGTGCCAATATAATCCGATTGGTAAACTTTGCTTATGAGTAATATCCAAAACTGGCGTTAAACCAAATACATATAGTGCAATGAAATTTGCACTAACAGCACTAGCCAGTGAGGTCACCCAAACTAATGGAGAAAAGTTATGATAAATCTCCTCCAACACAAACATTGCTCCCGCAATTGGAGCGTTAAAAGCAGCAGCTAGTCCACCGGCTGCACCACTAGCAATCAATACTCTACGGAACACACCAGTCTCTTTTGTTACTTCACTAAACCCCTGACCAATAGCTGAACCTAATTGTATTGAGGGACCTTCACGTCCAAGAAATAAACCTGGACCAATACTTAAAATTCCCCCAACAAACTTAGTCCAAAGAATCGACCACCAACTCATTTCCATCTCTCCAGCTAATTGAGCTTCAACTTGAGGAATACCAGATCCTGAAATGTTTGGTTCTTTTTTCAGTAAACCAGCAACTATTAATCCAACTGCAACTAACAGTACAAATAATGCCAAAACAATGATTATGTTCTTCCTAGCAGCAACATATGCTCCTTGAAAGATAGTTAACAACTGGCCTATCGACCAACGAAACACACTAACAACCACACCAGTGAGAGCCCCAACTGCTACTCCCTCAAGCGTGAGTTTCAATTTATCGTTATCTGCAACGATTACTTTCATACACTTCACCCCGTTAGTTTAAGTATACAACAATTTCCACATATAAAAAAAAGTAGCCACTCAGGCTACTATATTTTTGAAACTTTGTATACCGATGGTGAAGGTTTACTGAAACCTGCTTCAAGTAATTCTATATCAGTTATCACTTGACTGTCAGTAACCAACTTTGGTGCTCCATTAACTAACGTGTCATAAACAGAATCATAGTACAAACCATAATCACCAGTTGGTGTCTTGATTTGTTTCTTGATCCAATCTCCATTGGAATTCTTATACTTAGCTATTCCATAATACATTGGACTATCTTCACCAAAATTTGGAGTTCCAGGCATGATACCTGCTTTTAGGTCATTTTCTTGTTGATCAGCTCCGTATTTTATAAATGAACCATTAGTCCCATGAACAATGAATCTTGGGTATTCACTGGCAATATCATATCCGACCTTAATCTTGGCCTTCATTTGATTGCCATAATGTAAATCTACATCAAAATAATTGTCCACAGCATCAACAACATCAGTATTCCGAATGTCATAAGCAACAGTATTTGGCCGGCCAAACAAAGCTACCAAACGGTCCATCAAATGAATCCCTAATCCATAAAATGATCCTTGTTCTTTAGTCCCTTTTCCAGTCACACTACCTGGTCGATAATAGTCAATGTGAGACTCGACCTCGACAATATCACCAAGAAATCCTTGATCAACAACTTGTTTAGTAACCAAGAAATCACCATCGAAACGACGATTTTGGTATGGCATTACTAACACATGTTTTTCTTTACCAAGCTGTAATAATTCCTTAGCATGATCAACCGTATCAACAAATGGCTTCTCCACAATGACTGACTTACCTGCATTAATTACCTGTTTGGCAAGCTCATAATGTGTACTTGCTGGTGTACAAATAACTACTAAGTCAATTTCACTATTTTGCAAAATATCATCGATATTAGTTGTGAACTTAGTTCCCTTTTCTCGATATGGCTTAGCTAAATCTTCATTAGGACCCTTTCTCGTATATACCATCTTTATTTCAAAGTTATTTCGTATATTTAAATATGGTAAATGATAGCGATTGGCTGATTTACCGAATCCAATAAAAGCAACTTTCAAAGACATTTCTTCTCCTCCAATACTAGTGAAGTATTAATACCTTCACTTTACCAAACCCTTATTGAAAAAGACAGTCAGCAAGCATTAAATACTGTCATATAATTCCCATTTTATCGTTCCAGTATATGTTCCGCCCTTCTCACTACTACTAGTCCTTAAAAGAATCCCTTCATCATCATTCCAATTGCCTATAATATCAGTCACTTCATCGCCGTCATTTTGATCCGTATAACTAGCAATCATAACTGGATTGTTAACTATCGAAGTAACCGAGTTTCCATCAGTATATATCAATCCACCTTGTAAAGTATCTGACCCATTAGTCATAGTAGTTGACGATGCAATAACTTTCCATTGTGATCCAGCATTCCTGGCATCGTTGACTGACAAGCTCCAATCATCATTTCTACCGATAACTCCAGCTTCTCCAATATAATGAATTGGATTAAACGATACACTGTCTGACACATCTTTAAAGCTCAAATACCCAGCCACAGTGATAGTTGCCGATACAACATTGGACTTTGTCCCGACTTCATCCGTTATATAAATATCCAGATCGTTGTCACCTGGTTTTAATATCCCTGCTGGAATATTGATCTTAAAAATCCCGGTTTCTTCATTATCGTCCATCTGTACCGTATCCAAAACTTCACCATTTAATTCTGTATTAACCGTAAATCTAGAGTTAGTAATGTCTGCATCTCCACCGGCGTATAAAATAACACCCGTCAGATTAGCATCTTCTCCTGATTGGACGGTTTGTTTTGAACCACTCAAAAGTGCAATCGTAATACTTTTATCCGATTGAATCGTGAAACTTGGCGTATTCACATGGGTAATAAAGTTAGTAGATGAAAAAGTAGATGTCTCCTCACCTATCTCAGTATCACGATTAACTGCAATTGCATTACCAGTGAATTCAATAGTTGCACTCTGATTTGTGTCTGAAAGAGTCTCCGCTAGCGTATATTGGACTTCATTTTCAGTCATCCCTTCAATCGAGAACGTCTCAGACGCTCCATCAGCATAAGTGATAGTTGCCGTATCATCATAGATTATATTCTCAATATCATTACTAGTATCATCTGGATCAGGCGCAATACCAGGCAACTTGATCTTGGCTACGATATCTTTCCAATCTCTTCTACCATTTTCGTAATCAAGATTGTACGAAACCTCTAGTTCATCCTTGGAAATAATTGAATCACCATCAGCAATTTCTCTATCTTGTGTCACATCATAAATTGACGGCGTTACCGTGGCATTAACTAAGTCTGGAATTGACTCAAATATAACTAAGTTATTCTCATACTTACTACCTGTTGCACCAGTAAACCCCCAGCGAACTTGTCCATTAGTAGAAGCGAATACATCAGTATCAATTGTAAAGCTATTCATCAAGGCATCAGGATTATCCGATCCATCCGGATTGATGTCATCAAAGTTATAAGTCATCACCTTAGTCGTTGAATCCCAGTTCATCGTCAGATGATGCCATGTCCCATTAGCCAAATCTACATTAGGGATCAGGCCACCATGGTTCATATAGTTAATATATTTCTTTATTAACCCGGTAAAATCATAATTCTTAGTAGCGGTATAGTAACTGGCTGCATCACCAGGATAATTGGCCGCAATATGTTGTCCTGCATCAGAAATCTGAACATCAAAAGCACTTGCACTACCAGCTGCTGCATAATTATCACTATCATTAATATAAGTATCAAATTCAAGTGCCCAACTATTTTGAATGGCAGTCGTCGCAAATTTCTCAGTATCCTTCAAACTACCATCCTGATCAGCTGCCCAAACTCCCAATGTTTCACCACCAGCCGGAGTTTTTGTGGTCTGACCGATAATATTCTTAGAAGTAAATGTTGATATGGCACCCGTTCCATTGTCATCATTTTGTAGAACAAAAGCCATTCCATCACCGGGATTCTTGGTCCCACCAAAATACATCCACATGGACATTGTTTGGTCCTTATTCAAATCAAAATAGTTACTATCAGTGGACCAGATTGCACCCAATTGATTCTTGGCATACGTCAATCTAACTGCATCTGTATCTGTAACTTGAGAATTATTAACCTCAATAACAGTCGAAACATTATCCTTGAAAGTTCCCGGAACAAAGATATCTTCTAAATCCAACCCTTGTGGAGCACTACTTATCGCGGCATCATAGTCATCATCAGTAGCACTTGCTGCCTTGCTATCTATCGTGGACAAACCAGTTACGATTGCAAAGAAACTAAATATAATCAAATTTACATATAAAATAATTCTTTTATTTACTTGTAATCTCATAGTGATTTCTCCTGTGCGATCAAAATAGAGTAAATTATTATTAATAATTTAAATTAAATATATTATAACTGATGTACAAGATATTATAATTCAAATTATGAAATATCATTTTATACAATTTGAAATAAAAAAAGACAACCCTAAAGGATTGTCTCAATTTAAAATATGAATTACTTGTTTAAGTTGTAGAAACTGTGAATACCCTTGTATTCTGCTTGTTCGCCAAGTTGATCTTCGATTCTCATCAATTGGTTATACTTAGCAATACGATCTGTACGGCTCATTGAACCAGTCTTAATTTGACCAGCATTTGTAGCAACAACAAGATCAGCAATTGTTGTATCTTCTGTTTCACCTGAACGGTGAGAAACAACAGCAGTGAATCCAGCTTCTTTAGCCATTTCGATAGCTTCAAATGTTTCTGTAAGTGTACCGATTTGGTTAAGCTTGATAAGGATTGAGTTTGATACTCCCATATCAATACCCTTCTTCAAGTAGTCTGTATTTGTAACGAACAAGTCATCACCAACAAGTTGTACTTTCTTACCAAGAGCCTTTGTAACTTTTTGCCAATCTTCCCAGTTGTTTTCGTCAAGTGGGTCTTCGATTGTAATAACTGGGTACTTTTCAACGATTCCGTCAAGCAAGTCGATAAATTCGTCAGTTGTTAAGCTGGCACCATTTTCGCCTTCACCCTTAAGATCGTACTTACCAGTTTCTGTGTTGTAGAATTCTGATGAGGCACAGTCAAAACCAATAGCAACATCGTCGCCAGGCTTGTAACCAGCTTTTTCAATAGCTTCAACCAAGATCTTGAATGGTGCTTCGTTGTTTTCAAGGTCAGGAGCAAATCCACCTTCATCACCAACAGCAGTATTCAAACCACGATCTTTAAGAATTGATTTAAGTGCTTGGAAAGTTTCTGAACCCATACGTACGGCTTCATGAACTGACTTTGCACCAACAGGTACAATCATGAATTCTTGGAAGTCAACGTTGTTATCAGCATGCTTACCACCATTGATAACGTTCATCATTGGTGTTGGAAGTACGTGAGCATTAGGACCACCAAGGTATTCGTACAATGGAAGACCTAATTCATCAGCAGCAGCACGTGCAGCAGCTAGTGATACACCTAAGATAGCATTGGCACCAAGGTTACCTTTGTTTTCTGTACCATCAAGGTCGATCATTGCTTGGTCGATTCCTCTTTGATCAGTAACGTCCATACCAACAATCTTTTTAGCAATCTTGTCGTTAACGTTAGCAACTGCTTTAAGAACACCCTTGCCACCAAAACGTGACTTGTCGCCATCACGCAATTCAACAGCTTCGTGTTCACCAGTTGAAGCACCTGATGGAACAATTCCACGGCCAAAGCCGCCTAATTCAGTATATAGTTCAACTTCAACAGTTGGGTTACCACGTGAATCAAGAACTTCACGACCTAAAATATCAGTAATTACAGACATATTTTAAAAATCTCCTTTATGATTTTATTACAAGTTAATTTTAACCTTTTTAACTATTAAAATAAATATATAACACAAAGTTATTATTTATTGAAATTAGCTAAAGCGATAAATGATTCTGGCTCCATTGATGCTCCACCAACAAGTCCACCATCAATATCTTCTTTAGACATTAATTCTTTAACGTTAGCAGGTTTAACTGAACCACCGTAAAGAATACGTACTTTATCAGCAGTGTCAGCATCGTATAAGCTAGCAATCTTTTCACGGATTACGTGAACCATTTCTTGTGCTTGATCTGAAGTAGCTGTTTTACCAGTACCGATGGCCCAGATTGGTTCGTAAGCGATAACTGATTTTGCTAAGTCAGAAGCTGAAACACCCTTAACGGCTGCTTCGATTTGACCTGTTACCCATGATTCAGCTTTTCCGGCTTCACGTTGTTCTAGTGTTTCACCACAGCAGATGATAGGTAGCATGTTGTTTTTTAAGATAGCATGTGCTTTCTTATTGATATCTTCGTCAGTTTCACCGAAGTATTGACGTCTTTCTGAGTGACCAATGATTACATAATCAATGCCCATTTCATCAAGAGCCTTAGGTGAAGTTTCACCAGTAAATGCACCAGATTCTTCAAAGTATGAGTTTTCAGCAGCAGTCTTTAATGGTGTACCTTCTGCTCCTGCAACAAGTGTTGTAAGATCAATGGCTGGGGCACCAATAATAGTTTCTACGCCTGATTCTGGTAATTTACCTTTGATACCGTCTAAAAATTCTTGGGTTTCTTTAGGATTTTTGTTCATCTTCCAGTTACCCGCAATAATAGGTGTACGCATAAATTTAAACTCTCCTTAAATTATTTGTCAGAAATTGAGTCAATTCCTGGTAATACTTTACCTTCTAGATATTCTAGTGAGGCACCACCACCAGTTGAGATGTGTGTTAATTTATCAGCAATACCAAGGCTCTTAGCAGCAGCAGTTGAATCACCACCACCAACAATAGTAATAGCATCTGATAAGTTACCCATAGCACGTCCAACTTCTAGTGTACCTTCAGCAAACTTGCTCATTTCGAATGCACCCATTGGTCCATTCCATACAACAGTCTTGGCACCTTTTAGAGTGTCTTGGAATAACTTAACTGTCTTAGGTCCGATATCAAGAGCCATTTCGTCATCAGGAATATCAACACCATCAGTAGTTGTTGCTTCAGCATCGTTTGAGAATTCTTTAGCAATAATGTGATCTACAGGAAGTACAATCTTGTCGCCAGCTTTTTGAAGGAGGTCCTTAGCTAGTTCAACTTTATCTGCTTCGAATAGTGACTTACCAATCTTGTGACCTTGAGCGGCCAAGAATGTATATGCCATACCACCACCGATAATAATGTGATCTGATTTTGGAATTAGATGTTCAATAACACCGATCTTATCTGAAACCTTTGCACCACCAAGAATTGTAACAAATGGGTGTACAGGATTATCAACAGCGTTACCTAAGAATTTGATTTCTTTTTCCATCAAATATCCAGCAGCAACTGGTTTGCCAGCAGCTTTCATAGCTGTTGAGATACCAACGTTTGAGGCATGGCTTCTGTGAGCTGTACCAAAAGCATCGTTGATAAATACGTCACCAAGTGATGCCCAGTATTCACCAAGTTTTGGATCATTCTTACTTTCACGTTTACCAAAGTCGTTGTCGATATCTTGGAAACGAGTGTTTTCCATAAGAAGAATTTCGCCATCTTTTAATTCGTTGATAGCATCTTCAAGTTCTTTACCTTCGTTAGTTGGTACGAACTTAACAGACATACCACTTAACTCTTGAAGTTTAGCAGCAACTGGCTTCAATGATAAAGCTAACTTGTCTGCATCACTCTTAATTCTACCCAAGTGAGATAGCAAGATAACCTTTCCGCCATTTTCTGATACATATTTGATTGTTGGGATAGCACCAACGATACGGTTTGTATCGCCGACAACGCCATCTTTAATAGGAACGTTGAAATCTACACGCATTAAGACTTTTTTGCCTTTTACGTCAACGTCAGAAACAATAAGTTTAGTCATTGTAAATAAATCCTCCAATATTTTCCTTAAAAAAAAGCGGAAGGAGTTTCCTCCCTCCGCCAATTTAAATCATACTAAATTAGGTTTTATCTTAAATTAGTTACTAGTTAAACTAATGAATTAGTTTAATGTAGCAAATTTTTCAAGTGTACGAACCATTTGTGCAGTAAATCCTGATTCGTTGTCATACCAAGCAACAGTCTTTACAACTTGGCCGGCACCTGAACCAACAACTTGTGTTTGTGTTGGGTCAAATACTGAACCAAATGATGTTCCGATAATGTCTGATGATACGATTTCGTCATCGTTGTAACCGAATGAAGGGTTATTGTCAGTATATTTCTTAACGGCAGCATTTACTTCGTCAACTGTAACTTCTTTGTTGAAAGTAGCAACTAATTCTGTAAGTGAACCTGTGATAACTGGTACACGTTGTGCATGTCCATCAAGTTTACCCTTAAGTTCTGGGACAACAAGGCCAAGAGCCTTAGCAGCACCAGTTGAATGAGGGATGATGTTAGCAGCAGCAGCACGTGCAGCACGAACATTACCTTTACGTTCTGGACCATCTTGAAGTTTTTGTGTAGCTGTGTATGCGTGAACTGTTGTCATTGTACCAGCTTTGATACCGAATTCTTTGTTTACGGCATTAGCTAATGGTGCAAGACAGTTTGTTGTACATGAACCAGCTGAAGCGATCTTAACGTCATTTGTAAGAACATCGTCGTTAACACCATAAACAACTGTAGGCATGTCACCTGATGGAGCTGAGATCAATACACGTTTTGCACCAGCATCGATATGAGCTTGTGCTTTTTCTGTTGATGTGTAGAATCCAGTACATTCAAGAACGATGTCAACACCGTCGTTGCCAACCCATTTAAGGTCTGCAGCGTTCATTTCAGCATATACAGGAATAGTCTTACCGTCAACGACGATTGAGTTTTCTGTAGCACTGATCTTGTCAGCCTTGAAGTTACCATGAGCTGTATCATACTTCAATAAATGTGCAAGCATAGCAGGTGATGTCAAATCGTTGATTGCAACAACTTCCAATTCAGTCTTGCCTTGTGCTTGAAGATCAGCAATGCGACGGAATGCCAAACGACCGATACGTCCAAATCCATTAATACCAACTTTTGTAGTCATACAAAAATTCCTCCTTCAGGAAATTAAAAAATATATTTTTAAGGGTTAGCCCTTAAAATCAGTTTTGAGGCACCTTCATCAGTAATGAGTACTGTATGAGCAGGTGCGTTTTTCATATATGATTGAATTGCGTTGGCCTTATTTGACCCACCAGCAACCGCAATCACATACTTAATTCTATCAAGGTCCCGGACATGAAGTCCAATCCTAGGTACCTTATATACAAGTCTACCACTTTGATCGAAGAAATCTCCAAAAGCTTCAGAAACAGCACCTTTTTCTACGATGTCCATCTTTTCTTCTCGTGACAAGTTTCTACGATCAGCCATGATACTTGCTGAACCGATGCTGTGAACAACAACATCACTCCTATATATTAAATCAAGTACCGACTTAATTGAAGTCTCTTTTTGAAGAGATTCAAAACTTTCTTCACTAATATCTTCTGGAAGATACATAGCCCGGTACTGACCCTTAGTTCTATCCGCCATTTCAGCGCAGACATTATTCGCTTGAATTTCAACCGATTCTCCCACTCCACCTCTAGCAGGTAGGAAAATTAATTTTCTATTCTTGGATAAGTCTGGTGAAAAGTTTCTTGCAACTCTTGCCATCGTTCTTCCACCGGTTACCGATATTAACGCTTCACCAGTTGGAAGAATTGATCCAAGTAATTGACTCAATCGTCTACCAAATGAATCAATCACACGTGCTTGCTTATCGGAATTACCCGGTAAAACTATACAACGAGAGATTCCTAACTTCTGACTAAGTTGTTTCTCTAAAAGAGCAACTCCTTGGTAATCAGCTAGCATTTTTCCCAGATGATCTGTTACATGTCTACCATTTCTAGTAAGAGACATCCCTGACTTAGAGGAAATAATCAAACCTTGTTTCCTAAGTAAATCAGTCTCTGTTCGAAGGCTTCGTTCTGTAACGTTCAAATCATCAGCAAGAGTTCTGCGTCCCACAGGTTCCATTAATAGTATGTTCTGAAGAATCATAAATCGCTTTTCCACAGTTTTAATGAAGTCTGGGGCAATTAAATCAAGCAATTCTAAATCTTCATTATTAGTCATTTGATATACTCCATGGGACATGTGTCGTCCCTGTATGTCTGTTTACGACCCATATACTCAAAAAATAATAGCTCAGTCGAACCATTAATCTCCTAAGCACACTGATTATTATAACTGGTCCTGTGATTATTTCAAGTAATATCACCTAAAAACATCTATCTTTGTGAATTTTTTTTTGCAATTTACATTTACTATACACTTGCGATAGAATTGTAAGCGTAATTGCGCCGCTAGTGTAATGGATCGCACATAGGATTCCGGTTCCTGGGATGTGGGTTCGATTCCCACGTGGCGCATTTTTTTATCTAAAATTTTATTGGAGGCAGTCTTATGAACATCTCTAAGTTTAAGAATAGCGATAAACTTTCTTCAAATGAAAGACAAGTTCTACAATTCTTACTAGATAATAATAACACTGTGCTGGACTTAGGCGTCCGTGGAGTCGCCAAAGCAAACTACACTTCTACCTCAACTGTGATGAGATTAGCACAAAAATTGGGATATTCCGGATTTGTTGAAATGCACTATCGAATTGCGGAATATATTATGAAAGACACACCTATAAAACAACCATCTACTGACATCAATAGTATAGTGGTGGACACTACTGAAGTTTCATTTAAAAAATTTGCCAAATTAATTTCTGAACAAGAGGAAAAATTTATCTATATATATGCTACTGGGTTCTCTTCAACAGTGGCCGAATATTTTTATAAAAAGCTATTGATTCTAGGTAAAAAATGTTTAATATCTACCGGTGGTGATTCCATTGGAGTATTTGAAAACAATTTAAATAACATTGGATTACTGATCGTAATCTCTAAATCTGGCGAAACAAAACAAGTTTTAGATAAGGTCAAAATGGCACAGGACGAGGATATTAAAGTTATTAGTATCACTGGTAATAAAGAAAGCTCAATTAACTATATTTCAAATCTTCCTATAACATGCAAAGATGACTACCCTTTGGATGACTATAATCAATTTTCAAATGACTTTTTCCCCAATATATTATTACTATTCGAACATATCATAGGCCTCTATGAACGGCTTTGATAAATAAAGAGCTTGTGACAAAACTCCATAAAAAATAAGACCAGAACTTGGAAATCCGAAGATTTCCTGTTCTGGTCCTTTTGTTTTTTAAAGAAAAAGCCATTCTTTTGGCTAGTTTTCCCATATTCATTGCCATTAAGGCTAATCCCATTTGGCTTTTGACTTTATCAGTTCCACGAACCGTGAACCTGGTAAAATGCAAATAAGCCTTAAGGTGTCCAAAAACCGGTTCTACATCGATTTTTCGTTGGGCATATATTTTTGCCCCAACTTTACCATAAAGCTTCTCTCGTTCATGTGCTTTGAAATATTCCCATTCAGAATTAATATAAATATATCTGACACCTCCACTTTTATTAAATGCCGCATCAATTATTTCTTGATTCTCATCTTTTGATTCGGCTTTATAACAACGAAACTGTCTTTTAAATTTATATTTATCGGTTCTAATAGTAACTCTTAGAAAGTTGAATCTAACACCGTTGGGATCAATGTAATAATCATCGATATCATGGTAGTCCCAGTTTAGAACTTTCTTTTCATCTGATTTCCATTTACGACTATTTTCCTTGAGCATCGTACCGTAAGGAATCAAGGAAGTTTGGTCTAGTAATTCATCTTCAATATATCTGTAGTTAGATTCTGAACCATATCCTGCATCAGCCACTATGAAACGTCCTAAAACTCGGTGGGTCTCCAGAGTTTTGAGGAATGGAATCAAGGTACGAGTATCGGTTGGATTCCAGAACAGATCATAATCCAAGGTAAATTGATTACTAGTGGCAATCTGTAGGTTATATCCAGGTTTCAGTTGTCCGTTTTGCATTGGGTCTTCTTTGACTCGCATGAATGTAGCGTCATGGTCAGTTTTTGAAAAGCTATTACGTTCACCAAAAATCTTCATATCTTCTGAATATTTATCATGCTTCTCACTGATATGTTTTGTCTTGTTTAACTTGGATTTCATTATTCTCCGCACCCGCTTCGCAGGGTTAGGAGAGATTTTCTTGGTTTCTTCTACTTTTAAATCCAATTGTTCAATTCGTTCTTCTAACTTAGCAATAGTCAAATCTAAATTATCATAGTCCATGGGTAATGATTCTGAAAAGGCAGTGGTTTCAACTTCTTTTATTTCATTTAGAATGACTTCAGCTTTTTCGCGGTTTAAATCATCATAATGAATGATTTTCTTCTTCCAGACAAACGAATATTTATTGGCATTCGCCAAAATCTTGGTCCCATCAATAAATACACAATCGTCAATCAAGTTATGTTCAACTAAAAAGCTACGCATAGATTCAAAACTTGATTGAATCATCTCCATAGCTTCGTCGGAAACTATAAAGCGTGCAATTGTGCGATATGAAGGAACGTGTTCTTGAGTCAACCAACGTGCATAGATATTCTCGCGAGCTTCTCGCTCAATTTGGCGACAAGTGTAGCGACCTCTAAGATATGAAAATAGTACTAATTTTAGGACGGCCCGCAAATCATATTCACGCGGACGTCCTGTCTCATAACTATCGTGAAACTCAATAGATTCCACTAATTCATTGATATAATACGCTTCGTGATCTTTCTCTGGAATAAATTCGATTGCCATATTTAAACTTGTCTGATTTATGTTATAATTATTGAACATAATTTGGAACATCCTTTCGAGGGTGATTTCGTGGAGTATCGGTGTTCGGACCGGTGCTCTTTTTTTATTATTCTTTTATTATACAAGAAGAGCCTTCATACGGAAACCGAACGTTTCTGTATGAAGGCTCTTTTAATGTAGAGTTATGTCACAAGCTCTTTATTTTCTACGAAACAAGTTTTATTGTTCAGTAACCTGTTTCCAAACTTTATAAAAGCGTTTTCATGGAGCTTGTTTTTGTATATACTCACTTATGAACTCAAGTAAAGGAGATGTTACTTATTATGAAAGAAAAAGTTATGAATGGGCTACAACATTTTTCAAAAGCAATGTTTATTCCCGTTCTTATACTTCCAATAGCTGGTATCTTAATTGCAATTGGAAATATTTTTACAAACGTAAAACTTTTAGAGGCAGTTCCATTTCTAAACAATCCTATAACAACTGGATTTGGAGCTATTCTGTCAGGATCCTTAGTTTCAATTTTAACTAATCTTGGAATAATCTTCTGTGTTGGATTAGCAGTTGGATTGGCTAAGAAAAAGAAAGCTGAAGCTGGCTTCACGGCACTACTAGCTTTTCTAGTATTTATTAATGCAATGAATAAATTTATGGATTTGAACAATCTATTGAACACATCTAAAGATTTACAAGGAACTGGTCAAACAATGGTTCTTGGTGTTCAAATTTTAGATATGGGCGTTTTCCTAGGAATCATTTTAGGAATCATTGTCGGTATCGTTCACAATCGATTTGTTGACACAGAATTCAAAAGTGCCTTTCAAATATATGGTGGGTCAAGATTTGTTTTTATCGTTATTATTCCAGTAACTGTAATTCTAGCAATTGCTCTAACATATGTTTGGCCATTCATTCAATCTGGTATTTCAGGCATGGGTGGTTTTATTAGACAGTCTGGTAATTTTGGATTGTTCTTATATGGTTCACTAGAAAGATTACTCATTCCAACCGGACTACATCATTTGATTTATACTCCATTTTTATATACATCACTTGGTGGAACAGAAACTATTGCCGGACATGTATATGAAGGCGCTAGGAATATTTATTACGCTGAAATGGCAGATCCCTCAATTCATCTCCTATCACGTTCCGTTATATGGGATGCCAGAGGAATTTCTAAAATGTTTGGATTAATTGGCGCATGCTTGGCCATGTACCAAACTGCAAAACCAGAAAACAAAATGAAAGTTAAGGCCATCTTAATTCCGGCAGTAGTAACCTCATTTTTAGCTGGTGTTACAGAACCAATTGAATTTTCATTTATGTTTCTTGCCCCATTACTCTTTGTTGTGCACGCAGCATTGTCAGGATTGAGTATGGTGGTACTAAACCTACTGAACGTCAGAGCAATTGGACCAAATGGATTCTTAGATTTTCTTCTATACAATGTACCTTTAGGAGTATCAAAAACACATTGGCCAATGTACATAGT
This sequence comes from Companilactobacillus allii, assembly GCF_001971585.1. Taxonomy (NCBI): domain Bacteria; kingdom Bacillati; phylum Bacillota; class Bacilli; order Lactobacillales; family Lactobacillaceae; genus Companilactobacillus; species Companilactobacillus allii. The sequence continues at coordinate 1,478,334 of NZ_CP019323.1, read as the reverse complement.
GGTAGGTATAGTATTCTTCTTTATTTACTATATTACATTTAGAGTCCTGATAACTGCCTTCAATCTTAAAACGGTTGGACGCGAAGATGATACTAAGGATGTTAAATTATATTCTAAAAAAGACTACAAAGAAAAAGATAATAGTTCTGAAAAGAAAACTCTACCAAAAGCAAATGAAGGTATACCAGCCAGCTTAATTATTGAAGCCTTGGGTGGTGAAGAAAATATTGAAAGTGTCACAAATTGTTATACAAGACTAAGAACCGTTTTGAAAGACCCTTCCTTGGTTGATGAAGCAACTCTAAAAAATGATACCGGAGCAAGCGGTTTGATAATTAAGGGAAAAAACGTACATGTAGTTTATGGTCTAACAGTCACTGCAGTCAGAAAAGCTGTTGACGAAGCACTTGGAATCTCAGATATGGATGCAGAAATAGAATAAAGGGAGAAATTTAATCATGAAAAAACATTCAATTTTAATCGCAGGTGGCGGAAGTACTTTTACTCCAGGAATTGTAATGATGTTACTAGATAATATGGATCGTTTCCCAATTGATTCATTGAAACTTTATGATAATGATGAGGAAAGACAGGCTAAGCTTGGAAGAGCACTAAAAATTGTTCTAACTGAAAAAGCTCCACAAATTGAATTCGAATATACGACTGATCCTGAAAAAGCATTCACTAATGTTGACTTTGTCTTTGCTCATATTAGATCAGGTAAATACCGTATGAGAGAATTAGATGAAAAAATACCATTGGCACACAACGTTGTTGGGCAAGAAACATGTGGTCCTGGTGGAATTGCTTATGGTATGAGAAGTATCGGTGATATTGTTGAATTAATTGATTTTATGGAAAAATATTCTCCTAATGCATGGATGTTGAATTACTCTAATCCAGCAGCGATAGTTGCCGAAGCATGTCGTGTACTTCGACCAAATTCAAAAATCCTTAATATTTGTGATATGCCAGTTGGTACACTTAGACGAATGTCACAAATTGTTGGATTAACACCTGAAGACCTAGAAGTTAAATATTTTGGCCTGAATCATTTTGGTTGGTGGACAAGCGTAAAAGATCACAAAGGACACGAATACCTTCCAGAAATTAGAGATTATGTAGCTGAACATGGTTATTTAACAAAAGTTGAAGTTGATACTCAACATATGGACGCCAGTTGGCAAGCGACACACAAAAAAGCTAAAGACCTATTGGCCATTGATCCAAGATTCTTACCTAACACTTATTTAAAATATTATCTATATCCAGACTATGTAGTTGAAGAGTCAGATCCTAATTATACTAGAGCAAATGAAGTTATGGACGGACGAGAAAAAAATGTATTCTCCGCTGCCAAACGTATAGTTGATGCCGGAACCTCATCGGTTGGTGAATTTAATATTGACAGTCACGCATCTTTCATCGTTGATTTGGCACGTGCCATAGCATTCAATACCCATGAACGTATGCTTCTAATTGTCCCTAACAATGGAGCAATTTCGAATTTTGATGATGATGCCATGGTTGAAGTTCCTTGCATTGTCGGTAATGATGGCCCTGAACCACTAGCTCAAGGAAATATTCCAATGTTCCAACGTGGAATGATGTACGAACAAGTAACAGTAGAAAAACTTGCCGTTCAAGCATGGATTGAACATGACTATCAAAAGCTTTGGCAAGCCTTGTCCCTTTCAAAGACTGTTCCAAGTGCACAAGTGGCAAAAGAATTACTTGATGACTTAGTTGAAGCAAACAAAGAATTTTGGCCAGAACTAAAGCGCCCCGACAAAAAATACGGACTTATTTCTGAAGTCGGTGAAGAAGAACCAGTTTAAGGAGAATCCATAATGATAAAACTATTTAAATCCTCAAAAAAAATAGCAATAAAAGCCCCTGTTTCTGGTAAAATAATTCCTTTAGAAAGCGTTAGTGATGAGGTATTCGCTCAAAAAATGATGGGTGATGGAATTGCAATAATTCCTAACGATGGTCAAATAGTTAGTCCTGTAGACGGAACCATTGGGATGATTGCAGATACCAAGCATGCACTAGGAATCACAACAAAAAATGGTTTGGAAGTAATCCTTCATCTAGGAATTGATACCGTTGAACTCAATGGCTCCCCATTTAAAATGGAAGTAACAAATGGAGCAATTGTAAAAGCTGGACAACCTATAGCTTCTATGGATATAGAACAAATCCAAGAAGCAAAAAAAGATCCCGTGGTTATGACATTATTTACTAATTCCTCAGAAAAAATCAAAGAATTTAATCCCAAATCAGGTAATACAAATATTTCAGAAGACGTTGCAGATATAATTTTAAATTAGAATAATGAGCATTCCAAATCTGGGATGCTTTTTTTGTAATATTTATATTTCAATATAAAACAAAAAAGTTTCTATCATTTTTTTGACAGAAACTTTTTTGATTAAATTCCACCAGCAATCAAATTCCAAATATTCTCAAAGCGTTCCTCATAATCTGGCAAATTCCATGTTTCCGCAAAACTCGGGATTATAAATACTGAGAATACTGACATAATGGCTTCAGCAGTTTTATAGTCGTTATCTTCATACCCCATTATATTATTAATAGTTGCATAAGAACTCTCAAGGACTTCTCTCAAAACTATCGGCCTATTATCGATATATTGTGTATTCAAAATAAACATTCTTTTATTAATGTTATAAACATTCTTCTTTGCATTAATAAACTGCCATATCCAATTCTTAAGTATCAATTTTGGTTCTTTATATTCCATATGTACTTCTATTTTATTAAAGATTTCAGTGTCAAACCAATGTATCAATACAGCTGTCCACAACTCATCTTTATTTTTAAAATGCTTATACAGTGCTGCATGAGTGATATTTAATTCTTTACCTATATCGTACAGTGTTACGTCTGAATTATTTTTTAAAAGTTCCTCTGCTGTTTCAATTATCTTCTCATTAGTTATTTTATTCATTCGTAATCTCTCTTTGAATTTGATTTATTAAATCAATTCTATCACAAAACAGCTTTGGTTACTTTTATTGACTTTTGTAACTAAATGAATTATAGTTACCTCACTTAGAAAATAAATTCATTGAAAAAGAGGATAACTATGAAGCTTAATAACAATACTATTTTAGTAACTGGTGGAACATCTGGGATCGGTTTATCATTCGCGTTAAGGCTAATGAATATGAATAACAACGTAATAATCGTTGGAAGATCTCAAAAGAAAATTGATAAATTATTGAATGAGCATCCAAAACTAAGTGGTATAGCTGCCGATATCAGTGACCCTTTGGATGTCCAAATATTGACTGATAAAATAAAAAAGGACTTTCCAGACCTCAACATAGTCCTAAACTCAGCAGGGATCATGCGTCAATATGATTTATTCGACGAAAATCTACCTATAACTGAATTAACAGCTGAAATCCAAACAAACTTGAATGGAACAATATACATTACAAAGTCATTACTACCTATTTTAAGGAAGCAAAATGAATCAATGATAGTCAATATCAGCTCGCTACTTTCACTATTACCAGTTTCTGACTCACCTATTTATTCAGCTACAAAAGCAGGTATACATATGTATACCGTTGCTTTAAGAGAACAAGTCCGTTTTAGCGGTGCAAATATTCACATAGTCGAACTTCTTCCACCATTAGTGACCGAAACTAATCTAACGACCCAATATGACAATGCCGTTCTAACCAAAATAATAAGTTCTCCACTATCAAAATTGGTAGATGCTGGTATTAAAGGAATGGAGAAAAACAAGCCACAAATTGACGTTGGATTCACAAAGTTATTACGTCAACTAATGAAAGTTACACCCAATCTAATCACACATACTTGGGGGAAACAAACATTGACAGCCTTCCTAAATAAATAAATGTAACCAAAAATAGTCTGAGACATAACTCTTTTTGTACTCAAACGTGCAGTGAAAACGTGTGAAAATGCACAATTTCTTCCGCCTAACAAAAATAATTTCGACATTCACTTTCGTGAATACCGAAATTATTTTCGTTAATGCTCGGAAATTACCCGTGCATTTTCACACTCTTAAATAGCTGAACTGATCAACTGAGAATATTTAGCTAAATTCTCACCTTTATTAATTACCTCAACAACAGCACTACCAATAATAATTCCGTCGGCGATTTGTGACAGGTCTTTGGCCTGTTGAACTGAATGGATCCCAAATCCAATGGCAATCGGAACATTCGTAACTTTTCTAATCTCTTCTATAGTACTTCCTAATTCATTGGAAAAATCTTCTCTTTTCCCGGTAACGCCTATTGAAGATACCATATAAATGAAGCCTTTGGCCTGAGAGGCAATTTTAGCAACACGTTTCCCAGATGTTGGTGCAATCAATTGAATCAATGAAATATCATATGAATCACTAATTTCACGTAATTCATCTTGTTCCTCTAATGGCAGATCCGGGATCACTAATCCGCTGATGTTTAACTCTGAACATTTACGACAGAAGTTTTCATAACCATACTTATAAACAATATTAGTATAGGTAAGAAAAATAATCGGTACCTGTGTTGATTCTCGAATTTTTTCAACAATATCAAAAACAACATCTGTATTAACTCCAGCACTGAACGCACGAAGATCAGCTTTTTGGATAATTGGACCATCGGCTACCGGATCAGAAAAAGGAATACCCAATTCAATAATATCAGCGCCATTATCGGCTAATGTTAAAACGTTAGCCACCGTTTCATCAAAATTAGGATCATCTGCTACAACGAATGGAATGAAAGCTTTTTTATTTTTAAATACTTCTTCTAATTTATTCATCGATATCTTTCCCCCTATATTTTGCAATTGCGGCAACATCTTTATCACCACGACCAGATAATGTACAGATAATTATTTTGTCCTTTGACATAGTTGGAGCTAGTTTCCTAACGTAGGCCACTGCATGACAACTCTCGATTGCAGCGATTATTCCTTCTGTTTTGGCAATATATTCAAAAGCATCGACAGCTTCATCGTCTGTTATACCCACGTATTTAGCACGTTTAGTAATAGCTAGATGAGCGTGTTCTGGACCAACACCGGGATAGTCGAGACCTGCAGAGATCGAATATACCTTATCGATCTGCCCATCTTTATCTTGTAGAAAGAGTGATTTCATCCCGTGAAATATACCAGTCGACCCACGTTCGATCGTAGCAGCAGTTTGGTCAGTATCAACACCTTTACCTGCAGCTTCACAGCCAATTAACTCAACATTTTTATCATCAATATATTGGGCAAAACTCCCGATTGCGTTACTTCCACCACCGACACAGGCTACTATTGCATCAGGAAGTCTTCCTTCATCAGCCAAGATTTGTTGTTTAGACTCTTTACTTATGACACTTTGAAAGTCATGTACCATTTCTGGATATGGGTATGGCCCTACAGCAGAACCCATAACGTAAAACGTATCATCGATTCGCTTAGTCCATGCTTGTAAGGCTGCATTAACAGCATCTTTTAGAACCATTGAACCACTTGTAACTGGATGGACCTTTGCACCAAGTAATTCCATACGATAGACATTGAGTTTTTGGCGTTCTGTGTCTATTTTTCCCATATAGATTTCACATTCCATCCCAAACAATGCGGCAATAGTTGCTGTAGCGACTCCATGTTGTCCAGCACCTGTTTCAGCAATCAATCTAGTCTTCCCCATACGTTTGGCAATCAATGCTTGTCCAATAACATTATTAATTTTGTGAGCGCCAGTGTGATTCAAATCCTCTCGTTTAAAATAAATCTTGGCACCGCCTAAGTCCTCTGTCATATTCTTTGCATAATATAGAAGCGATGGTCGATTAGCGTAATCTCTTAATAACGTATGAAATTCATCTAAAAAGTCTGGATCATCTTTGTATTTGTCATACGCCTTAGATACTGCATTTAGTGCCGTCATTAAAGTTTCAGGAATGAATTGTCCTCCAAATTCACCATAATAATGAGACTCTTGACTCTTTTTTTGCATTTCTTTCATAGTTGAACACTCCTTAAGAATTATGTACTTCGTTTACGATTTGTCTTATCTTGTTAATATCTTTTTTTCCGTTAGTTTCAACACCACGCGAAACATCGATTATTTTGGGTTTTACTATCTTAATTGCTTTATCAACATTAGCTGAATTAATTGATCCAGCTAAAATATCCGGAATTATCAACAAATTCTTCCAATCCAATATTTCACCACTATCACTATCTAACATTGTGTAGTCAGCGCCAGTATTGAACTTTTCATCGGTGGGGTTAAATACTTGGATAACCTTTATATTCTTATCATGCAAATAATCAACTACCTCTTCTGACTCATTGCCATGGAGTTGGACAATTGATATTGCCCCACTATTCACGGCCTTAAGTATTTCCTCGATTGGAGCGTCAACGAACACTCCAACACTGATTATTCGTGGATCCAAATGTTCTCTTAATTTAATTGCTTGATCTAAGTCGATATGATGTCTGCCACCTGCAAAAATGAATCCTGCAAAATCAGGCTTGGCTTGATTCACTGCATCAATATCTTCTATAGTCATCAATCCACATATTTTAATTTTTGTCATACTATCATGCTTCTTTGAATTCTCTAATAATCAATGACTTGTCTTCGGCCTTCATAAAAGTCTCGCCGATCAATACTTCATTGATATTCGCTGCTTTTAATAACTTAATATCTTCAACCGTCTTGATGCCACTTTCAGCAATAAACGGTATTTGAGATGGAACCAATGGCCGTAATTTCAAGCTATTATTCAAATCAACCGTGAAATCTTTTAAATTACGATTATTGACTCCAATGATTCTTGCACCAGAATCTAAGGCGATTTGTAATTCTTCTGTTGAATGGACTTCCACAATAGCTGCTAGATCCAATTCATTAGCCAAATTTTGGAATTGTTTCAACTTTTCTGGAGTCAAAATTGAAACGATCAACAAAATTATTTTTGCGCCAGCAAACTTGGCTTGATAAATCATATATGGATCGATCACAAAGTCCTTTCTCAATACCGGTACATCAACATTCTTTGCTATATCAGATAAATATTCTAATTTACCTTGGAAGTACGTGGGTTCAGTCAATACTGAAATGGCATCAATTCCGGCATTTGAATATTCTTTTGCAATTTGTATATACGGGAAGTCTTTAACGATTTCACCTTTTGATGGAGATGCATGCTTTACTTCACCAATGAATCCCATTTTTGACTTTAAAAACTTATCTATAATTTCTTGAATATTATTATTGCTCTTCTCATCAGCAATCCTCTTCTTGGTGGATTCAACCAGATCATCTAAGATCATGCGACCATGCCAACTTGAGTTAGATTAATGAATTCTTCCAATTTTCTTTTGGCTGATCCGTCGTCAATAACTTGTCTTGCCATTTCAATTCCTTTAGCAATACTTAGTGATGGATTAGCAGTATGAATAGCAACTCCTGCATTCATCAGAACAATATCTCGTTTGGCACCAACTTTTCCATTTAAAATATCTCTAGTAATTTGTGCATTCTCAATCGGAGTTCCACCGATAACTTCATCTTTTTTACAACGCTTAATTCCAAATTCTTCTGGGGTTATTTCATATTTATTAATCTCGCCATTTTTGATTTCTGCCACGGTAGTTGAGGCAGAGGCTGAAACCTCGTCGAATCCATCTTGACCATGAATGACTGTGACATTTTTGACACCAAGTTTTCTCAAAACCTCGGCCATGGAAACGACTAATTCTTCATCGTATACTCCTAATAATTGTGATGTGGCATGGGCTGGATTGGCTAGTGGTCCAAGTATATTGAATAACGTTCTAATTCCAAGCTCTTTTCTGATTGGAGCAACATACTTCATTGCCCTGTGATATTCCTGTGCATAAAGAAAACAAATACCTATTTTGTTCAATACTGACTCACTTTGCTTAGGATCAATATTGATTTGGATACCTAATGCTTCAAGTACATCTGCGGCACCGCTTTTCGAAGATGCAGCACGATTACCATGCTTAGCAACTGGAATCCCGGTTGCTGAAACTACTAATGCTGAAGTCGTTGAAATATTGAATGAATTCGAATGATCACCACCAGTTCCGACAATTTCAAGTACTGGTTCATCAGCTTCAAACTCTAAGGCATGGGCACGCATTGCATTAGCTGCACCAGCTATTTCTTCAACTGTTTCTTTTCTAATCGACAAGGCTGTTAGGAAACTCGAAATTTGAATATCACTTGTTTCCCCACTCATGATCTCGTCAATTACTTGATTCGTTTCTTTAAAAGTTAGATTCTTTCCGTTAACTAATTCTTTAATAGCATTTTCAATCATTTTTGGTTCCTCCGCTTCAATTTGATCACAAAAAAAATCCGCCCATAAACTTAATTAAAAGTTTAAGGACGGAATTTCCGCGGTGCCACCTTATTTTAATAGACTGGTAGTGTATAACAAATAACACTACAATCCATTACTCTTAGCAAAGGGCAATCACCCTTCCGACAACTTACGTATGCCTGACGTTTCTCTGTACTGATTCAGTTAAAAATTTTTGAGAGAACCCTCGATGGTCCATTTAACTATCTGCGTTTGATTGCACTCTCACCAACGGAAACTCTCTTTACATGCACAATAGTCTTGATCTCCATCTCAACGGTTTATGGACGAATTTGTTTTGTTGATACAGACAATAAGACTATTTGAGGTGTTTGTCAATAAAAAGATTTGAAAAATTTTAATTTAATTAGTGTTTCTCACTGATAGCGTTGATTAGATAATACAAAATGTCGTAACAACTGATTGAACTGATCAGGTACTTCAGCCATAATGTCGTGACCTGAATTATCCATCACAGAAAATGTCACATTCTCACTTAAATCAGCAACCACCTTAGCAAAACCAGAGTTGTAATAAGGACTATCTTTAGCAGCCAAAATCATCACTGGATGACTACTAGTCTCAACAGCTTTGGTCCAATCCTTAGTAACATGATCATATAGCAGTGGCAAATTACTAACTCGATTGAATGGATATTTATTCTTAGCGTCATTTAACTTAGTAATTACCCGCTTGTCTAAACCATGCAATGTCTCATGAACATTAACATTAGTGGTTTTCTCTTTATAATTGCTTTGATTAATATCCATAAAACCATAATGCCAAATAGAATCATTCAGCATCTTAGTAGTCTGATCAACTCCCATGACGCCAGCAACGTTGTCATATCTTGATAAATATCCGTAACAAACACTAGCTCCCATTGAATGACCAACTAAAAGTGGCTTATCCAGCTTTAAAAATTCAATTAATTCATGTAGATCCGTAATTAATCTTGCCATATTTAATTGTGAGTCAGTACGTTGTGAAGCACCATGATTCCTATGATCATAAGTTATCACCTGATAATTCATATCAAGTAAATATTTTACTTGTAGTTGCCATATCTCTTGATAACCACCAAATCCAGCAATAAGTATGACCGGTTTACCTGACCCATAAATGTTATAATCCAGTTCAATTTTATCATCTGTTAAAAATTTCATAATCTACCAAAAAAATCTTGGATATTAATCCAAGATTTTTTAATCCTTCTCTATTTCTGACCATGGATCATTTGACAATATAGGTCCATTGGCAGTTTTAACTAATATTGTATCACTTGAACTATTAACAAATTCTTCGAGTGAAAATCCCTTTTGACCATGAACAACTTGGAAATCAGCATGGACTCCAAACTGATTCAACTTCTTCAATAACTTAAAGGCTTCCTCATGAGACAATCGTGTGCTCTCATACCAAATTAAATCTAAGTCACTAGTCATCTTAGCAGTAGCTTGTCCACTTGCCAACTCGAAACCGACACTTCCACCAATTCCAAAGTTGTAGTCCTTTAGTATTTTTGAGACTTGATCTAAAGCCTTGATTGCTGGTAATTCAAACCTATCCTCAGATAACTTATCCCAAGAATTATTTACCAAAGACTGTGGTGTTAACACATCGATTACTGAATCAATTAATATGAATCCAGCAAATCTTTGTTCTCGTTTAACACCTCTAACACCTACTGGCACCTTATTATCAATAATCTCACCACGACGAACTATTACTAATGGAGTCTTCTCCAAACTATCAATAACCCAATCAGGAATTTCATTTTCACTTAAAAATCCCTTTGGATCAATTTTAATTAAATTATGAGGTAAGAATTCTATACGTCCCATTGTTCAAAAACAGCTTTACGAACGGCGTTTGTTGCCTTACGACCACTCTCTACAGCGATAGGAGTCTCATAACGGAAATGTAAGTCTGCTGGCTTTCCAACAGTACTCTTAATGGCCTCATCAATAATATCTTTGATCTTAGAAACATTCTCATCACTGGCATCATATGAACCAATGCCCTTGACTAGTTTGTACAAGGCACCAAGCTTTTCATAGTTATCAATATCATAAGCCATAGCTGGAACATGCTTTGTGGCTTCTTCTAGTTCAGCAATAGTACGTTGTGTAATACGTGCGGCACTAGCCTTTGACATAGCTTGAATGGTAATTGATGTATCGTCTAAAGCGATTAATCTATTTGATTGCAAACCATGTGCTAAGAATCCACCAGATACAGCATCCCCTGGAATAAAGGCAATAACTGGATGTCCTGCTTGACGTGCTTTAGCATATGCAGCAGCACTTGAACCAAGAGAAACATGAATACCAATCAATTCTTCTTGATAACCATAAGCTTGACTAGGAACATCAACAACCATAATAATTGGACGTTTTACATCCTTATCAGCATCTTCTGCGACAACTTTGTTAACGATACTTGCAACAGCAAATCCTTCTTCAAGACCAACTTCACCATCACGAACACGTGGGAACTTGTTATCAGCATCTGGGACAATGGCAACATATTCCTTACCGTCTTTTTCAGCATGCAAAACTGTTGGTACAGAACTCTTTGCGTTCTTAATTCCTGTAAGTTTTTCAAACCATAAACGACCACGACTCTTTGTTCCTGGCTTGTCACTTTCAGTTGCATCGGCAATAACATGCTTTTGTGTTTTAACTTCTGGATAAAGTTTACGATATTCCTTTATATCAAGTTTCTTAGTTAAATCAAGCTTATCTAACAATGAAAGATAGAAGTCAGCATGTTCAGTTCTATGAGCATCTTTCTTCTCATCAATAGCTTCTGAAACTGACTTCTTGATGTCATCAACTGTATCTTCAACGACTTCATCAACTAATCCAGTTGCTAGTCTTTGCTTTGTACCCAATGTATTCCAGATCAAATCTTTATCACTAGAATCAAACTCACGAACACCGGCTTCTTGTTCAATAACTTCTGGACCATTCAAAGCGATTCTAGCTTTCTTAGTAGCAATTAAGTAAGAAAGAATCGAGGCAGTAATAGACATCCCACCAAATGAACCAACACGTCCTGGAACCAATCCAATAACTGGAACATAATTCTTCAAGGCAATAACGGCGTTATGGATCTCTGAAATTGAAAGCAAACCATAATTAGCTTCTTGCAAACGAACACCACCAGTATCAAGAACGATAACTGGATAGATAGTCTTTCCAGCTTTATTATCTTCCAATGCCTTCTCTAAAGCAGCAACGATCTTGGCACCACTAACTTCACCAATACCACCACCTTGGAATTTACCTTCAATAGAAATAACCAAAGCGTTTTTACCATTGATAGTACCACGCATCAAGACAACACCATCGTCACTTTCAGGGACGATACCTTGTGGTTCTAGATGTGGTGAAATCATATTATCAAGTGGTCCAACTAACTCACGGACCTTTCCGTCAAGTAATGCCTCAGCACGTTCACGTGCATGTAATTCAACAAAACTATTTTTCATCCTGTAATGCCTCCATTGCTTGTGTTAAACGTAGGTTTACAACACCAGGTGTTGAGCCGAAGTCATTTATTTCAATATCTGCTTGAATTGGATATCTTGCAAAGAATCTATCCAAAACATTTTGCCAAACTTCTTTAAAACCATCACTACCAGTCACAATGTTAACGACAGTTTCGTCTGAATCTGTTGGACGAAAGATTACTTCAAGATCCCCTGAAGCAACTACACCAATATGAATTGGTTTTTTAATAGGATTTTTAGTTTCAAATTTATAATGTAATTTTTCCATTTATTCTTCTCCTAAATTAATTAAAAAATAACTTGCTGCAAATAAATCTGCACAACCACCTGGAGAAATATTGTATTCATTGACGAACTTTTCCAGTTCGATGAATTCTGCATTCTCAATTACCGGTACGTTACTTTCAAATATCTCTTTTGAAATACTTTGTAATGTTTCTAAAACTTTTAAGTTACTGCGATAAACAATATTAGTATCGTTAACGTTGCCATATAACAACATCAATCTACGCATCCACAAGTCATCTACATCTTGTTCATAGTTCAAAACTTTTCTGATGTTAGGGAAACCTGCTTGGGCTTCACCTTTAGCACCTGACAAAGCATACTTTTTCTTAGTTTCCATACCATGAGTTCTCTTAGCAGTTTGTGGAATATATTTATCTGGTAAATTAGCTAACTTTTGTGCCGACAAAAGTATTTGTTCCAGATCTCCTGTCTGCAAAGAACTAGCTGCACTTATCAACAAACTCATTGTCCAAATGGCACCTTTATGTGTATTGATCCCACCGGTTGCTTGGAACATATCAGACTCTGTTTGTCTGCCGATTGCACCGATATCTTCACGTAGTGCAACGTCGATTTCTCGATTAAAACTAACATCTGAAATTTTTTGGAAACCATCTAACAAACTATCGGCTGATTTCAAGAACAAACTAAGGTCCATATCATCGTGTGAACCATTAGACAATGCATCTACTAATCCAGGTTTGGGAGTAAAATTAACTTCCCACTTCAGAGCATCAACTGCTAGTTGTGCAATAGATGTTTTAATTTGCATTTTATGACCAACTTCTGAATTTAGCTGGTGGATTGTATAGTCCATCTGACCAACTTACTAAGTCATCCATTGTTTGTGCGGCAAGAAGTGAACGCTTAGCTTCGTTACGATGTACATGTAAATCTTCTGGCAATGCAACAATACCACGTGCACGTAAATCAGCTAATTGTTTAGGATTACTTCTCAATCCAACTGGTGTAACTCCGGCAATGGCTTCGATAGCGGCTTGTCTTTCAGCCATGCTATCTGTCTTGTACAAGTATGCAATACCTTCTTCAGTAACGATATGAGTAGTATCTTCTGAATAAATCATGATAGGAACATTAGCTAACTTAGCTTCTCCTCTAACTTCTTCAGCATCCAAATGATCAACAAAGACAGGTTTCTTATTTGAACCAAATGTTTCAACCATTTGTACGACTAACTTTTGTCCTTTGCCTAATGGATCATTATCTGGTCTAAGACTTTGCCATGCTGGTGTTGAGTGACGACGTCCTGTTGGGTTACTTCCCATGTTAGGAGCACCACCGAATCCAGATAAACGACCATTTGTAACAGTTGAAGAATTACCATATTTATCAATTTGTAAAGTTGAACCAACGAACATGTCAAGTGCATATTGACCAGCCATCTGACCAAAAGCACGGTTAGATCTCATAGTTCCATCTTTACCAACAAAGAAGATATCAGGACGGTGAGCGATATAGTTCTCCATACCAACTTCTCCACCGAATGAATGAATAGTCTTGACCCAGCCACTTTCAATAGCAGGAATCAATGTAGGTGTAGGGTTAACTTCCCAGTTAGGAACGATCTTACCCTTCAAGCCTAGTTGTTCACCATATGTAGGAAGCAGTAATTCAATAGCTGCAGTATTAAATCCAACACCATGGTTAACTGTTTGTACATTATGCTTCTCATAAATACCACGAATAGCCATCATACCCATAAGAATTTGTAGTTCAGTAATATTTTGTGGATCACGTGTGAATAGTGGTTCCAACTGATATGGTTGGTCGGCTTGAACAACAACATCAACCCAATCACCAGGAATATCAACACGTGGAACTTTATCAACGATCTCATTAGCTTGAACGATAACAATACCATCTTTAAATGCTGCTGATTCAACAATAACAGGTGTCTCTTCAGTATTAGCGCCAGTATAAAGATTACCATCATGATCAACCTTATCAGCAGCAACTAAGACAACGTTTGGAATCAAATCAACATATAGACGTGCATATAATTCAAGATATGTATGGATATCACCGACATTCATTGTTCCGTCAGCAATCATTTGGGAAATACGAGTACTTTGTGGTCCAGCAAATGAAAAGTCCAATTTACTAGCAATACCTGTTTCAAAAATATCCAAATGTTCAGGACGTGAAACACTAGACATGATCATATGTAAGTCATGAACTTTTTCTGGATCAACTGAGGCCAAAACCTTTGACAAGAAACTAGCTTGTTTTTGGTTATCCCCTTCCAATACAACTTTGTCGCCAGGAGTTATAAGGTTCTCCAACAATTCCTTAGCGTTTTCTGTTTTTACAAATTTACCATCCATCATTGGTGCAATTTTTTCTAACTTAGCGTTTTTTGCATCACGATGTGTAGTCCAACTTCTGTTAGTCATTTATTTTCCTCCATTTTTTTAATAGAAATTCAGTATCATCAATTCCCATTTCACTCATGGTAATATTTCTCAGATCAGGAAATTTGGTGTGAATCAATTTGGTGAATGCATGTCCCGGCATTACTTCTACCGTTGTATCAATACCTAGTTCACTAGCAACACTCATCATCGTGTCCCAATAAACTGGATATATCAGATTATTGACCATGTCCTTTTTGACCTCATCAACACTTTGTACAGCATGCCCATTGTAATTAGTTAAATAAGTACACTTGGGTTTCTTTAGATCGATTGTTTCAAATGCACTATCCAAAGCAGTTGCTGCCGATTGCATTAATGGTGAATGAGACGGATTTGGTACCTTTAAGATCACAGCCTTTTGAGCTCCATTATCTTTTGCTAAAGCCAAAATCTTGTTGATACCATCTAAGGATCCAGACAATGCTGTCTGTAACTCAGAATTTTGGTTTGATACATAAACATCAGGTAAATTAGCCTTTTCAACTAAGGAAGTAACTTCCTTTCTAGTTAATCCAACTATTGCACCCATGCCGTATCCAACTGGATAAGCCTCTTTCATTTTAGTAGAACGAAGAAAAACAGTTTTAATTGCATCTTCTTCAGTTAAAACCCCAGCGGCAACTGCTGCTCCAAACACCCCTAAAGAGTGACCTGCAACAACATCAGGAACTTCTTCAATAGACTTTAATTGTCTAATGTTTTGTAGCTGTAAAATTAAAATACCTAATTGAATCTGTATAGAATCTTTATAAGATTCTTCGTCATCATTTAACGTCACACCGGTCAAGTCTTTGACCTTAGTCAACAAATCCCGTGGTACATTACTTAACATTCCAGGACGTTGTCCACCTTGTCCTGGGAATATCCATAAAGTACGCATATATTCACCTCCAGATCATCCTTTTTCACTGATCTCACAATCACAGTATAAAAGGATAAAGTAAGCGTGTATAATACATAAATTGAATGGTACATAACCAAATAGTTATGAATTGGAGTGGATAAAATGAACCTGACACAATTAAAGTGTTTTGCCATCGTAGCCAATCAAGAAAGTATCACTAAGGCCGCTGAGATCCTCTATATTTCTCAACCTGCAGTTAGTAAAACAATTAGACAACTAGAAGATGAATTACATGTGCAGTTATTCGACAGAACTGGTCGCACCTTAAAGTTAAATCGTGCTGGAAGATTGTTCTTCAGCTATGTTAATGACAGCTTAAAGGAATTAGATAGAGGAATAAACGCTGTTCAAGGTGGTGTTGATAATTCAGAACAACCCATCTCAATACTGATGGAAGTTGCTTCCCCCTTTATTCCCAGTATTGTAGGAAATATCAAAGATAAGTTCCCTAACGTGCGACTAAGTATCGCCCAGCACACTGTTAGAGAGGCTGATTTTAAACAATTTGACTTTATAGTTACTAGTCATCCATTAAAGGACCTAACGAATGTACCTGTATTAAAAGAAGAAATATTCGTTGGTTGGAATTCAAAATTTGGATATACCAAAGAATTCATCGATCCCAAAGAAGTCAAAGATGAGAAGTTTGTTGGTTTGACCAAAAATAATCCATTACGAAATACCACTGATAAATATTTTAATGACCGTGGCATTTCTTTGAACTATATGTATGAAACTGACGATCCAGCTACTATTCGAGGCTTGATTGAAGCTGGAATCGGGTTAAGTTTTATACCATCAGTAACTTGGCAGACTATAGATTCTCAGGTCCAACTAGCCAGACTTACTCCAGAACCCTTGCAACGCACCATTTTTCTAAGCTCACCGTCTATGAACTTAACTGATATTCAAAGGGAAATAAGTAACGAATTAATCAAGTTATTTTTGAGTTTTCAAAGATCAGAATTAAAAATTTAAGTTGCATTTTATTTTGGAAGCGATTATATTAACAAATAAGAAATCCTTTTGTTGATCTCACAATCAAATAAAAGGGGAAAAACTAAATGAATTCAAGATTAGACAATACAAGACCAGCCGATGTTGGTGACTACATGAAGGTCTTTGCTTGTACTGCCGTTATGATGCAGACTGTCCTTGGTGTTGTTCTCAGCACTAATCCACCTGATAATGCCCAATCTATCATTGGAATTATCTATAACTTAGTCAAATTCACGGCACCAGCCTTTATTTTTGGTATTTTATACACTACTACCAGAACTACTGGTGATAATACATGGAGTAACTATGGCGGATACATGAAGAAACAATGGTCTGCTCTTTTTGTACCTACGATCTGGTGGACACTTGCATATCTAGTAGTATTTCCAGATGTTCAACAAGTTAACAAATTCAATGGAGTTGCTAGTTTTTTGTGGCATTTTATAAATGGTAATGCTGCACCTCATCTGTGGTATAACACTATGATGTTACAGTTCATTATTTTAATGCCATTCTTCTGGGCACTAGGTCACTGGGTCAAAAGAAGTGTTACTAATGCATTTTGGGCAATTGGATTGACTATTGTTGGTTATGCGGCATGGATTTTCTTCTATGATTCCAACGTATTCCATGGCCCACAGGCTACTAATTGGTACTTGTTAGATAGATTATTTGTAAGTTTTGTTATTTACGGGATTTTTGGTGTTATTGCCTGGGTTTATCGTGAACAATTCGAAACATTCCTCAAGAAAACTTGGATTATTCTAGTCATCGCAATTATTGCTGTTTATTATTGGACAAATAGCGAATTGTCAGCCTTCGGATTCCCAGTTCAATTGACAAATGCCCCTTACTACAAACCATCAATGACACTTTATGCACTACTAGTTATTGGTTTAGTTGCTGCATTATCAATGCATCACTTACGTAACAATTCCAAAGCTTTACCTGTATTTCATTTCTTAGCCATTTATGCATACCGTGCATATCTATCAAACGTATTCTGGTTCCAAATTATCTGGAGAATCTTTGGACATAATCTTGCCTTAGACCATCCCCTAGTTGCCATTATCGTTTGTTACTTAATTACATGGTGCTTGGCATTCACATCTGCTTACACTTTCCACATTATTTGGGCACGTGTTAAGAGTGGATTCTCTTCTAAAGAAGTTGTAGAACAGGTCAAATAATGCTTAAAAAAATAAGATTTGTGCGATAATGAAAAAAGTTATCACACAAATCTTATTTATTTTTATATTTCGAGGTTTGTTTGTTGACCCGATACCAATTGTATGCTAAATTAGCACTGTACTATTAAGAGTGCTAAAACAAAAAGTACTAATTAATTAGGAGGCAGTTTATGTTAGTTCCTACAGTTATTGAACAAAGCTCACGTGGCGAACGTGCCTATGATATTTATTCAAGATTACTAAAAGATAGAATTATTATGTTATCAGGTGAAGTTAACAGCCAAATGGCTAATACAGTTATTGCTGAATTACTATTCCTTGATGCTCAAGACTCAGAGAAAGATATTTCAATGTATATCAACTCACCCGGTGGTTCAGTTACCGACGGATTGGCTATTGTTGATACAATGAATTTCGTTAAATCTGATGTTACAACAATCGCAACTGGATTAGCAGCCTCAATGGGTTCAGTTATCCTTTCATCAGGTACAAAAGGCAAACGTTTTGCCCTACCAAATTCAACAATCCTTATTCACCAACCATTAGGTGGTGCTCAAGGTCAACAAACAGAAATTGAAATTGCTGCCCAAGAGATTTTGAAGACAAGAAAGAGATTGAACCACATGTTAGCTGATAACTCCGGTCAATCATTTGAAAAACTTCAAAAGGATACCGATCGTGACAATTACATGACATCACAAGAAGCCAAAGATTACGGTTTGATTGATGAAATCATGACAAATAGCCCCGCAAAATAGAGCGAGCTAAGACACGGTTAATTTCCGAGTAATAACACTAAAAAATGGCCTTCACGAAAGTGAAGACCATTTTTTTGCGTTATACGGAAGAAATTGTGTCTTAGCTCGCGTTTGCGCTACAAGTTTGAGTAACATTCAAGACAAGCACCAATCTCTTTAAGCCTTTAAAAATTCAAGGCAACTTAACATCACGTATATCATACTGAATGGACGAGAAATAGAAATAAGTTTATTCTAATTATTGGAGGTTAAATATATGGAAAACACAATTAACAATAAACTTAAGCGCAAGCTTTTTATCATTACACTTCTATCGGGTACATTCACAATGTCCATCAGTCAATCATCATTATCGACTGCTTACCCAACATTAATGAAATTTTTCGGTGTTAGTGCACCAACCATTCAATGGTTAACAACTGGATTCATGTTAATAATGAGTATCATGATGCCGATCAGTCCCTGGCTACTTAACAATATCTCATTCAAAAAGATATTTTTAAGTGTCGTGGCTATATTTGCAATTGGAACATTCATCATTATTATCGCTCAAAATTTTGCCATGGCAATGCTTGGTAGAGCTTTGGAAGCAGTTGGTGTCGGGATACTTTTCCCATCGTTTCAATCAGTCCTTTTGACCATCACTCCTGAAGAACAACGTGGTACAACTATGGGGTTCGCCGGATTAGTCATGGGATCTGCCTTGGCATCTGGACCCATTATTTCTGGTATTGTTCTAAACTTTCTACAATGGCAAGGATTATTCGTTATTTTTCTACTAATAATGATCGTCATTTTTATTACAGGATTAATCTATATCAAAGACGTTATGCCTCGTCAAAAGGTGAAATTAGACTCACTGTCAATTATTTATCTATTAGGAATAATCGGCTTACTCTATGTTGTAAATCAAGCCGGAAGCCAGCATAGCCTATCTACAAACCTAATTATTTTGTTTGTCGTCAGCTTAATCCTATCCGTATTATTTGTTCATCGTCAATTAACTAAGGATCAACCATTACTAGACCTAAAGGTCATGAAGAATTTCAACTTTGACCTTTCCGTTTTGCTAACGGGATTCTCTTATATCTCACTTATTGTTGTGACAATAATTTATCCACTTTATTATCAAAACATATTACATACTTCTGTTCTAGTCTCTGGATTGGCATTAGTTCCACCAGCAATCCTTCTCAGTATTCTCAATCCACTAACTGGTAAACTAGCCGATAAAATCGGTTTCAAGAAGACACTGATATCAGGTATGTCAATGATAGTACTTGGTTGGATGTTATTGTTTGTATTAAATACTAAGTTAGGCTTACTACCAATGATCCTCATTGCCATGCTAATAGAAGGTGGTAATGCCTTTGTTATGATGCCGGCAACTACTCTTGGTGGTAATTCCCTTCCTGAAAGTTTAATTCCACATGGAACTGCAATAATTACTACCGTCAGACAATTACTAGGATCACTAGGTGTTTCACTTGCGACATTGATTCTTGTCACTGCCAATCAAAATCACGGGTTATCACCCAACCTTGGATTAATTGGTTATCATTATGTATTCGGATTCTTCTGTGCAATGGCGATTGTCGGCTTCATATTTGCTCTATTGATCAAGAATAAAGAAAACTAATCTTCATTGGGGAGAAACATGAATACTCAAAATCATATTAACAAAAAAACTATTTCAGTTATTTTACTGTTCTTTATCTCAATCATCATCTGGATGCTTTGGCAATTTCATCTTAATTATATGATTGCTGGAAGTGATACTTTTTTCCACACGCAAAGAATTTATGAAATCCGCCAAGCTTTTATTAACGGTAATTTACCAAGTTGGTTGAACTTTGATACCTTCTTTTCTTCAGGTCAAGCTGTCAATGGTATGTATCCTGATTTCACACTTTGGCCATTTATTTTTATTACAGATATGTTATCTCCAATTCATCAAATCATCGCTATAAAAGTTATGATTGCGATGATGACTTTTGTTGTAACATTTTTATCTTTAAATAAGCGCTACAGCAGTTTGAATTCAAGTATGGCAGCATTGATATATACGTATTCTGGTGCTGTTCTTAGAGGCATTACAACCGAGTTTCAACCGGGAGTGGCAATTGTTCTAGCCTTTTCTTTTCCACTGATCTTTACTTTTAAAGATATTCTCGAAAGTAAAAGAATTGACTATATTCTGGCAATTAAAGTCGGACTTTTAATGACTATAGTTATCAATTCACATTTATTGAGTGCCGTTGCGATCTCCATGGTCGCAGGTGTCTTCTTAATTGTTTGTTCAATTAAAAATAGAACCCTTATTCCCTTTATTAACCTAGTTATTTCAGGATTAATCGCTGTGGTATTGTGTCTTCCATTAATCTATCGACTAATGACTATTTCAAAAACTGGACTATTGCCACCATTTGGTAAGGGGAATGTGATTGCTGACCCAATATCAATACTATTCACCAATGTTAAATGGAATGCCAAAACCAGTTTTTCAACTTTATCATTGATTGTGTTGTTGATAGTATTGGTTGGATTCGATAAGAAAAAAACAAACAAACTTCTTCCTTGGTTATTAGTGGAATCAGTTCTAGTAATATTTAGCACTGATTTAACTCCTTGGGCAATTTTTAATCACATTCCGATTCTCAATAACTTCCAAGAATCAAGTTGGAGATTTGCTCTATTTTTAGGTATCGTCCCAATTATTTTGTTATTAGAGAACTTCAAGGCTCAAACTAGTAAGTATATCCTAGTATTGATGTCTATACTCTCCTTGTCAGCAGCAATACAAGTCACGACAAACTATATCTATAATCACGGAACTACTTTAACAACTATGACTGCCAAAACAAAGACTGATCTATCACCTAATACAGATGTTAAACTCACTTCCAGTGGCATCAACAGTGAGAAAATACTACGAACTCTGATACCTGATTATGCTCCAGATAAAGTTGCTATTGATCCTAACTCAAATGGCCAATTTCTTTCACCTGAAGTTCAGAATTTATTGATTCATCACACTGCTAGTCAAAATAACAAAACAACAAATCTAAAGAAAACTAGCTCTACGACAAACAGTGTTAATTATCGTGGCAAAAACATCAAACGTGGCAATGTCCAATTACCAATATTCGGCTATTCATCACTTAAATATGACATCAAAGTAAACAACAAGTCAGTTAAATGGACCACTGACGACTTAGGATTCATAGCTATTTATAACCCTTCAAAAGCTAACACTGTTAATATTTCTGTAGCCAGTTATTATCCTCATATTTATCCATATATGATTTGGTTTTCATTTGTTCTTTTCATTGCACTGATTGGTTATGTTATTTATAGATCGTAAATTTCAGTGAAAACGCGTGTCAAAATACAATTCTCTCAATTTAAATCTAAAAAGCGATATTTACTCACGTAAATATCGTTTTTTGGCTTATATATGAAAACTGAACGTATTCTGTCACGCTCTTTGTATTGACAATTAATTTAAGCATGCTATTATTGTTTTTGAAAGGTGAGTGACCAATCACTCATTAAAAAGCTTTTTGAGGAGATACCCACATGGAAAATACAATGATCAGTCTAAAACATCTTGTAAAAAAATTCGGTAATCAAACTGTTCTAAAAGATGTTAATTTAGATGTTCTTTCTGGTGAAATAGTCGGATTGATCGGACCTTCTGGGGCTGGTAAGTCTACTGTAATTAAAACCACTTTGGGCATGGAAGTTACTGATGGTGGTATCGCTACTGTCTTTGACAAAACAATGCCCAATAGACAATTGCTGGCAAATATTGGCTATATGGCACAAACAGACGCCCTATACGACGCACTAAGTGGTAAAGAGAATCTTATCTTTTATGCCAAAATGAAAGGGCTTAAAAAGTCAGAATTAAATAACGAAATTGAACACGTTGCTAGCGTTGTTGATTTAAAAGATGACTTAAATAAACGTGTCAGTGGTTATTCAGGTGGCATGATGAGACGTCTTTCACTTGCTATCGCCCTACTTGGAAATCCAAAGTTATTGATTTTAGATGAACCAACCGTCGGTATCGATCCCGCACTTCGCCGCCAAATATGGAAAGAATTATCCAGTATTAGAGACGAAGGTCGCAGCATCCTGATAACAACACACGTCATGGATGAAGCAGAATTATGTGATCGTGTGGCACTATTATTAGATGGCAAAGTAATGGCGTTTGATAAACCAGATGTATTAAAAATGCAATACAAGGTTGATTCAATTGAAGATGTATTCTTGAAAGCTGAGGGTGTTGAATAATGCGTACAATTGCAATTATGACTAGAGTTCTAAAAGAACTCATAAGAGATAAAAGGACACTAGCACTAATGTTTATTGCACCGGTCGTGATTTTATTGTTATTGAGTTTCATTTTCAACTCTAACTCATCCACTAATGTGAACATTGCCACCGTAGATTTACCAAGTGCTTTATATAATAATGTAAATGATATGAAACATGTGGATGTTTATAAATACAGTAATAAAAAAGCTGCTAAAAGGGCTTTGAATAACGACACAATTGATGCCATCATTCAAAAAAAGAATGACAATTATGACTTAACTTATGCTAATACCGATTCAACTAAAACTGCTGCTGTTAAACAAGTTTTCAATGCTTCAATGACCAAAACCAACGTCAGTAAAATGAAGAAACAGCTTGTGACAACTACTACAGCCTTGGCCAAACTAACCGGACAAACTGTTCCAATAAATACAAAAATTTCAACGCCAAAAATAACTAATCACTACGTTTATGGTAACAAGGATACTGGATTCTTTGACAAAATCCTTCCAGTATTAATGGGATTCTTTGTATTCTTCTTCGTATTCTTAATTTCTGGGATGGCTCTTCTCAAAGAACGTACAAGTGGAACACTAGATCGATTATTGGCTACTCCAGTCAAACGTTTTGAAATCGTCTTTGGATATATGTTGAGTTACGGAATCCTTGCAGTCGTTCAAACTGTGATTATTGTCCTTGCTACTGTATGGATGTTAGGGATTCAAATTAAAGGTAACATAATCTCAGTTATCATAATCAACTTAATCTTAGCCTTGGTAGCTCT
Source organism: Companilactobacillus allii (assembly GCF_001971585.1). Classification (NCBI taxonomy): domain Bacteria; kingdom Bacillati; phylum Bacillota; class Bacilli; order Lactobacillales; family Lactobacillaceae; genus Companilactobacillus; species Companilactobacillus allii. Next base: position 1,454,731 of record NZ_CP019323.1, on the reverse strand, counting down.
AGCATTTGGTATTTTACTTTCGACTTTTGCCAAATCAGAATTTCAAATGATGCAATTCATTCCCATTGTGGTTATTCCTCAAGTATTCTTCTCCGGAATCGTTCCGTTGGATTCCATGGCCAAATGGGTCAGTGATATTTCATATGTCATCCCTATTAAATATTCCGGTGATGCTGTGTCAGATATCATTATGAAAGGCACAAGTATCTGGTCATTGGGGTTTGATATATCTGTTCTGCTGGGGATTTTAGTAGTATTAACTATCTTAAATATCGTTGGTTTGAGACGTTATCGTAAGGTTTAATTAAAAGAGTGTAATAACACGCGGAAATTTTTCTACTCAAACTTGCAGTGAAAACGTGTGAAAATGCACAATTTTTTCCGCTTAACAAAAATAATTCCGATATTCACTTCCGTGAATACCGAAATTATTTACGTTAATGCTCGAAAATTATCCGTGCATTTTCACACTCTCATTTATCCTACACGGCTTCTTCAGCGATTTGATTAAGCTTACGTAGTCTATGGTTAATACCTGACTTTGAAATGGCACCACTTGGTACCATTTCACTGAGCTCTTTTAATGAAACATCTGGGTTCTCAAGTCTTAATACGGCGATTTCTTGTAACTTAGCTGGCAAAGAATCTAAGCCAACTGTACTTTGAAGATGCTTAATATTATCAACTTGTCTTTGTGCTGCTGCGACTGTCTTATTAATATTAGCGTTCTCACAGTTTACCAAACGATTAACTGAATTACGCATGTCACGCACGATTCTAATATCTTCGAATTTTAACATTGCATTAGTGGCCCCAATTACTTGTAAGAAGTCAGCAATTTTTTCTGCTTCCTTCAAATAAACAATATAGCCATTTCTGCGTTGTGTAACTCGAGCATTCAAATTAAAATGATTCATCATCTGAGCGATTCCATCATTGTGTGTCTCGTATAATGAGTAAATTTCCAAATGATATCTTGATGTCTCTGGGTTATTGACACTACCTGTAGCTAGAAATGCTCCACGTAGATATGAGCGCATCCTTTGATCTTCATCAAGAATATCTTCGGGTACATCAGTATTGATCGATAAACCAGTCTCATCCAAAATACCTAAGTCCTGTAAGACTTTATTTGTATCATGTTTAAGACGAACAAGATATTGATTGTTCTTTTTTAACTTCATTTTTTTACGAACTAATAGTTCTGATTCCATCCCATAACGCAATTTAATGAGTGAAAAAATCCTACGAGCAATCGCAGGATTCTCCGTTTGCGCCGTTAGAACAAATTGATGGTTGTATAAACTTAATGAACCATTCATTCTCAGTAAAGCAGATAGCTCTACACGGGCATGTTCGGGATGAACTTCTAAACCAGTGAGTTCCTTTTTTACTTCACTTGCGTAAGAAGCCACTAGTGTCTCACCTCATTTTTTCTATTTCCGGCTTGAAATGCCAAATTCAAAATTTCACGACCAATTTTAGTTCCATCATGAAAGGCTCCATTATCATGTAGTGATAAGAAGTCATCTGAAATAACACGACATCCCATATTTCTCAAACTTGGGAAATCCGATTTTACTTGACTGACATATTCATCATACTTCTTATGATCCATATAACCTTCTGGGACATGTCTTGTATTAACAAGTACAGTATCGACGAAGTTACCACCCAAATGTTCATTCAAAACATTAACATGGTCAGCATCAGTGAAACCTTCAGTCTCACCGATCTGAGTCATAATATTACAAATATAGACCACTTCAGCAGGCGTCTGACGGACTGCCTCACCAAGGTCTCCAATCATAAGATTAGGAAGAATACTTGTAAATAAACTACCAGGTCCAAGTACCACGACATCTGCTTGCATAATTGAAGCTACGACTGGTAAAAGCGACTGTGGTGTCTTGTCTGGCTCATCTGAGTTAGTTACCCAGACACGCTTAACGTGCTTACCTGAGTGAGTTATTTCATGTTCACCTGATATCGTAGTTCCATCAGTGAACTCCGCATTCAAGGTCAACTTCGTGTTACTTGCTGGATACACTCGGCCATCAACACGCATCATTTTGGATAATTCTTGAACTGCGTCAAAAATATTAGGTGACATTTCAGATAATGCAGCAATAATTAGATTACCAATGGCATGACCAGAGAAGAAGTCATCGTCACTATTAAATCGATATTGGAAAACATCCAAATCGACCTTTGGTAAATCTGACAAAGATGCAAGAACGTTTCTAATGTCCCCAGGTGGAACAACGTTGATGTAATCTCTTAATACACCAGACGAACCACCATCATCGGCAACGGTCACAATAGCTGTGATATCTGCATCTTTATTTCTTAAACTGTTTAATACAACTGGTAAACCAGTTCCCCCACCTATAACAACTACTTTTGGACGACGTCCCTTTACAACACGAACTATCCTATTTGTTGGCATCTTCAATTACCTTCTTTTGCGATTTGTCCATATCACGATGCGTGATATCGACGTAGTAGTTGTCACTAAGATCTGTTCCTAACTTCTGGGCAATGGCAACGGATCTGTGTTGTCCGCCAGTACACCCAATGGCAATAGTTAGGCTTGTTTTCCCTTCTTTTTCATATCCAGGAATAATATCTTTTAATAAATCATACAATTTCTGATAGAAATTCTTAGTTACTGGATCATCCATCACATAATCATATACTGGTTTATCCATACCTGTTTTGGCTTTAAGATCGTCAATATAATATGGATTCTTCAAAAATCTGACATCCATTACTATATCAGCATCTATCGGCAAACCATACTTAAATCCAAACGACATAACTTCAATATGAAATACCGGAGTATTAGTACTCTCTTGGAAGTTATTAAATATTTCTTCACGAAGTTGCCTTGGAGTTAAATCAGTTGTTTCAATTTCTACTTGAGCACGGCCTCTTATCTCAGAAAGTAACTCACGTTCCTTATGAATTCCATCAAGTAAACGCCCTTCCATTGCTAGAGGGTGACTCCGACGAGTCTCTTTATATCGCGAAACTAGCTCTTCATCCGAAGCATTTAAAAACAAGATCTTCATATCAACTTTTTGTTGCTTCTCTTGTTCATCTTCATCCATTTGAGAAATCATAGAAAAAATTTCATCATAAAATGCACGGGAGCGAATATCCACAACCAATGCAACTTTTTTTATCGTTCCAGATTCATGGACTAGTTCCCAAAACTTGGGAAGAAGATTCGGTGGCATATTATCAATACAAAAATATCCCAGATCTTCGAAAGATTGCATTGCTACAGTCTTACCAGCACCACTCATACCAGTTACGATCACCAAACTTAGCATGTCTTTTGACATAGTGCACCTCGCATTCAGATATAAGCATACCACAACACTCCTGGCGTGTCATTTCAAAATCCTTGAATAGCTTTAACTTTTAGACACAAAAAAAATACAGCCAATTATGGTTGTATTTTTTGTATACCTATTTTGCAGTTTTTACTTTAGATTTCTCTTCAGCATCAATTGTACGTTTAGTATCACGTTCTAACACTGGCTTCAAATATTGACCAGTGTAACTTTCTTTAACCTCACAGATATCTTCAGGTGTACCAGTGGCAACAACTTGTCCACCACCTTCTCCACCTTCTGGTCCAAGGTCAATGACCCAATCAGATGATTTGATAACATCCAAGTTATGTTCAATAACCAAAACAGTATTACCTTCATCTACAAGACGTTGCAAAACTGCCAATAATCGTTTGATATCGTCAGTATGCAATCCTGTTGTTGGCTCATCAAGAATATAGAAATTGTGTCCAGAAGATTTCTTATATAATTCTGAAGCAAGCTTCATACGTTGAGCCTCACCACCAGATAACTGTGTGGCGGATTGTCCCATTGAGACATATCCAAGACCAACATCCACTATAGTCTGCAACTTACGTCTTATCTTTGGAATGTTATTGAAGAATACAAGTGCATCTTCAACCTTCATATCCAAAATTTCAGCAATATTTTTATCTTTATATGTAACTTCAAGAGTCTCTGAGTTATAGCGCGTACCATGACAAACTTCACAAGGTACATAAACGTCAGGCAAGAAATTCATTTCAATTTTAATGATTCCGTCACCATGACAATTCTCACAACGTCCACCTTTGACATTGAATGAAAATCTACCCTTTTTATAACCACGAAGCTTGGCTTCATTTGTTTGAGCAAATAAATCACGGATATTATCAAAGACACCAGTATAAGTTGCTGGATTACTTCTAGGTGTTCTACCGATAGGACTTTGATCAATAGCTATCATCTTCTCTAACTTATCATAGCCAGTTATCTTCTTATACTTACCTGGTTTATGTGAATTACGATTCATCTTTTGTGCCAAAGCACGTTTGAGTATCGTATTTACTAACGTTGATTTACCTGATCCAGATACACCTGTAACAGAAATGAACTTGCCCAATGGGAACTTAACATTTATCTTCTTCAGATTATTCTCTGCTGCACCAAAAACCTCAATATAATCTCCACTACCAGCTTTACGGTCCAGTGGCACTGGAATAAATTTTTTGCCAGACAAATATTGTCCAGTTAGAGACTTTTTGCTGCGCATAACTTGCTTAGGAGTTCCGGCAGCCACAATCTGTCCACCCTTTTCACCTGCACCAGGTCCAACATCTATCAAGTAATCAGCTGCTAACATAGTGTCTTCATCATGCTCAACAACAATCAAAGTATTACCTAGGTCCCGCATCTTCTTTAACGAACTAATCAAACGATTATTATCACGTTGATGAAGTCCAATAGAGGGTTCATCAAGAATATACATAACTCCGGATAAATTAGAACCGATCTGTGTTGCTAAACGGATTCTTTGCGCCTCACCACCGGATAATGTGCCGGCAGAACGTGACAAAGTTAAATAATCCAAACCAACATTGATCAAGAAAGACAGACGATCTTTGACCTCTTTCAATATCGGCTTAGCAATAACTGTATTTTGTTCACCTAAAGTTATTTCTTTAAAGAATGGAAGTTCATTTTTAATTGACATAGCCGAAACATCAGCAATATCTTGACCATCTACCTTTACAGCAAGTGCCTTACGATTCAATCTCTTACCATGACAAACTGGACAAGTTAACTCTGTCATGTACTTACGCATAACTTCACGTGTGAAATCACTACTTGTTTCGTGATAACGACGATTGATATTAGGAATTACTCCCTCAAATGGCACATCAACATCACGGACATTACCAAAGTCATTCTCATAATGAAAATGAAAGTTCTTACCATCTGAGCCATAGAGCACAATATTCTTATCATGTTCTGACATTTTTTCAAATGGTGTATCCATATCTATCTTGAATTCATTACATGCTTGCTCTAGCATTGCTGGATAATATTGTGAACTAATAGGATTCCAAGGTAGAATTGCGCCTTGTTTCAAAGTCTTAGATTGATCAGGAATCACCAAATCAATATCGACTTCTAGCTTGATTCCTAAACCATCACAGTTGTCACAAGCACCAAAAGGAGCATTAAATGAGAACAATCTAGGTTCAAGTTCACCAACAGTGAAACCACATATTGGACAAGCATTCTTTTCAGAGAAGACCATTGCCTCTTTACCAATAACATCAATGTTCATATATCCATCTGACAAACGAAGCGCTGCTTCTACGGAATCAAACAAACGTGACTTGATATGATCATTAATAACAATTCTATCAACAATGACATCAATATCATGCTTCTTATTCTTGTCGAGTTCAATATCTTCACTTATATCATGAATTTCACCATCAACTCTAATTCTTACATAACCTTGCTTTTGAATTTGAGCTAGTGCCTTTTTGTGTTGACCTTTTTTAGCACGGATAACTGGAGAAAGAACTTGTAACTTAGTTCCCTCATCAAGCTTCAATACAGCATCAACCATCTGTTGTGCTGATTGACTAGTGATAACTGTCCCATCGTTTGGACAAATCGGCGTCCCAACACGAGCCCACAACAAGCGAAGATAATCATTGATCTCTGTAACAGTACCAACAGTTGATCTAGGGTTTTTTGAAGTGGTTTTTTGGTCAATTGATATAGCTGGACTTAACCCATCGATCGAATCAACATCAGGCTTATCCATCTGTCCCAAAAATTGTCTAGCATAAGACGACAAGCTTTCAACATAACGTCTTTGTCCTTCAGCATATAACGTATCAAACGCTAGAGAACTCTTACCAGATCCAGATAATCCAGTCATTACTACTAATTTATCACGCGGAATTGTAACGTCCACATTTTTGAGATTATGTGCACGAGCTCCGTGAATTACAATTTTATCGTTTAACATAATTACTTCATTTCCGCCTTTAAATCTAGAATTGTATCACGCAAATTAGCAGCGGCTTCAAAGTCTAGTTTTGAAGCTGCAGCTTCCATTTGTTCTTGTAAGTTTTTGAGTAAGTCCTTTTGTTCCTTTTTCGACATATCCTCAAATTTCAAATCATCATCTATTTTTTCAGATTCAGACGCTGTATTATCAACTTTTTGGAACATTGAAATTGCATCACGAATCGGCTTAACAATAGTTGTAGGAGTGATGTTATGTTCTTCATTAAACTTCTCTTGCAACTCACGACGATGCTTCGTCTTAGAAATGGCACCTTTCATTGATTCCGTTATAGAATCAGCATACATGATAACCTTACCATGTTCATTACGAGATGCACGTCCGATAATTTGAACAAGAGATCTTTCTGAACGTAAGAATCCTTCTTTATCAGCATCCAAAATAGCAATCAATGAAACTTCGGGAACATCAATACCTTCACGCAACAAATTAATACCGATCAACACGTCAAACTTACCAAGACGTAGATCACGAATTATTTTTGTACGCTCCAATGTTTTGATATCACTATGTAAATATCTAACTTTAATACCCAGATCTTTGAAATAATCAGTTAAATCTTCTGCCATTTTCTTAGTCAATGTTGTGACAAAAACACGTTCATGTTTTTCAACTCGATCATTGATCTCTCCAACTAAATCATCGATCTGTCCCATTATAGGACGAACCTCGATTCTTGGATCTAATAGTCCAGTTGGTCGAATGATCTGAGTAGCCAAATGATCTGTTCTATCCATCTCATAAGGACCCGGTGTAGCTGAAACGTAAAGAATACGATTAACGTGCTTTTCAAACTCTTCTAGTTTTAACGGACGATTATCTAGTGCACTAGGTAAACGGAATCCATAGTTGACCAACATTTGCTTTCTGGCACGATCACCATTATACATACCACGAACTTGTGGCATAGTAACGTGGGATTCATCAACCATAATATTAAAGTCCTTGGGGAAGAAATCTATCAATGTGAAAGGTGGTTCACCTTCAGCACGTCCTTCCATATGACGAGAATAATTCTCAATTCCAGATGTATAACCCATCTCACGCATCATTTCAATATCATATTCAGTACGTTGTTTAATACGTTGAGCTTCAAGTAACTTACCTTCTTTGGTAAATTGTGCTACTTGTATATCCATTTCCTTTTGGATACGATCCAGCGCATCTTCCATTTTGGAATCACTGATCATAAAGTGAGTAGCTGGAAAAATACCGATATGGTCCATTTGGCCTTTTATTTCACCAGTTAAAGCGTCCATTTCAACGATTCGATCAATTTCATCACCAAAAAATTCCACACGAATAGCATTGTCATCACGTGAAGCTGGGAAGATATCCACAACATCCCCACGTACACGGAAACGTCCACGTTGAAAGTCAATATCATTACGTTCAAATTGATTATCCACTAACTTTTCAAGTAACTCATTACGACCTATCTCCTGACCAACCCGCAATGAAATAATACTGTCAGAATATTCTTTAGGATCACCTAAACCAAATATACAAGAAACTGAGGCTACAACGATCACATCATTTCGCTCTAACAATGAACTAGTGGCAGAATGACGTAGTTTGTCTATTTCATCATTAATACTTGAGTCCTTTTCAATATAAGTATCACTAGATGGAACATAAGCTTCAGGTTGATAATAGTCATAATAACTAACAAAGTATTCAACAGCGTTGTTAGGAAAGAACTCTTTGAACTCACCATACAACTGTCCCGCCAAAGTTTTATTATGGGAAAGAATCAACGTTGGTTTATTCAAATTTTTAATAACATTTGCCATTGTAAAAGTCTTACCAGTACCAGTTGCTCCCTCAAGTATGACCTCTTTATCCCCAGCTTTGAAATCATTGGTAATTTTGTCAATTGCCTGTTGTTGATCCCCCGCTGGTGAATATTTAGAAACCAAATCAAACTTATTATCGTCTACTCTATCTATCAAGAATTCATCCTCCATAAAGCCAAAAAATACACCTAACTCAACGAATTAGATGTAATTTGCGTTAGGCACAAATATATTGCCTTTATATTAACATACCGAACGTACTTTCGCTATATTTTTACTTTTGAAAGCTTAGGTAAATAACTAAATATTACAAGGCCAATCAAAAAGAGAATACTCAACGATGCTGCACCAATTGTTGATTTACCAGTGATTTGCGTCACTATTCCAACCAATACAGGACCCATAACGGCTGAGAATTTACCTAGAATATTATAGAATCCAAAAAACTCACTACCTGATTCTTTAGGAATTAATCTACCAAAGTAAGAACGACTCAAAGCTTGAATACCACCTTGACTAGTTCCAACTAACACAGCTAAAATCCAAAAATCAGTCACGGTAGTTAACTTCAATGCGTACAGACAAATTCCTAAATACAAAATTATACCAATGAAGATACCAGTCCTAGTTGATGTTTTATCAGCTAACCACCCATAAAGAATCGAGAATGGAAATGCCACTAACTGAACAACTAGTAATACTAACATCAACGTGGTCGTTGTTATACCCATATCCATACCAATCGAAGTCGCCATAGTAAAAATGGTATCGACCCCATCAATATAGAAGAAATACGCAACTAGAAACCACGCTACTGCTTTATACTTCTTAATGTGTTTCAACGTTTCTAACACTCGTTTAAAGCTGGAGGTGATAGGGTGTGCATTAGCCTTCACAGAGTAGACTTGTTTTACATTTCTAATTAAGGGAATATAAAAAATTATCCACCAAACAGCTGCCAATACAAAACTCCACTTTGCTACTCCATAACTCGATAACATCCCAAATCCACTTGTTAATTGAAGTATAAGGAATAATATAAATGCTAAAACTCCGCCTAAATAACCGAATCCATATCCATATGACGATACTTTATCCATATCTTTATTATCAGAAACATCAGTCAAGAAACTGTCATAGAATAAGTTACCACCAGAATACCCTATGATAGATAGAATATATACTACCAATAACCATGACCACTGACTAGTCGGTACAACACTTAACAAGAGTGTCATAACTACACCGACAAGTGCAAAGATATTCAGCATCCTCTTTTTATAACCAGGATAATCTGCCAATGCTCCCAATACAGGAGCCAAAATAGACACTAATAATGTACCAAAACTATTGGCATAACCCCAATACGCAGTCGAGTTGGCGGCACTTACACCATTACCTTGAGCAACGGCTTTAAAATATACTGGTAAAACCGCAGTTGTAACAATGATTCCATAACCAGAATTAGCCCAATCATAGAAAATCCAACTCCATTGTTGTTTATTAAATCTCATTTAATAACTCCCTTAATACATTTACCAGCAATCTCTTCTTTAAACTCAAGACCTAATAAACGTGCAAATGTTGGTGCTTCATCAACTAAATTAGCATGCTCAACTGTTTGTCCTTCATTTACAGCAGGACCATTGAACAAAATAGTCGTTTGATAATCTGGTTTGTCAGGATCATAACCATGAACACCATGATAACGGTCAGCTTGTCCCAATGTATCAGGATCAACCTTTTCCACTACCTCACTGCGACTACTTTCGTCAGTGAAATAATCCCCTTCCTTTGCTTCAACCATAAATGTACATGCCGGATCAGCACCACGTTCAATAGCGCGATAGCGTGGATAAACTTTCTCGACTCCTTCAACCTCACTGATCAACTTTTCTAGTTCATCTTTATCATTAAAGTCTCGTGTATAAATATAAGTTGAACCATCACAAGTTTTGGCCATTACTCGCCAATCTTTCTCATACGTTTGATCATCCTTTGGTGTCAACCATCCCTTGTGGGCAAACAATGTATTCAAATGTATCATAGTATCAACGTTTATTTGATAATGGTCACCTAATATTACAAAGTTAGTATCGTAAAATGTTCCTGCCTTTTTAGTTGCCTCAATAACTTGAGCAACATGTGCATCTAGTCTATGTAGTGCTTGGATTGCTTCAGTAGAACGCACTCCATAGCGATGGCGCATACTATCCATATCGACCAAATGTAACAAAGTTAAGTTAGGCTTTTTATTTTCGATCGTATCCACTGCACAAGCAGTAATGAAATCATCCAATTGTGGTTGTTTTATACCGTTTCTTAATTTTCCATATTTATGATTCATTTCTAGTAAGAATAATGGTGAACTAGCCTTTAATGAAACCAGAACTTGATTAGTCCAAATTCGATTAGGGAAGATTTCTGCCAAATTATAATTGATCTTACTTCCAGCAGTAACTGGCCACAAAAATGCTGCAGTAGTCATCTTCTTTTGACGTGCCAAATCATACAAAGTCGTTGATTTAACATCTTTTTGATACCAATACCAGTCAGGTGATCTACGATCTGGTTGAATCTTTGTATTGTTAACAATTCCATGGACATTGGGATATTGTCCCGTAACGATTGTGGTATGTGATGGATAGGTCAATGTCGGATAAATACCAGTAACTGACTTGACCCATGTTCCAGAGTTAACTAACTCATTTAATGTTGGTAATTCCTCTTGATGTTCGCGAATATCTCTAAATCCTAATGAATCTAGGGAGATTACTACCATATGTTTATTTGTTGTCAAAATAAAACCCCTCGCTCTCATATGTGATATTATACCGCAAGTAAGTGATTACTTACCAAAATAATTTTTGAGAAAATAAAAAATGGAAACTATCAATTATGATAACTTCCATTTTACAACTTATTCCCAGCCACTTACTTCTTTAGCAAATTTCTCAAGTTTTGTAGCCGCATGATCATCACTATCACTTGTAATTCCTATATAGAATTTCATTTTAGGTTCAGTACCTGATGGACGAACTGCCACCCAAGTACCATCTTCCAAAATAAACTTCAAGGCATCTGCTTTAGGAAGACCAGTACTTTCTGTACCACTGTCAGTTTTAAGAGTTTGTTTGAGATAATCTAGTGATTTAACGACTTTTAATCCACCGATCTCTTCAAATCCTTCTTCACGTAACTTCTTCATAATTGCAGCCATTTTATCTTTTCCAGAAATACCATCAAAAGTCTTAGAAATCGTCTTTTCACGATAATATCCAAACTCTTGATATAAGTCTTCTAGAGCGTCATAAATTGTTTTACCTTTTGATTCATAATAAGCTGCTGCTTCAGCAAGAAGAATTGTTGATTGCATTGCATCTTTGTCACGAACAAATGGTTTAACTAAATAACCATAACTCTCTTCAAAACCAAACAAGAATTCATTACTACCTGTATCTTGAAAGTTTTGAATTTTTTCTGCGATATATTTGAATCCAGTCAATACATTGAACATCTTAACGTTATATTTATTAGCGATAGCAGTTGCCAATTCAGTTGAAACAATTGATTTAACAACAGCACCGTTTTCTGGTAGAACTCCCAATTCCTTTTTGGCATTCAAAATATAGTTAAGCAATACTGAAGCAATCTGATTACCAGTCATTAATTCATATGAACCATCTGGCTGACGTACTGCAGCACCAAGTCTGTCAGCATCTGGATCAGTCGCGATCAAGATATTAGCGCCGATTTTTTTACCCTGTTCAATCGCTAAATCAAATGTTTGGGCAAATTCAGGATTAGGAAATGGAGTTGTCTCAAATTCAGGATCAAGAATGGCTTGTTTTGCTACCATTGAGAAATTCTTGAAACCTAATTTTTGAAAAATTCTTGGAGCAATCATCTTACCTGTACCATGAAGTGGTGTATAAACAAAATTCATTTTGTTTCCGTAATTCTTAATAAGATCATGATTAACAACAACTGTATCTAATTTATCTAAATAATCTAAATCAACATCTTCACCAATCAAAGTCAATAATTTATCCACACGGAGTTGTTGTACAGACACTGTTTCAATAGCAAATAGGTCACTAGCTTTACGTGCAAAACTAGTAATATTATCTGATTCAACGGGTGGCATTTGACCACCATCTGGACCGTATATTTTGAAACCATTATATTGTTTAGGATTATGACTAGCTGTGATCATAATACCAGCATATGTATGAAGGCTTCTTACAGCAAACGACAATTCAGGAGTTGGACGTAAACTATCGAATACATAACTGTGAATACCATGTGCACCAAGCACTTTAGCTGACTCATAAGCGAACTCTTGTGAGTAATAACGTGAATCGTAACTGATTGCAACTCCTTTGGATTTATCTGACTCATCTAAAGTATCCATAAATGATGCCAATCCTTGTGCAGCCTGTCTAACCGTATAAATATTCATACGATTGATACCAGGTCCAAGTAATCCACGCATTCCTGCAGTTCCAAATTCCATTGGAGCATAGAATGCTTCCTCAGTCTCATCAGGATTCTTTTGTAAATCCATCAATTGTGATTTCAATTCAGGATCTAATTCCTTATAATCAAGCCATTCCTGTAATGTATTTTGCCAAGACATTAAAATTGTCCTCCTAATTTGTAAGTACTTACACAACTATATTATACCAATAAAAATAACCCGCTACCGAAATAACGAGTCATTTTTATTAAATAGCTTCATAGCTTATTATACAATTTACAGTTGTTCCATAATAATCAGCCAGTCTAATTAGGGTTTCAATATCTGGAATTCTAATACCTGTCTCATAATGAGATAGTGTCGTTACATCGACGTGTAATACCTCTGCCACTTGCTTTTGTGTTACTCCGAATTTCTGGCGGAGTAATTTTAAGTTCGTGTGGATGTTTAATTCTGATTCTTGATATATTTGATTTTTTTCCTTAACTAATTCGCGCATATAAAACACTCCAATCCGTTTCTTTATTTCACGTCTTATTATATGTTTAAACAGGTCTCTATATGAGTCAATATTTGTAAAAATATTTTTATGATTATGCAACAAAAAAAGAGTGGAAATTTATCCACCCTTTTTTAAATTAATATAATTAAGCTGTAACTTTATCACTTAGTGTTTGGATATAGTTGAAGGCCTCTTGTCCGGCAACTCCACCATCACCAACAGCAGTTGCAATCTGACGTAAGTCTTTCTTTCTAACATCACCGATTGCGTATACACCAGGTACTTTTGTCTCCATGTGATCAGTTGTATCGATCCAACCATCGGCATCAAGAATACCAAGACTCTTAAATGAATCAGTCATAGGTTGAATACCAACATAGATAAATGCACCACTAGCAGGAACAACATGCTCTTCACCAGTTTTTTTATCTACATAACGAACTCCACCAACTTTGCCATCTTCATCGACGATTTCCTTAACATCGGCATTCCAAACAAATTTGATCTTATCATTCTTAAAAGCACGATCTTGAAGGATTCTTTGGGCACGTAATTGATCACGACGGTGAATAATCGTAACTGAACTAGCAAGTTGAGTTAGATAAACACCCTCTTCAACAGCGGAATCTCCTCCACCGATTACTGCAACATCCTTACCTTTGAAGAAAGCACCATCACATACAGCACAGTAAGAAACTCCACGGCCTGATAATTCATCTTCACCAGGAACGCCAATTTTCTTGTATTGTGAACCAGTAGCAATGATTACTACTTTAGTTTCATAGTCACCATCGTCAGTGTGAACAATCTTTGTTGTTCCTTTATCCTCTACTGAATCCACAGCACCGTAACCAAAATCTGCGCCAAAACGAGTTGATGAATTATACATCTTCTCACTCAAGTCTGGTCCTAGAATCGATTCAAAACCAGGATAGTTTTCGATTTCAGCTGTATTATTCATCTGACCACCGTAAATACCACGGTCGAGAATCATAACTGATAGATTTGCACGTGAAGCATAAAGTGCAGCGGTCAATCCACCGGGTCCAGCACCAATTACTACTACATCATATGTTTTCATTAAATGTACCTCCTCAAAACGTACTATAACTTAAAATAATTCCAGATAGCAAACGTATGTACCTATCTGTATCAACTTGTAAAATCTTACCATTTTAAAAATAAAAATCCATTATTTTGCTTCAACATACCACGGTAACTTATAAACATTACGTCTACGATAGACAAAGACCCCAATAGCCACAACGAATAGCACTACTGACAACACCTGTGAAACTCTGATGCCAGGCATAATGTATAAACTATCCGTACGCATCCCTTCAACGAAGAATCTAACTGCTGGATACCAAATCAAATATGATAGAAATACTTCGCCTTGCTTGAGTAGTTGTTTTCTATGACGTATGGCCAAAATGATGATCAACCCAATCAAATTGAAAAATGATTCATATAAGAATGTAGGCTGGCGGTATGATCCATTGATGTACATTTGCTCGATAACAAATTGTGGTAGATGTAATGATTGTAAAAATCCCAAACTAGTCTTGGCACCAAAAGCTTCTTGGTTCATAAAATTACCCCAGCGACCAACTATTTGACCAAATAACACGGATGGCGCAGCTATATCTAACATTAACCAAATTGATAATTTACGACGTTTACACAATACTATCAACACGATAAAAGCAGCTATCAAACCACCATATATAGCAATTCCACCATGCCATATCTTAATGATCTCGCTTGGGTTAGCCAAATAAAATGGTAATTCAAAAATCACATAATATATTCTGGCCCCAACTAATGCAATGGGAACTCCCCATAAAACTAAATCCAATATATTGTCTGGATCAATGCCACGTTTTTTTGCTTCAGACATTGCCATAATTACACCAACTAGAGCTCCTAATGCAATAATAATTCCATACCAGTGTATTTCCAGTGCTCCAATATTAAAGGCAATTGGATTTAAGGCTAATAAACTCATTTGTTACCTTCTTCGTTTTGTGTATTTTCTTTAATTAATGAACCTAAATTCTCTTCGAACTTCTTAGTAGCGTCATATCCCATATTCTTAGCACGGAAGTTCATTGCTGCAACTTCGATGATAATAGAAATATTACGACCAACTTTAACTGGAACGGTAATTTGAGGGACTTTTACATCAAAAATAGCACGTTTGTTCTCCATTGTTCCAATACGATCGTAATTCTTATCAGGAGACCAATCTTCAAGATTGATGATCAATTGAATATCACTCTCAGATCTAACTGCACCTGCACCAAACAAATTCATCATATCAATGATTCCAATACCACGAATTTCAAGTAGGTGATTCAATATCTTAGGTGCTTCACCAACGATTGTTTTTTCATCTTGCTGATAAACATCAACACGATCATCAGCAATAAGTCTGTGACCTCTTTTAACTAATTCTAGAGCAGTCTCACTCTTACCAATACCAGAATGTCCCGTTAATAATATACCAATACCATACACATCAACTAACACACCGTGGATTGACTCTCTTGGTGCTAATTTTTGATCCAAGAACTCAGTTACCATACTTGAAAGTCTCGTAGTTGGTAACTCAGAACCAATAACTGGCACCTTATGTTCTTTGGCAGCACGTAACAATTCAGCACTAGGCTTAATATTACGTGAAATCAATAATGCTGGTGTATCTTCTCTACAAATCTCTAGCATTACCTTGTAGCGATTATTAGCCGTCATTGAATGTGAATAAGCTGATTCAGTTTGACCGAATAATTGAATACGTTCACTTGGATAATAATCAAAGTAACCTGTTAGTTCAATTCCCGGACGTGAGATATCACTAGTAGTAACTTTTCTGTCATCTAGTAATTCCTTACCACCATAAACTTTCAGATCATTTTCTTTTACTAATTCAGATACCGTAACAAAACTTGTCATAAAGCATTCCTCACTAATATTTATTCTTACATCAATTCTATCATTATAATGACAATAAAAGAATTGAGCTGTATCAAGAAAAAGCAAAAAGGATCGATATTTACGTTTACAAAGTAAATACCAACCCTTTATGTACTTAAAATATCTATACTCGTTTGTTAAAGTTATCCGTCGTGTATCGATTAATAACCGAATTACAAATGGCTAAGATAATTGCCACTACAATGGCAGCGCCAAAACTACTGAAATAAAATGTTGTTGGTCCCATTAATGACGATGTTATCTCTAAAGTAGCCGCACTAATTACGAATGAGAATAATCCAAACGTAATGAATGTTATTGGCAATGAAATAAGGTGCAAAATTGGTTTTATAGTCCAGTTAAGAACAATTAAAACAAAACTAGCTATAATTGCCGTAGTCAAACTATCAACATAGAACATATTCGGAATCAATCTAGCTATTGCTAAAAATAGTACAGTGTAAATTGCCATTTTAATTAATAGTCTCATTTGTTTTTATACCTTATCTCCTTTTTTATTTATTTTACGATTTTTCTTATTAATTCTTACATACGGATTATATGGTTCATCAAAATCTGTTTGCTGAATGTTACGTTTTTCTGGAAATGAAAATACACAGATTGCATAGACTAGAATCGTTAAGAAATAACTGAATGGCGATACAAATATAAACGCCAATCTAATCCAAGTCGAGTCTATTCCAAAATGTTCTCCTAAACCACCACAAACACCAGCAATCATTCTATCCTTACTAGATCTTGTGATACGTTCTTTCAAGAAATCTCACCTCAACTTTGTTAAAAATATACAACATAGCCGTGGGAACTGCAACCAACAACTTAATCCTGTTCAGCCATATGCTTACGATTTAATTCAATCACGTGACCACTATTTAAGTAAACTACCCATTCACAAATATTAGTTGAGTAATCTCCAACACGTTCAAGATAACTGGCTACTAGCATATATGAAGTACCACTCAAGATATTATCAGCCGTTTTTTGCATATCCTTGATACACAGTTCGTTGATCATTTTACTCTTTTCATCGATCTCAATATCACGACGTGCAACATCTTCAGCCATCTTATCGTCTCGTTTTAAATATGCTTCTAGTGAATCTTCAACGATACTTGTGCTCATGTCACCCATTTCACTGATCAACTTTTCCATTTCTGGTATACGTGTCTTACCTTTAACTCTGATTGTTTCTTGGGCAATACTTACAGCGTGATCTCCCATACGTTCAAGATCTGAACTAGCTTTCAATACTGTAACGATCATACGTAAATCCGAAGTAACGGGTTGTTGTAGAGCTATCATTTCAAAGGAATCCTTTTCAAGATCAGTCTCTCGTTTATTTATATAAACATCCTTCTCGATAACTTCTTTAGCTAATGCTTTATCGTGATTGATATAGGCTTTAACAGACTTCATAATTGCCTCACTAGCCATCATTCCCATTTCTGAAAATCGTAAATGTAAGTCGTTAAGTTGTTCTTCAAAAGTACTACGCATAATTTTCCCCCTATCCGAATTTACCTGAGATATAGTCCTCAGTTTGCTTTTCTTTTGGATTTAAGAATATATTTTTTGTTTTATCAGCTTCAATTAATTCTCCATTTAAGAAGAAAGCTGTGCGATCTGAAATTCTTGAGGCCTGTTGCATATTATGTGTAACGGTAATGATTGTATAATCTTCACGCAAATTAAGTAATGTATCCTCAACCTTTGCTGAAGATATTGGATCAAGTGCTGAAGTTGGTTCATCTAAGAGAATAATATCTGGCTTAACCGCTAAGACTCTAGCAATACAGACTCTTTGTTGCTGTCCACCAGATAGAGATAAAGCACTTTGATGTAACTTATCTTTAACATCATCCCAAACAGCGGCATTTTGTAAACTAGTCTCAACTGCTTCATCTAATACTGACTTATCTTTGACTCCAGCCAAACGTAATCCATATATCACATTGTCATAAACTGAGAACGGGAACGGATTGGGTTGTTGAAAAACCATTCCGACCTGCTTCCTTAATTCTACCGTATCAATGTTAGGTGCGTAAATGTTTTTACCATTTAAAGAAATTGTTCCAGTGATTGTTACGTTAGGAATTAAATCATTCATTCGATTCAAGCAACGAAGATATGTAGATTTACCACATCCTGAAGGTCCAATCAAAGCAGTAATTTCATTCTTATTGAAATCTAGGTTGATACCTTGCAAAGCTTCTTTTTTTCCATAAAATAAATGTACATCCGAAGATGTTAAAATTTTTTCTCCCAAAAGTGGAGCCTCCTACCCGAAATGTCCTGAAACGTAATCTTCTGTCGTCTTAATCTTAGGACGTGTGAAGATTTTTCTAGTTTCATTGAATTCTACTACATGTCCCATATGGAAAAATGCTGTATAATCACTGATTCTAGCCGCTTGCTGCATATTATGTGTCACGATAATAATTGTAAATTGTTCTTTAAGATTGAGCATTGTCTCTTCAATATTTGAAGTGGAAATAGGATCCAGAGCACTAGCTGGTTCATCCATTAACAAAATATCAGGTTTCATAGCAATCGCACGTGCAATGCACAAACGTTGTTGCTGTCCACCGGATAAAGCCATGGCACTCTTGTTAAGATCATCTTTAACTTGATCCCATAGTGAAGCCTGCTTCAAAGTTGTTTCGACAATTTCATCCAGTTTATTTTTATCATGTAATCCATGCCGTTTTAGCGCAAAAGTTATATTATTATAAATTGATTTTGCAAACGGATTTGGACGCTGGAACACCATTCCAATATGTTTTCTTGTTTCATAAATATCTACATCATTTTTGTTTATATCAAGGCCACGATACATTATCTGGCCCTTAACTAGTGCTCCGGGTACATTATCGTTCATTCTATTCAATGACCGCAAGAAAGTTGACTTTCCTGATCCAGAAGCACCAATTAAAGAAGTTATTTTATATCTTTCAAATTGGAGACTGGCTTTGTGCATTGCTTCTTTTTCACCGTAGAATACTTGCAAGTCTTTAGTGGACATAGCTATTTCATGATCTTTTTCATCTAATTGATGAATAAATTGTTCTTCATTTTTTTGTACATCCATAAAATTATTCTCCAGTCATCTTTTTATAAACCAAATTACCAATATATCTTGATAGTAAATTAAATAGTAATACCGCAATAATCAAAACTGCAGATGCACCAGCTGAGACTTGAACAGCATCAGGAATCAATCCTTCAGAATTGACCTTCCAGATATGTACAGCCAAAGTTTCAGCAGGACGCATTAAATTCAAAGGACTAGTAATACTGAAAATATTGAAGTTAGTAAAGTCTAGTGGCGGTGCACTTTGACCTGCTGTATAAATAAGTGCAGCGGCTTCACCAAAGACTCTACCGGCCCCGATGATCATCCCGGTAATGATTCCTGGAAGTCCATCGGGAATAATTACATGTATAACTGTTTCCCACTTGGATAAGCCTAATGCCAATCCAGCTTCACGTTGTGATTGAGCAACTGACCTCAATGAATCTTCAACATTTCTAGTTAAAATTGGCAAATTGAACACTGTCAAAGTCAATGCACCAGAAAGAATTGAAAATCCAAATTTAAAACTAATTACAAAGATCAAAAATCCAAACAACCCAACAACGATCGATGGTAGTGAACTTAGGACTTCAATTGAAATTCTAATGATCTCCACTAGCTTGTTCTTCCCAGCATATTCAGATAGATAAATACCAGCCGAGATCGAAATAGGTATAGAAATAAGCATTGAAAGTATCAACAAGAAAAAGGAATTGAACAACTGAATACCAACACCACTACCAGCCTGGAAAGCCTTTGATCCAGAAGTTAGAAAGTGCCAATTAACATAGCGTAAGCCACTTCCCAAAATGTATAGTAGTAATCCTGCCAAAATAAGTACGATAATTCCTGACATGGTATAAATAACGCCTGTAGCAATTTTATCTTTTACTTTTTCATTAAGCATTACATCTTACCTCTCTTTGCGATAATTCTAATTACAAAGTTAAATAGCAACGACATAAGAAGTAGTAATAATGCTAGCGACCACAAGGCATTATTGGCTGTTGACCCCATAATTGTATTTCCCATATTCATTGTAAGAACACTAGTCAAAGTAGCAGATGGTGATACCAAATTTTCTGGTAACAACATTGCATTACCAATGACCATTTGAACGGCTAACGCTTCACCAAAGGCACGTGACATACCAAACACTACGGCTGTCAAAAGCCCTGGTGTAGCGGCACGTAATATAACTTTATGAATAGTTTGCCAACGAGTAGCACCTAGTGCTAGTGATGCCTCACGATAATATCTTGGCACTGCACGTAGTGCATCGACTGACATTGACGTTATAGTCGGTAAAATCATAACGAATAATACAAAAGAACCAGCCAAAATACCAAACCCACTTCCGCCGGCTATCTTTCGTACAAATGGAACAACTACTGTTAAACCGATGAAACCATAAACAACTGAGGGAATTCCGACCAATAATTCAATTACTGGTTGCAAAATTTTACGTCCCCATTTTGGAGATATCTCAGTCATAAATAATGCTGCTGCAATTGCAAAAGGTGTCCCAATCAAAGCGGCAATAAAAGTAACAGCAAACGAACCAACGATCATTGGTGCGGCACCAACAATAGGATGACCTGCACTATCTAGTTTGCTGGGGGACCAAACTGAATTAGTTAAGAAGTTAATAGGATTAACTCCATCCTTAAAGAAGATAACTAATCCTCTCGAAGCAACGAATCCAATTATTGTTACAACTAAAATTACGATAACTGCGGTAAAACTGAACGAAATTATTTTTCCACGAGTTTCTCTTTTAGCTGATACAGATTTTTTAGTTAGACTTTCTCTAATCGGATCTTTCATATTAAACTTCCCCCTTTGAAACAGGCGTTACGTTACCCTTGTAATCTTTTTGATACTTCATATCTTTTATTGGAACATATTGTAGCTTTTTAACTACTTGGTTTTGAATTTTATCCGTCATAATATAACTCAAGAATTCTTTGGTCATCCCTTTAGGATTACCCTTTGTATACAAATGCTCATATGACCAAATCTTCCAAGTATTATTCTCAATATTCTTAATAGTTGGTTTTACACCATTTACATTCAATGTCTTCACGGTGTTATTTAAATATGGCATCGCCAAATAACTGATTGCACCATCAGTATTGTAAACAATTTGACGTACCATCCCACTTGAGTCTTGTTCTTGTGAACTAGCAAATGGAACATTCTCCATTACATCATCTTCAAATGCAGATCTGGTTCCACTTCCATCGGCACGATTTATAATCGTAATTTTAAGATCTTGTCCACCGACTTGTTTCCAATTAGTTACTTCCCCAGAAAATATCTGTCTTAACTGTTTAATAGTTAAAGAATCCACTTTAACGTCTTTATTTACAATAGGAACCATTCCCACTGCAGCAATACGATGATCTACCAGTTTACTGGCATCAATACCACTCTTTTGTTCAGCGTACAAATCAGAATTACCAATATCGACAGCACCTTGTTGTATCTGACTAAGACCAGTACCACCACCTTGAACATTGACGTATTCATTTGGATTATCTTTTGAGAATTCCTCACCCGCAAGTTCAACCAATGGTTGGGCCGCAGAGGAACCTACAGCGGTTATTGTTTTTTGACTACCACTCCCGGAGCAGCCAGATAAAACAAAAATTGCGCCAAAAATTACAGCAAACAACGCAAAAATTCTTTTCTTCAACATTTTTCACCTCTATCTAACCAATATTAATATAACAATGTATATTTTTTGTATAAAAATGGACGTTGAAACAAAAAAATTCATAAAGTAGTTGTACATAACTTTGTTTCTACTCAAACTTGCAGTAAAAACGCGTGACAAAACACGATTTTCTCCGTCTAGTTCAAAAAAAGCCCAGTATTTACTTACGTAAATACTGGACTTTTTTCGCAACTATACTCGAAAGCTAAGCACATTTTGCCACGCTCTTAAAATTTCACTAATTATTTAACTGAAATGTCACTTGCACTAACCCATTCGTTAGTTGCAACATGATACCAAACAGTACCGTCAGAAGCAGTCTTAGTCTTATTGAAATACCAATCAGTATTTGTAGCTAAGGCACGATTCTTAACTTCTTTACCATTGCTATCTTGTAATCTAGCGTATGGTGTAGCATTTACGTGTACTGTATCTGAATTATTGTCAGAACCACTGTTTGTTTCTGCATTACCATCATATTGAGTCAAGTTGTATGTTGAAATCAAGCTGTTCAATGATGAAGCATAGTTAGGTGCAGTAGCATATCTGCCTTGCAACCAAGCGGTAGCATCTTTATATGATGATGTATTTTCTTTCCATGTACCTGAATAGTAGCTAGAATTCCATGAAACACCATTACGTAACTTATCACCATTATCTAAGAATGATTCATAATAACTTGGATATTTTCTAAAGTTGGCATAAATTGTATACCAACCTTGTGATGAACTCCATTCAGAAGTCGGCATTGATACGTAGGCACCATTATAGTCACCCTTGATACCAAACAAGTTATGGCCTTGAGTAGCTAGAGTTGAAGCACCCCATCCACTTTCAAGAATAGCTTGAGCTAACATAACTGAAGTATATAAATTATACTTTGAAGCAGCTTGTTGAGCCATTGGAACAGCTTCTGACAAGAATTGTTGTTGTTGTGATGATGTTACACCACTACTTGTAGCTTGAACGATAGCCTTTGTTGAAGATTCTGATTGAACAGTAGCTGTATGAGCAACTGTTGTATCAGCCTTTTGAACGTCTGATCCTGAAATTACATCTGTATCATTATTATTTTGATCTGAATTATTTACTTGTTCTGAACTTTCCGGAACACTTGTAGTGTCCGTGGCAGCGGAAGCAACCGTTGGAGCAGCGACGGCAGCTAGTGTGTTAAGAACGGCAACGCTTGTTAACAGCACTTTTTTATTCATTGAAAGATCCCCCTATATAAGTATCTACGTACCAGATTACTATTTAAAAAGACCATATTCAATGAATCTTGGATTCTGTAACAGAAACTAAACATTATGTAACATTTCTGCAACAATCAAGGTAATTGAAAGAGCTTTTTGTTTTACCATAAGGATTTTTTGCACAAAAAAAGATTGTGACCTAAAAATCTTTGTCACAATCCCAAATAATTATTATAAAGGAATATTTACTGTAAATGTGGAGCCCAGACCCTTATGAGACTCCATATTTATTGTCCCATTCATATTATCAACTGTTTCTTTGACAATAGCTAAACCAAGTCCAGTACCACCTGTTTCCAAGCTTCTTGATTTATCCACACGATAAAATCGTTCAAATACACGATCTTGTTCATCGTCAGAAATTCCAATACCAGTATCTTGAATAACAAATCTGATACGGTTTTCTATTTCATCATGATGGAACTCCATAGCAATAGTTCCATTTTCTTTGTTATATGAAATAGCATTTTTAATCAGGTTGCTAAGTATCAAGTTTATCTTTTCTTTGTTAATAGTTATATTCTCATTACCAAAGAATTCTTTTTTAACATGAATACCATGCTTCTTAATTGGGATCTCCATGCGCTCTAATATCTTGTCAACGTCTTCTTCCATGTTAACAAGTTGCGCCTTTTGGGCATCCTTTTTAACTTTAGATAACGATAGAATATCTTGAATAAGTTCCGTCAAACGAACACTTTCATCATTAATGATATGTAAGAAATGATCCAATTTCTCTGGATCATCTTTGGCACCATTCAATAATGTCTCAGAGAACCCTTCGATTGAAGTAATTGGAGTCTTTAATTCATGGCTGACATTATTAACGAAATCCACTTGAATCTGTTCAAATCTTCTACTTTCAGTCAAATCATATAAAATAACCAGAACTTGTTGATCATAGTCTTCACGTGAATGAACCAAGCGAATGACGTTGGCGTCAACGTACTTTTGTGAATTACCAACTAGTTGAATCTCACGATGATGATTCTTGTTCTTACGCAAGGTATGTTCAATCATACGACTCAAACTATACGTTTTAACATCTTCAATAAAGGGATGTATTTCGTTGGAAATATTCTCATCCAACAATCCTGCCATTGCCTGATTGTGCATCAAGACTTCACCTTGTGAGTTCAACAGCATAACGCCAATTGGCAAATGTCCTATCAAACCCTTGAATCGTCTTTCACGTAATCTAGCATTATCACGCAATTCATTAATATCCATACTAATATCATTAGTTTGTTCAACCAACTCATATAACTCATCATCTGGTGAAAGAATCAGTGATGCCATTTCTTTGTTTTTTCTAACCCGCTTCAAATTCTCAGTAACACTCTTGATATCCTTGCTAAGAATCTGACGCTTACGGTAAAAGAATAGAATCATAAAGTCAGTCACAATAAAGTAAATGAATGCAACCATCAAAAATGAGAACGTATCTTGATTCCAAAGTCTCTTATATTTCTTTGCAACAACATACTTACTAGATCCATGCATGTAATACATTGTTCTAGTTCCAAAGGTATCTTTTGTCACATAATTTTGTCCAGGAGTTAAGTGTCCACGATGAATCAAATCATATGCACCTTTTTCCAAGGAAGTATCACGTTTTGTAGTATCAATATATGACAAATTGGCATATTTGGCTGCTTGGGACTGTGAATGATTCTTTTTGAGCTCTCGATAAGACACAGTTTCATCCGCAAACATTTCATTTTGAGAATGAGACAAGATATTATCGGCAAATACCGACAGTACGATAAAGATTATTACAGTAATAGCGATTGCAATTAATGGCCCTAATTTTTTCCTCATATCACACCTCTAAGACGTAACCGAATCCGTGTACGGTTTTTATTATTTGCGGATCTTTAGTATCCTTTTCAATTTTATCACGAAGATGACTGATTTGAATATCGACCATCCTTAATTGTGAGTTTGAGTTCAATCCCCACACATTATCAAAGATCTGATCCCGCGAAACCACAATTCCCTTGTTATCCAATAAGAACTCTAATAATTGATACTCTTTACGTGTCAAAGTTATTTCAATTCCATTAATGGTTAAACTCTTTGCGGCTTTATTTAAAGCAAATTTTGTTTTTTCAGAACTTGCAGTCCGACGTAAAACTACTTCTATCCTCGCCAAAAGTTCCTTAATACTAAACGGTTTTGTAATATAATCATCAGCCCCACTGACAAGGCCCTCAATTTTATTTTCTTCAGCATCTACCGCCGTCAAAAATATTACTGGAGTCAAGTTTCCCACGGAACGAATCTTTTTAAGGATCTCAATACCACTTAGTTTAGGAAGCATTTGATCAAGCAAGACTAAGTCAAACTTTTCCATTAGGATTTTATTTAGAGCATCTTCTCCGTTGTCGGCGACGTCTGTATCATATCCTTTGGACGTTAAATTGTACTCAATCAATTCTAGAATTGATGGCTCATCATCTACAATCAAAATTCTTTTTTGCATATTAATCTGGATTCTCCTCTTGAAGCTTCCATTGCAAGTAGGCATAAATAAACGGATCCAAATCTCCATCCATAACGGCTTGTCCGTTACCAGATTCATAGTTTGAACGATGATCTTTTACCATTGTATATGGATGGAATACATACGATCTGATTTGCGAACCCCAGCCAATATCCATTTGTTCACCTTTGATTTCGGCATTTTTCTTTGCTTGTTCTTCTTGTTCTCGTTGATATAACTTAGCTTTCAACATACTCATTGCTGTTTGTCTATTTTGAAGTTGAGACCTTTGTGCCTGTGAACTAACAACTATACCAGTTGGTAAATGTGTAATTCTTACCGCTGATGAGGTCTTATTGATATGCTGTCCACCAGCACCTGACGAGCGGAAAACATCAACACGTAAATCATCATCGTTAATCTCCACTTCAATCGAATCATCAAGTTCTGGCATAACGTCTACAGAGGCAAACGAAGTATGTCGACGTCCCGCAGAATCAAAAGGTGAAATTCTAACCAATCTGTGAACTCCACGCTCAGAACGTAAAAGTCCGTATGCATTCTTACCACTGATCATTATGGATACACTTTTGATTCCAGCTTCATCCCCTGGTTGATAGTCTTCAATTTCAACAGAAAATCCATGTTGATCAGACCATCTTTGGTACATACGCAATAACATTGCTCCCCAATCTTGGGATTCTGTACCACCAGCACCGGGATGAATCTCAAGGATTGCATTATTAGAATCATAAGGTTGAGAAAGCAACATTGTCAATTCATAAGATTGCATTTGTTTTTCAAGAGTTGTCGTATCATTTTCAAGTTGTACGATTAATTCCTCTTCAGGATCATCTTGATAAAGTTCTGCCAAAACCTGTAAATTCTCAAAGCTTTCATCAAGTTGTTTGAAATTATCATACTTTTCTTTTAAATCATTATTGGCATCAATGACTTTTTGGGCTTTTTCATGATCATTCCAAAAGTCATTGTCACCCATTTTCGCCTCATTTTCGGCAATTGCTTCTTCCAGACCGTCTAAGTCAAAGAGACCCCCTGAATTGACTTATTTTGCTTTCAATATTACTTATTCTGGTCTTTATTTCACCAAATTCCATAATCTCACTCCTATAAAAAAGGGCAGGCCAAGCGGCCTGCCGATTTATCTTTCCATATTTTGTCTAATTTCGGCCTTCATGAATAATCTTGTTACATCATATTCAATATCTGAAACCATTTCTTCAAACATGCGATATCCTTCTTCTTGATATTCAACAAGTGGATTTAATTGTCCATAACCACGTAGACCAATTGATTGACGCAATTGATCCATTGCATCGATATGATCAGTCCAGTGCTCATCAACAACTCTAAGGATAACAACCTTTTCAAACTCTAACATTTGAGAAGGATCTCCAAGTTGTTTTTTCTTGTCTTCGTAGTTTTTATTAACAAAGTCCATCAAATACTTAACAATTTCTTCTGAAGTCTTAAGTTGAAGGTCAACAACACTGAAGTTCTTATCGCTAACTAATGCTGAAGTTGCAAAATCAGCAATAGCGGCAAGGTCCCAATCTTCTTCTTTTCCTTGTGTATGTACATCAACAGTAGCTTTGATAGTACGTTCAATCATTGGAAGAAGAACACGATCAAGATCTTTTTCTTCAGTAATTACTTCCATTCTCTCTTTATAGATAACCTCACGTTGTTCACGCATAACATCATCATATTGTAGAGTGTTCTTACGTGTATCGTAGTTATTACCTTCAACACGTTTTTGAGCAGATTCAACTTGACGAGTCATCATTTTACTTTGAATAACTGCATCTTCGTCTTCGATCTTCAAGGTCTTAAGAACACGCTTGATTCTCTCTGAACCAAAACGCTTCATCAAATCATCCTCAAGCGACATATAGAATTGTGTCACACCAGGGTCCCCTTGACGACCAGATCTACCACGAAGCTGGTTATCAATACGACGTGACTCATGACGTTCTGTACCAAGAACAGCCAATCCACCGACTTCTTTAACACCAGGTCCAAGCTTAATATCAGTACCACGACCAGCCATATTAGTGGCAATAGTTACAGCACCACGTTGACCAGCGTTCATAACGATTTCAGCTTCTTTTGCATGGTTCTTAGCATTCAAGACAGCATGTGGAATACCATCCTTATCCAATAACTTAGATAAGTACTCAGAAGATTCAACAGCAACGGTACCAACCAATAAAGGTTGTCCCTTTTCATGTCTTCTCTTAATATCTTCAACAACAGCCGCAAACTTACTCTTCAATGTTGGATATAATAAATCATCCTTATCATCACGAACAACTGGCTTGTTAGTAGGTATTGAGATAACTTCCATGTTGTAAATTTCTCTGAATTCTTCTGCTTCTGTCTTAGCTGTACCTGTCATACCAGACAATTTATCGTACATACGGAAGAAGTTTTGATAAGTGATATTAGCCATGGTCTTAGTTTCGTCTTGGATCTCAACGCCTTCTTTAGCTTCAATAGCTTGATGTAATCCATCAGAATAACGACGACCATCCATAACACGACCAGTAAACTGATCAACGATCTTAACTTCACCATCTTGAACAACATAATCAATATCAAGTGTCATGATGTAGTTTGCACGAAGTGCTTGATCCAAATGATGATTCAAAACAGTATTGTCAATATCATATAAGTTATCGAGTCCGAAGTAATCTTCAGACTTTCTGATACCCGTTTCAGTCAAACTAATCGACTTTGTTGGCCAATCAATCTTATAATCATCTTTTTCAAGTGTCTTTGAGAATCTATCTGCACGAACATACATGGCTGTAGATTTTTCAGCAGCTCCAGAAATAATCAATGGTGTTCTAGCCTCATCAATCAAAATTGAATCAACCTCATCGACAATCGCATAATGTAGTGGACGTTGAACCATTTGTTCTTTGTAAACGACCATGTTATCACGCAAATAATCAAAACCAAGTTCACTATTTGTTGAATAAGTAATATCACAGTTATAAGCTGCTCTTTTTTCTTCTGAATCCATGCTGTTAATGTTAAGACCTACTGTTAGTCCTAACCAGTTGTATAACTCACCCATCTCCTTAGCGTCACGAGAAGATAGATATTCGTTAACGGTAACAACATGAACACCTTTTCCAGCAAGAGCATTCAAATAAACTGGTAATGTGGCAGTCAAAGTCTTACCTTCACCAGTTTTCATTTCAGCAATATTACCTTCATGAAGTGTAATACCACCAATTAGTTGAACTCTAAATGGATAGAGTCCAAGAACTCTTTTAGCACCCTCACGGGCTGTAGCAAAAGCTTCAGGTAAAATATCATCTAAAGTTTCGCCTTTTTTTAATCTTTCTTTAAATTCAGGAGTCTTAGCTTGAAGTTGTGAATCTGAAAGTTTGCTAAAATCTTCAGCATAACTTTCAACTTTATCGGCAATTTTGCCCATACGTTTAACTTCTCTTTTATCGCTTTCGACCCATTTTCTTAATGGATTTGCCATATGTAATAATCTCTCCTAAATACTAAACATACTTTTAATAGTAGCATTTTTTTAGATTGTTTTAAACTCAGAATTATATAGAGTCTTCCAGAGTTAATATACTACACCATATTTGTATATTTTTGGTGTATTTTGCACAATAAATTTCTGTTCAACAAAAAAAGCCAAGACAATTGTCTTGGCTCATATTTTCTATTCGTTTGTTTCGATCAAACCATATTTACCATCGTTACGTTTATATACGATGCTTGCGCCATTTGTTTCGGCATCTTCGAAAATGAAGAATTCATGTCCAAGCATTTCCATTTGTAGAACTGCTTCTTCAGCGTCCATAGGTTTCAATGATAGGCGCTTTGTTCTAACGATTTGTGTCTCGTCTTCTTTTGCGTCCTCAGCAGATACATCATCCAAAGGAATATCCTTAATACTACCTGATTCACGTCCCTTACGATTTACACGTGTCTTAAACTTCTTAACTTGTCTTTCAAGCTTATCAATTACTAAGTCGACTCCAGCATACATGTCATCATTTATTTCCTCAGCTCTAAGAGTCATGTATGGAAGTGGAATAGTTACTTCGACTTTTGTACCTTTTGATGGATAAGTCTTCAAATTAACGTGAGCAATTGGATTGCTGCCGTCACTAAAATATTTTTCCATCTTTGACAATCTTTTTTCAACATAGTCACGAATCGATTGTGTTACCTCGATATTTTCACCACGAACATTAATTGTTAACATAAGAATCTCTCCTTTTCGACGATAGGAAATTAAAGAGTGTATCTACTCTTCTCTCTAATTATATAATTCTTCCGCGAATGTGACAACGGTTTCACTACCTAGATAATGAAAAAGTACAAATATTATTGAAACCAACTATCTCAAGAGCCTGTCTCGCGTGCATTAAAGTTCGGCCTGTAGTATAAACATCGTCAAGAATCAAAATACTACTATCGCTTGGTATATCAAGTCTATCAGGATGAAAATAAAAGGTTTGCGGCGTTTGAAGTCTTTCATAGCGGTTCTTTTGAGCTTGAGGTTTATCTGCATCAATTTTTACAAGCATTGACGTTAAGTCAAACACCTTATGATACATTTCCCATACAGGATCAAAGCCTCTTGCCTCTAAATGTCCGTTGCTTGCAGGAATATATGTAATTAAATCAAATTTATTAGATTTAGACCAATTGTATAAATCTTTAGAAAACAACTCTGCTAATAAAATATCGCCATACCATTTATAGTTTTTAAAATAACTATGTATGAATTGATTATACTCAAACAAAGCCTGATGACAATTGATAATATTATATTTTTTATCCCACAACAAGCAATCTTCGCAAATATTACTATCATTTTTCTTATAACATCTTATACAACCTTCATCATAATTGAGTGGATTTAGCTGACTTCTGCAAAGTTCACATAGATTATCTGGAACGAAATCTTCAAACCCAAAAATAATTTTTAAATTCAACTCGTTTATGCTTTTATTACCACAATTTAGACATCTCATTTGCTGGCCTGTCGATTCAGATATTTTATTTCAGAACAAGCCTGTTTAACTTGTCGATTGTAACTTTGATAATAGAAATGCACCTCATCATCATAAGATTCCTTAGCACGACCGGCTCTACCAGCTATTTGAATTAGTGCAGTTTTAGAAAATTCTTTAGCATCCGCATCGATCACTATCACGGTAATATTCTTAAAAGTTACTCCACGTTCCAAGATAGTAGTCGTTAAAATAGCTTGAATTTCTTTTTTTCTAAATTGAGAAACCTTATCCAATCTTTGTTCGTCCTTTGAACTAACGTCCACAAAACTTAATTCAGGAAAAATGATTTTTAAACTCTCAGAAAATTTTAACATCGCTGGAATTTTTGGAAAAAATAACATAAACCGTTCATTATTTTCTATCAATTTTTTTATTTTTAATTTTATTCTTGGATTTATCCTAAAATAATCACTAGATTTGAATAACATGTGGCACTTAGGCTGTGGTAATGGATAAGTATGGAATCTTTGATACAATTTAGATATAGTGATTTTTTTGTTTTCAACATCTTTTATCAACCTTTTTGGCGGTGTTGCTGACAAAAATACTAAATTACCTGTTGGTCTCTTTGCTTTATAAATGGCCTTTTCAAGCATTTCATTCCCCGCTAATGGATATGAATCCACTTCGTCTATTATCAACACATCAAAAGCCTTATCAAATTTTATTAGTTGATGCACAGTGGAGATCATTATTTGTGTCAATGAATACGTTTCTTCACTTTTACCATGGAATAATCCAATACTAACTTGTGGGAAGGCTGCTTGAATTCTAGGGAATAGTTCAATACAAACATCAACTCTAGGAGAACAAAAAGCCACACGTTTACCATCAGAAATAATACGTTCGATCAATGGATACGTCATTTCAGTCTTACCGGCACCAGTAACCGCCCAAACTAAGTGATTAACTCCCGTATTATATGCCATAATAAGCTCCTCAGAAGCTTTTTTCTGCATAATGGTTAATTCACCGGACCACTGTAAAGATGGACTCCTATCGCTAAATAGTGCTTCTGCTGGTGAAATTATCAATTGGTCACGCTCACTGATTCTGCCGAGGTTGATACAACTTCGACAATAAATAAGTTTTGAATTATTTTTCACCATCATTAAGCATCTCTGGCAAACATTATTCTCTATAGCATTTATTTTTTTGCCACCGATACTAAGCAATAATTCTATCTGTTCATCATTCAATTCCGTCGTATTAAAAATACGACCACCTAAATATTCATTTAAATTATTCATAAATTAAATTACGAAAGGAATAACAAATTTGCAAAATTATAAAACAATTGCTCAAACAGGAGCGTTTGAAAAAGATATAAAAAAGTCTCGTTTCATTGCACACATTGCTCAAACTTTTTCTGAAGATGAAGCCAAACAATTTATTTCAAAAATCCAAAAGCAAGAATCTGGTGCTACACATAATTGCACGGCCTTTATAGTTCTTGAAAACGTTGAAATAGAACGCATGTCAGATGATGGAGAACCTAGTGGGACTGCGGGTTCCCCAATCCTGAATGTCTTACAACAAAACGACTTAAAAAACGTTACTGCAGTCGTAACTAGATATTTTGGTGGCATAAAATTAGGTGCTGGAGGACTAATTCGTGCCTACTCATCCACTACATCCGATGCCATTAAAGAAATTGGCCTAGTTGAAAATCGTTTACAGCAAGGATATGAATTGACCATTCCTTATCACCTATACGACAAGTTTGAAAACTATGCCAAAAATGAGCAGATCATTCTAGAAAATAAGACCTTCTCTACTGATGTCACTTGCAATGTATATCTAGATCTGGCAAAGCATCAAGAAATAATTCAAGATATTACTAACCAATTTCAAAATCAAATAGTATTTAATGAGATCGAGCAAACTTATAAACAAGTGTCTATTTAAAACTCTCTCACTCAAATTTGTAATAAAAACACGTGCCAAAACACAATTTTCTCCATCAACCAAAAAGAAGTCGACATTTACTTGCGTAAATACCGGCTTCTTTTTTGTACCATATTCGAAAACTGAACGTGTTTTGTACAACTTCGTGAATCAATCTTTCTTTTCTAATCGTTTAACAAACTTCTGAATCGTTCTTAACAATGGCTGTCGGTTATCGCCAAGAAGGCCTATGGATTCAACGAACAGTTCCAAACCAAGTAATACACCAATTGTCAAAAGAACACTGCCCCACAAACTTGATAGTGGGTAAAGCAATGAGATGAATGCAAATATCAATGACAATCCATAAATAACCAGAACGGTTTGTCTATGTGATAATCCTAATTGCATTAATCTATGATGTAAATGATGTTTATCAGCTTGAGTGATTGGTTTCTTATTCAAGAATCTTCTCAACATTGCATATACAGTGTCTGTTATTGGAACTCCCATGATAATTACTGGAATCAACATGGTAATAAAGGTCACATTCTTCAAACCCTTTAATGAAAATACTGCCATCATGAATCCTATAAACAACGCCCCAGTATCACCTAAGAAGATACTGGCCGGATGGAAGTTATGTGGTAAGAATCCTAGTAAGGCTGCCACTAAAGCAAAAATCCAAATTGATACATAGACATTAGTTATATTCAAAAAGAAATATCCAACAACTCCCATGGTGAACAAGGCGATTAT
Organism: Companilactobacillus allii; assembly: GCF_001971585.1. Classification (NCBI taxonomy): domain Bacteria; kingdom Bacillati; phylum Bacillota; class Bacilli; order Lactobacillales; family Lactobacillaceae; genus Companilactobacillus; species Companilactobacillus allii. The sequence continues at coordinate 1,421,285 of NZ_CP019323.1, read as the reverse complement.
TGAAACACCTGTTGCAAGGCCATCAAGTCCATCAATCAAATTAACTGCATTAGTTATAGCTAATATCCAAATGATCGTAACTGGGAAACTCCACCAGCCAAGTTGAAAGGTTCCAAATATAGGTATTACGACTTCATTCATTCTGATTCCGGCTAAGAAATAAATCACCAGTGCTGCAGCGAATATTCCGGCCATTTTTGCTTTTGGCGATAATTCTCTAATATCATCAATAATTCCTGTCAAAATAATAATACATTCTGCCAAGAAGACACTGAATAGTTCATGGCTAGGAATTTGATTTCGCAACAATACAAAGGTCGAAAATGTAAAGGCAATAAAAATAGCCAGCCCACCCATAGTAGGCATTGGCTTTTTATTTACACGACGAGCATTTGGATTATCTACGGCACCCAAAATGTAAGCAAGTTTAATTACAAACGGAGTTATTATGGCAGACAATATCATTGTCAAAAACAGATACACTATTACATTAAACATACACGGATTACCCCCGAAACTCACTTTCTCATAATATTTCAATTATACAATAATTGGTTACAATACCAAAACTAAATTAAAAAAAGACCGCGCTCAATATGAGTACAGTCCCCCTATTTGATTAGCCAATACTACTTGGCTAATTCAACTTTTCTAACCTCACGTACCACTGTAACCTTAATGTGACCTGGATACTCAAGATTCTCTTCAATTTCATTCTTTATATCTCTAGAAAGAATTGCTGCTTGATCATCTGAAATCTGCTCAGGTTTAACCATAACACGAATTTCATGACCTGCTTGAATAGCATAACAATGATCAACACCCTCATGCTTATTAGCAATTTCTTCCAGTTTTTCAAGTCGATGAATGTAGTTTTCCATAGACTCTGATCTAGCCCCTGGTCTAGCGGCTGAAATTGCATCAGCTGCAGCAACAATGGTTGCAATCAAAGAAGTTGGTTCTACATCCCCATGATGCGAAGCAATTGTATTAACAACTACTTCTGGTTCTTTATATTTAGTTGCGATATCAACACCTATTTCTACGTGTGAACCGTCAACCTCACGATCAATAGCTTTACCTATATCGTGTAATAACCCTGCTCGTTTTGCCAGCATAACATCTTCACCCAACTCGGCTGCCATTATGGCGGATAATTTAGCAACCTCAATTGAATGACTCAAAACATTTTGACCATAACTTGTACGATACTGCATACGACCGATAATCTTGATAAGATCAGGATTTATTGAGCTGATTCCCAAACTATAAATAGTCTGTTCTCCAACCTCTCTAATGTGATCATCCATTTCTTTTCTAGCTTTATCGACCATTTCCTCAATTCTAGCTGGATGGATACGGCCATCCTCAATTAATTTCTCTAAAGCCATACGAGCAATTTCTCTTCTAATTGGATCATATCCACTTAGAGCAACTGCTTCAGGAGTATCATCAATAATCAAATCAATTCCTGTTAGAGACTCAATCGTTCTGATATTTCTACCTTCACGACCAATAATACGTCCCTTCATGTCTTCATTAGGTAATGAGACCGTTGTAACGGTAGATTCAGAAACTGTATCTGCCGCACTACGTTGAATAGCAGCAACGATAAGGGCTTTTGCTTCCTTATCAGAATATTGTCTTGCTTGCTCATTACTATCATTAATCATCGTAGCTCGTTCATGTGTCAACTCTTTATTTAAATCACCTAGAATAATCTTTCTACCTTGTTCTTTAGTAAGATTACTTACTCTAGTTAATTCCGCCTTTTGTTCTTCAAGAGTTGCGGTCAATTGTTTGTCCTTATCATCAAGTTTACGTTTCCTAGCTGTAATATTGTTTTCATTCTTCTCGATATTTTCCTCACGCTTTTCAAGCGATTGGTCTTTTCTATCAAGAATATCTTGACGTTCAAGAGCACGATTTTCTTGTTTCTGAACATCTTGACGACGTTCTTTCAACTCGTTTTCTTGTCCTTCACGATACTTATGAATTTCGTCTTTTGCTTCAAGTAAAGTCTCTTTTTTCAGAGACTTTGCAGACTTTTTAGCATCGACAACAATATCCTCAGCAGTTTGTTTAGCTTGTGAAAGTTTTTTTTCGTAGGCATCCTTACAGAATGCATATCCGAAGAAGATACCCACAATTAATGTTATTAGTGCGAAAGAGAAGGTTACGATAGCATGATACATGCCATCACCTCCAAATCGTTTCTTTAAGTATTTGTTTGTAAAAGCAATTATTACAGAATTTTTACATACAACGTTTATATTATAGAATAAATATCACCTGTCAACCAACCAAAAAGTAAAAAAGAGACCTATTTGGTCTCTTTTTCTTCAGAAGCTCCCAAGTTCAACACTGTATCAGCTGTCTTGGTAGTCTTTTCATCTTTTGATTTATCACTTGATTTATTAGAATCTTTTTTATCTTTTGGATCTTTTTTGTCCTTAGAATCCTCTTCGTCTTCTGCAGGTTTACCATCCATACCATAAGCGTCTCGAACTCGTTTACGTATTTCAGCCATCTTTTCTGGATTCTCAGCCAAGAATGCCTTGGCATTCTCACGACCTTGACCGATTCGCTCATCTTTATATGAGTACCAAGATCCGGCTTTATTAACAATATCCTTTTCAACGGCCATATCAACCAATTCACCAGTCTGTGAAATACCATGTCCATACATGATATCAACAAGTGCAACTTTAAATGGTGGCGCAACCTTGTTCTTAACGACCTTGATTTTAACCTTGTTACCAATTACATCTGATCCATCTTTAATCTGCTCAGAACGGCGTACTTCAAGACGTACAGTCGCATAAAACTTCAATGCACGACCACCGGGTGTTGTTTCAGGATTACCAAACATGATACCAACTTTTTCACGAATTTGGTTAATAAACAAAGCGATTGTCTTAGTTTTATTTATTGTTCCTGATAACTTACGCAATGCTTGTGACATCAAACGTGCTTGTAAACCAACATGGGCATCCCCCATGTCACCTTCAATTTCAGCACGTGGTACTAGAGCTGCAACTGAATCGACAACAACAATATCAACCGCACCACTAGAAACCAAGGCATCGGCAATTTCCAATCCTTGTTCACCTGTGTCAGGTTGAGAAAGTAGTAAATTATCAATATCAACGCCTAGAGCAGTTGCATATGCTGGATCCATGGCATTTTCAGCATCAATATATGCTGCTGTTCCGCCCTCTTTTTGAACTGCTGCAACAGCGTGTAACGCTACAGTAGTCTTACCAGAACTTTCAGGTCCATAAATTTCAACAATTCTACCACGTGGAAATCCACCCACGCCAAGAGCATTGTCTAATGCTAAAGAACCAGATGAAATTGTAGATATTCGAGTGTCAACATCATCACCCATGCGCATAATAGCACCCTTACCAAAGTCTTTTTCAATTGATTTCAAAGCCTTGTCTAGTGCTTGTTTACGTGCGTCTTCATCTTCTATTCTTTTTTTCTCTTCTTTAGCCAAATTAGTTTCCTCCTAATGCATTCATCATTAGTATCTTATTAGTTATCATTCAAAAAAGCAAGAAAAAAGCGAACAAATGTTTGTTTAAAGATAATTACTCCTGAATGAGTTTTTGTACGAGAACAAAAGCTATAATAACTGACTTTAAACGAACGGCACGTCTTGAACCTTCAAAGTGAAATTCTCTAACTATGCATGAATCAATCTTTCTATCATAAACACCGATAAAGACTGTACCCACTGGGCTTCCTTCAAGTGGATCAGGTCCAGCAACTCCAGTCAGACCAACACCAATATCAGCACTATTTATCTTAGCAGTCGACTCAGACATAACTTGAGCAACTGTAGGACTAACTACTGTATATTTCTTGATAATATCTGAACTAATGTGAAGCAAATTGGCCTTGGCTTCATCAGAATATGTTACAAATCCACCCTCCATAACTTGCGAGGCACCCGGTATATCTGCAATTGAGGATTGAAATAATCCTGCAGTTAAACTTTCAGCGGCAGAAATAGTCATATTAAGTTTCTTAAGCTGTTCCACTGTATCCTTAGGTATTGATTTGAATTCTTCTGGAATACCTGATTCAAAGTCGGCAGCTTCAATCATTTCACGATATTGAGCAAAAGCTTTTTCTTTTTTCATTGTTCTCACTTCTAAATTACGTTTTATTTTTTAAATATGTCTCTTGATTGAATAAAATAATCAGCACCTGAATATATAGTGAAGAATAAACAAATATACAACAATATTTGACCTATTGGGAAATTAATAGCTGAGAAGAAGATATTGTGCATAAGTAAAAATATAATTGCCAACATTTGAGTCGTTGTCTTGATCTTACCCGGCATTTGAGCAGCCATTACTTTGCCGCCTTCTTCTAGAACAATCATTCTAAGACCTGTAACTGCTAATTCACGACACACGATAATTGCAACTACCCAAGCTGGTGCCATTTTTAATTCTACAAGAAAGATAAAGGCAGTCATAACAAGCATCTTATCTGCTAAAGTATCAGCAAATTTACCAAAATTAGTAACAAGATGATTGGCACGAGCAATTTTGCCATCAGCCAAATCTGTTAACGAGGCAATAATAAATACCGCCGTTGCGAGTACATGGTTAACTGGTATCAAGTCATTGGCAACATAGATATCACCTAATCCTCCCCAGCTAAACGCCAATAGAATTATGAATATAGGGATCAAGATGATACGTAACATAGTAAGTTTATTTGGTAAATTCCAAACCATTTTTAATTTCCTCCGTTTTTTAGCAAAATAAAATGAGGCCGGACTTTGTCCTAGCCTCATATATTTCAGGCTAGGACAAAGTGTTTAAGCCTCTTTATTTTTAATCATTTTCAACATTAAATGTCAAAGTTTGCACAATTGAACTACCAGAACTAACACTACTCAAGTCAACAGATTTACCACCAATACTTACTTTGGTATTAGTAATATTACCCGTTTGAATTGAGAATGATGTAACGTCACTAGTGATCTTAGTTGTCTTCTTCTCACCAGAGCTTAAAGCTTGTTGCCAAGTTGTGTCAGAACCCTCACCAAATTGAATCCAGGCTTGTCCACCGTCAGCAGAAACTGTCACATCAGCACCATCAGTTGGCAAGTTTGTGACTGTATATGTTCCTGTTGTACTTGACTCTTTAACTGTTAAGCTAGTTGATTTCTTCTTTGCAGCTGACTTCTTCTTTGTTGAAGTAGCTTTCTTTGTAGATTTTGTATCACTAGATGACTTCTTTGCAGTTTCTTCAGTACTATCCTTTGGAATAGTTACATTAGAAGAGCTAGAACTCTTATGCATCATCCCAAAGGCGATAACACCAATAATCACAATAACTATAATTCCCACAATAATTTGTGGAATATAATTACCTAAGTTTGAAAAGAATGAGCTAGATTCTTCTTTAATAGATCTAGTATTCTTCTTTTCTTCACTTTGAACTGGTTCCTTTGGTTGAGAATCAGGAATTTCAGCCTTGTATTCTTCTAGCAAATCATCACTAGAAATATCAACAGCATCCGAATATTGTTTGATAAAAGCGCGCACATAAAAATCACCGGGCAAATGATCGAATTGTCCTTCTTCAATCGCTATCAAATATCTTTTCTGAATCTTTGTGACTTGTTGTAAGTCATCAATTGTGTATCCTTTTTTTATACGTGCATTTCTTAATTTTTGGCCAATTTCGTCCATTATTTACCACCGATTAACTAATTTTTCTAAGTATAACATATATTATTACTGAACAACCAACGACGTTATAACAACCAACCGCCAGCAAAATAAATCGTTTGTCCTGTTAAGTAGTTTGACTTTACATTAACAAAATAACTAACTAAATCAGCTATTTCATCTGGTGTTGCCAATCTATCGGCAGGTATCTCTTCTTTGATACTTTCTAAATCCGCACTAGAAAACTCCGCGTTCATCTTAGTATTAACAGCACCTGGAGCAACAACATTAACTGAGATGCCCAAAGATGCGACCTCTTTAGCATATGCGTCAGCAAACGAGGTCATGGCTCCTTTAACAGTGCTATAAACAACTTCCATTGCAGATCCAACTTTACCATAGATGGAACCAATGAAAACTATCCTACCGTGATGCGTTCGTGCCAATTTATCCTGTAGTGCCTTCAAAATCAAAATTGGCATCTTAATGTGGATATTCCACAAAGCGTCGATTTCTTTTTCTTCAATATCAACTAATAACTTGTAATAGGTATTACCCTGCGCAAATATAATCGCATCTAATCCGTATATCTGCTTAGTCAAAGTATCAACTTTATCAAGACTCATATCAAAATGAACTGGCAAAAAGTCCTGATGTGGATATTTAGTCGCCAATTCACTTTGCAAACTAGCAATACGCTTTTGGTTCTTATTATAGTGAAGATATAATGACCAGCCCTTTGCAGCAAGAACTCTTGCCGTACTAGCACCAATATCACCAGAGCTTCCCATCACTAATGCATACATAAAATACTTCCTATTTCGGCAAAATATTGTAGTAGGTACAATTATCATCCTTGATAAATTGCTCTGCTACTTGCAAAACATCGTCATAACTAATCGAGTCGATCAATTTGATCAATTCCAAATAATCAACATCATAAAAGTATAATTCAGCCATTTGATTGGCAATAGCGTCTGGTGAGTTTTGAGCAAACAAATATGATCCAATTGCATCACGCTTGATTCTTTCAAATCTCTTTGTATCTAAGACTTTTTTTAATTCATCAAATGACAAATGTTTCTGTAAGTATTCCTGAAATTTTTCAGGATAATTAGTTGACCCACTTACAATCATAAAACAATAGTTGTTTTCTGCAACAACATTATAAGAAAAACTGTCATCAATTATATTTAAATTGCTCATTTTTTCATAATTATCAGAAGCTTCACCTATCAAAGTCTCCATAATCATATTTAATTCAAACTGCAACTTAACTAACTCAGGCTTTGATACATCAGCGTCTATCCTAATTCCATATGCTGATCTACCTTGAGTTATTTCCATTTTTTCCTGACCACCGGCACCAATTGGTTCAAAATCTTGTTTTATTGATGGAAGAATATCAGGACTACCATGAAAATCAGAATTCTCAACAATATCTTCAATTTTTTTGAAATCAACATCCCCAACAAGAACTAAGTCCATATTATTAGGACGATAATTCTGTTGATAAGTTGCCAATAAATTGTCCTTATTAATCTGTTGAAGTGACTCACTAGTTCCTGCAATATCCTGAGATATTGGATCATTTGGGTATAACTGTCCCAAAATTCTTTGTTCTAATACCCATTCTGGCATATCTAGATACATTTGGATTTCTTGATCAATTATGCCACGTTCAGAAGCCACGTTTTCCTCAGTAAAATGTGGATTTTGAATCAAATCCAACAACACCTTTAGATTGTCATAGGGGTTATCTAGAGTCTGAAACAAATAGGCTGTTTTTGTATAACTAGTATATGCATTAGAGTTAGCACCGTATTCTGCAAACTTTTCGGAGACATCATATCCCGGTTTGGCAAATAACTTGTGTTCAATAAAGTGAGCAATACCTGCAGGTAGATCACCATTTCGAGTATCAACTGATCCAAAGTCCGTCATTGCAAGACCATACACCTGATTGTAACTAGGAAGTGGAACCACTTCTATTTCATAACCATTCTTCAATTTCTTAGAATATTTCTTAAGTCTTTCGGCCATACGTTCTCCAATCATTAATCCCCAATTAGTCTGTACTGTGCAATTTCACTCATGTCATGAGCAACTGCCACAATATGTTTACGATCCATTTTATCAAGTTCAATCTTAAATTGTTCATCAGTTAGTAACGACTTAGAATATACTGTTTCCCAAATACTACGCATGATATAGTGCTGAATCGAATCTGATGAGATCTCTCTTCTAGTATCCATGACCTTTTGGGCGTGGACAATTTGATCATCTGTAAATTTATCATTTTTTATAAAATCAATCTGTTTATTAATTAAGTCGGTTGCCTGACCAAGTTTTTTAGCATCCAAACCAGCTTGAATCGTAACCAAGTGACTGATTGGCTGATATGAACTAGAAACTGAATAAGCCAAACTATTCTTCTCTCTCACCTGCTGGAATAATTGTGATTGATCATCCCCACCAAGTATCAAGTTCATTGCTTGCGGTGCTAGTCGACTATTTTTAACATCGATTTTTTTAGTTAAATATGCAATTGCCAAACGACTTTGATTCAAATGTTTGTGGTCTTCTTTTGAGGCAGGAGTATTAACCAACTTGTCAAAATGGTCAAACTCAATAGATAGATTTTGACGGTCACTCTTCAATTTAGAAACAAACTCACTATCCATGAAAGTCTTAGTGAACTCCTCTTCATCAACGTCACCAACAACATTAACAACGACCGCGTCATTTTTTAATACATCTTTATAATGATCATATAAATCAGCGTTGTTCAATGCCTTCAATTGTAAAATATCACCAAAGATTGGAACTTGACGATTAGGGTTATCTTGGTAAAGCAAGTTGGTAAGTCCCAATATACTGACCAAATCTTGATTGTCATCTATTGAAGCTAGGTTTGACATCAAGTTTCTTTTCTCAGTGTCAAATGCTATATCATCAAACTCCGAATCGTTTTTAAGATTAGGTTGAAAGACTATCTCACCTAAAAGATTAAGATTTTCACTTAATTGATTGGGATCGTGTAATAAAAACTTAGGATCAGCGAATTCAATACTAAAAGCCAAGTCATTAAAGTTTAATAAATTACGTGTGTACACGTTTATTTCAGAACCGTACAGTTCCATTTCACGATCATTCAACGCTTTAAAGGTTGGATAATGCTTCGTAGAATTGGACAAAACATTGGCTAATAAACGTCTTTTCGTAGTCTCTTCTCTTGATAATGGTCTTAAAAAATCAATTTGAATTTTGATTGTACGAAACTTTTTTATTGGCTTAATATTCAAAGCCACATTATTTGCGATTGATTTTCTCAATTTTCCACCTGTTTTTTCTTAATTGAATCTAATTGTTCCTGTGTTAATAATACTTTACGAGGTTTACTACCCTCAGAAGGTCCAACAATCCCTTTTTCTTCCATTTCGTCTACCATTCTAGCTGCTCGATTGTAACCGATTTGGAACCTACGTTGCAACATCGATACACTGGCAGATTGTTGCTGAACTATCATAGATACTGCATCGTCCCAATATTCATCGTTGGGCTTATCACTCTTAGAATTATTTTCATCTATATCAGTTGGTATCATATCTTCGTCGTATTCAGCTTGTTGTTGTTCACTAACAAATTTCACGACGTTTTCAACCTCATGTTCAGAAATATAAGCTCCCTGAAGCCTTACTGGCTTACTCTTACCGATTGGTTGAAATAACATATCACCACGACCCAACAACTTCTCAGCTCCAACTGAATCAAGTATAGTTCTAGAGTCAACACCACTAGAGACAGCAAAGGCCATTCTAGATGGAATATTGGCTTTGATCAATCCAGTAATAACATCAACTGATGGACGCTGTGTAGCGATGATAATATGTAATCCTGCGGCACGAGCCATTTGGGCCAAACGAACGATGGCTGCTTCTACTTCATGTCCTGCTACCATCATCAAATCTGATAATTCATCAACAATGACTACAATAAATGGCAATCTTTCCATTTTGTTATCTGCTTCAGCGGTCTCATTGAATTTGTCAACGTCTTCGTTATACTCACCAATATTCCTATGGTTAGTTTCCGCAAACAACTTGTAACGACGTTCCATCTCGGTAACCGCCTTTTGTAAGGCACCTGCAGCCCTTCTTGCATCCGTTACTACTGGGATCAACAAGTGAGGCACTCCGTTATAAACATTCAACTCAACCATCTTAGGATCAATCAAGATCAGCTTGACCTCACTAGGCTTGGCCTTCATCAAAATACCGGTAATTATGGTATTGATAGCAACAGACTTACCACTACCAGTAGAACCCGCAATCAATAAATGCGGCATCTTTGTTATATTGATCTCAATAATATTACCAGAAACATCCTTCCCTAGTGGAACTATCAATGGATGCGTTTTATCTTTTTGATTCTCAGTAATATCTTTAAATGAAACTGTCGAGATCGTTTTATTTGGAACTTCAATACCAACAAACGACTTACCAGGAATAGGCGCTTCGATTCTAATATCCTTAGCGGCTAGTGCCAATGCCAAGTCATCAGCTAAATTAACGATTTTACTTACCTTTACACCAACTGCTGGCTGAACTTCATATTTTGTAATAGTTGGTCCAAGGCTGGCTTTTTTAACATCCACATTGACACCAAAGCTCTTGAATGTCTGTTTCAATTTATCTTTATTCTCATCAATAAGCTTGACCTCACCACTTTGGTCAACGCGCTTTGGTTGCTCCAACAAGTCTGATGAAGGCAACTTATAATCGTCATCATCAATATTTCTGGAGCTAACTGGAGTTGGTAAATCTTTTTTATCAGTATTATCAATGCCATAAGGCTTAGATATGACCTGAGCCGTTTTGGTAGGTGCTGACTCAACCACTTCATCAGTTGACGATTGGGTCGGCATATCGATTTGAAAATCTGAATCATCAGACTTACTTGGCTCTGTATCGTCTTTGGCAAAACTATTGATATCTTTAAATCGACTATTGTCACGGTCCACCTTGGACTCTGGTTGTACCTTCTCTGGCTTCTTTGATTTCTCGTTTTCTCTTGAATCAACATAATTATTATAATGACCAGATAAATCGTCTCTTACTTTGATCATACCTTGCTTGATATGAACCAAGATACTGGTTGTAACAATCGCAACTTGTTTCATCGTTACATTGAATAACATCAATATTCCAACTGCAATCATTAGGAATGTAATGAAATACGTTCCCCAAATCGAGAATAGCGGCATAAATAGGCTGTATAAATAAGATCCAATCATCCCTCCACCAACAGACTTATTAACTGTGAAATCAGCCATATCAGCTGATAAAGTATTCCACGTGACCAAATTATAGTTGTGGTAAAGTTGAATCTTATTGAACATCAAAATATGTAATATTACTAACGTTCCCAAATATGTGAATAAAAATCCAAAGTTTCGCTTAGGCGTCATAACGGGTAATCTTCCCGTAGCGATTAAAAAGGCACCCACGAATATACTGACAATTAACATTATTGGATAACTATCCCCAACAAAGATTCGATAAATATTGTCAAAAAAGTTACCAATGATACCAAATTTAAATAAACCCAAGACTGATAATACAATCAGCAATAGGCCAAAAATAGATCTAAATAATCTGCTGTCACTCTTATTTTTTGGAGTGGCTTTTCTAGTTCTTTTAGTAGGCGTAGATTTCGCCTTTCTTTTTACCATATAAACCTCACATAATCCTATCACTATTTTAAAATTATACATTTAGAATCTAAGTAGTACAAACTTCTGGAGAATATTTCACAAAACAAAAAAACAGCCTTTCGGCTGTCTCACTTTTTATCCTTTGTTGTATCATTTGGTTCAACATTATTATGTGCTGTAAAATTCAATGAAACTCCACGGTTAAGTGCAACAACTGTCACTTGATATGTCAATGTTTCAATATACTCAACAACCGGACGTGAAATTTGTTCAACTTGCTTGGGCTCGAGATCTTCTGGTTTTCCTTGGAATCCAACTAATTGGACAACTTGACCAATAAGACCAGAAACTTTGAAAGGTGCATTTTCTGGATGAACTTCAAAAGGAATTACTATTTGGAATATTTTACCTTCGTCTTCACTTAAAGGATTGCCCTTTGCATCCAACAAATCTGGATGTTCAATTGAGATCTGCAGATCTGACTTAACGTCAGCTGCGGGTGATTCAACATCGTAATGAAAGGATTGTACGGTTACTTCACCTTTGTTTGTCTTCATTATAATTATCCCCTTTATTAATCTAGTTTGTCATGCTCATAGTGATGTTTTGTCTCTAATCCAGCAAAGTTCTGTTGACGAACCGCTTCATAGATTACTAAAGCACAACTATTAGAAAGGTTCAATGCTCTAATATTATCGCTCATAGGAATTCTCAAACATTTTTCGGGATTATCACGCATATAATCTTCTGGTAATCCAGTTGTTTCTTTACCAAATAGGAAATAATGGTCTTTTGAAGTATCAGTGAAATCTGCATCACTATATACCTTATTGGAGAACTTAGTAATTAAGTACAAATAATTATCATCTGGAACTGATTGAACAAAATCCTCTAAACTATCGTGATAAGTAATATCCACCTTATCCCAATAATCCAACCCAGCTCGCTTCATATGGGCATCATCAGTACTGAAACCTAGTGGTCGTATTAGATGCAACTTGGTATTTGTTCCAGCACAAGTACGGGCAATATTACCTGTATTAGCTGGCATAAGTGGTTGATACAAAGCTATATGATTAGTCATTTTTAAATATTCCCTTCTTTTTAACTTTTTCAACAAAAAAACGCATACCCTCGGTGATCGCCACAGCAAGGACATGCGTTAGTTAAGCTTTTACATTTACTTGCTTTTGTCAAAATTAATCCTGAGAAAAACAAGTAACCACAAAGTTTATAGATATTATACCTGTTAATTTATGCAAGTACAATATGTATTTGAATTATTCGTGAATTTTTTTAGATTCATTTATATCTTTTTGAGGCTCGTCACTATTTGGATCTGTTTCGTCCTCGTACCAATGTGAATTACGTTTGACCCATCTGAATATTCTAGTACAAATGATCTTTAGAATGGCAAATACCGGAATTCCGGCAATCATCCCAAACAATCCAAACATCCCTGCTGAAACTAATAATACCAGGATAGTTGTAACTGGGTGCATCTGCATCTTGTTACCAACAATAATAGGCGAAATAACACGTGTTTCAATTGTCTGCTCAACTGCAAAGACTATGATTACTTTGATCAGCATCGATGGTGAGATAAATGCACCAATAATTAATGATGGAATCAATGCTAAAGTGGAACCAACGTATGGGATCAAGTTCAATATACCAGCACTGATACCAAGAACTAATGCATAACGCTGCCCGATTATTAAATAGCCAACAAAGAACATGACCGCTACCCAAAATGCCACTGTTAGTTGTCCTGTAATGTAAGAGCTAAGGGATTGGCCCATTTCAGTTAACATTTCACCAGTTGATTTCCTTAACTTGGTTGGAACAAATGCTACGACTGAATCTTTGAACTTATTTTTATCTTTAAGCATAAAGAACAAAATAAATGGTGCAGTCAATATTATAATAACAACATTGGTTACCGTACTTACAGCAGAACTGATACCACTAAAGGTTTGAGGAAGGATCTTGTTAACAGCTGACTCAAAATTCTTTGTTATTTTTGCATTTGAACTTGCTAAGTTATCACGGAATACATGTAACTTAGGATCTTTGAACATACTTTGTAGACTCTTGTTTAAAGAATCCCAATACTGTGGCCAATTTTGTATCAGAGAATCAATTTGATTCTGGATAAAGGGAATCAGCGACATTATTCCCCACACCAATAATGCAAAAATAATTATGAATACAAACATTATGGAAATGACCCGCTTGATATTAAACTTATTCTCTAGTACATCTATCAGTGGATTAATCAAATAATACAATACTAATGCTAAGATGACCGGTGGCATCACTATTCCTAGAATTCGATTTATCGGTGTAAAAACGAAACTTATTTTTGAAAACAAGAAAATAACTAGAAAAATAACAAAAATATTTAATAAGACAATTGTAACTTGATTGTTTAAAAACCACTTATAAAACCAAGTTTCTTCTTTTTTTGGTGATTCTTTCATATTATACGTGCTCCTTGTGTGTATCAATAATGGTACAGTAATATTATAATGTACACTATACATTGTTTGGAGGAAATTGTAATGTTAGAAAAAGTTCTCTTTAGTGGTTATACAAGCAAAACTGGAAAAGGAGTTTATCAAGCTGAATTGGATTCAGATACTGGTAAACTATCAGCTCCTAAGACATTAGTTGAACTAACTGGTCCAACTTATATTGATGTAACAAATGATTTGAAACTAATCTCCCTTGCCAAAAAAGACGGTAAAGGTGGCATTGTCACTTACGATATCAGTGGTGATAAAGCAAAATTACTCGATGAAGATTTCTCTGAAGAAACTTCACCTTCTTACGTAAAATTTGATGAAAGTCGTAGTTTGATTTTTAGTGCCTACTTCCATCTAAGCAAAGTTAAGATCGATCATTTAACAAAAGATGGTAAAATCGAACACTATTCAGAAATTCACTTTGAAGGCTCTGGCCCACGTCCAGAACAAGATCAATCCAAGCCCCACTACTCAGCTCTTACACCAGATGGTAAATTGATCATTTGTGATTATGGTGCCGATCGTATATATATCTACAATATTGATGACCCAAAGAATCCAAAACAACTCAACGAATTCATCGCCCCATCAGGTTACGCTCCTAGACATTTGGTATTTAATCCAACTAAACCATATGTCTATATTGCCTGTGAATTATCTTCAAAAGTTCTTGTAATGGAGTACAATGCAACCGACTCAAACTTGACTTTGGTTGACGAAATCGAAGTTGCAAAAGATGAACAAAAAAACACTACCGCTGCAATACGTATTTCTAAAGATGGTAACTTCCTTTATGTATCAACACGTGGAGCTGACACTATCGCTACATTATCAGTTTCTCCAGATGGAGATCGTCTAAAGAAACTTAACACAGTTAAGACTATGGGTAATGGACCAAGAGACTTCGAACTTGATCCTTCAGGAAAATACTTAGTCGTTGCCAACCAAGATTCTGATAATGTAAGCATTTTCACACGTAGTTCAAACAAAGGTGCACTAAATCTTCTAGAAGAAAATATTTCCATTCCTGAGTGTGTATGTGTACACTTTATTTAGTCCCAAAATTATAGGAGAAAATAATAATGTTCATCGAAATTATAAAGACTATCATTCTTGGTATAATTGAAGGTTTTACTGAGTTCCTACCTATCAGTTCAACTGGACATTTGTATCTAGCTGACGAATTCGTCAAACTAAATGAATCATCGGCCTTCATTCACATGTTTATGGTTGTTATTCAATTTGGAGCGATACTGGCAGTTATCTTGATTTATTTTCACAAATTGAATCCATTCTCACCTAAGAAAAACGGTCATCAGAAACGTTTGACTTGGGACATTTGGTTCAAGGTCCTAGTAGCAATTATCCCATCAGTCGTAATTGGACTTCCATTGAATGACTGGATGGATAAGAACTTAACTAGTTGGCAAGTTATCGCAGCCACATTACTAATTTATGGTATTTTATTCATTATCGTTGAGAATTACTTTAAGGATAAACAACCACAAGTTACTGACTTGGATAATTTATCATATGGAACAGCTTTTAAAATCGGACTATTCCAAGTATTGTCACTAGTTCCTGGTACTTCACGTTCTGGTGCAACCATCTTAGGTGGTATCTCCATTGGTACTTCTAGATTTGTTGCCACAGAATTTTCATTTTTCTTGGCCATTCCCACAATGTTTGGTGCTAGTTTATTGAAAATCGTTAAGTACTTTGCAAGTGGTAACACATTTACCGCCGATGAATTGACTATTTTATTAGTCGGTACATTCGTATCATTCGTTGTTGCATATGCTTCAATCAAGTTCTTATTGAACTATATTAGAAGCAATGACTTCAAGGCATTTGGTTGGTATAGAATTATTTTAGCAATTCTTGTAATTATATACTTTGGATTCGTCAAAGGTATGATTGCGTAATTAATTAATTAGAACGTCTCAAGACGTTCTTTTTTTGTGCTCTATTGTGTACAATGAAAGGGATTAAATAATTCGAGAGAAGTGATTCTTATCTTTAAAGAAATTTGTGTAGAAAATTTTACAACTATTCCTCAAGCTGTCTTAGCCGGTGCCAATAGGATCGAGCTTAATGACAATCTAGCCGTTGGTGGTACTAGTCCAAGTACTGGTGTCTTACAAGAAGCTACAAAGTACCTTCAAGAAAAGCATATCCCATTAGTTGAAATGATACGACCACGTGGTGGAAACTTTGTTTATAACGATATTGAAATAAAAATGATGGAAGCAGACCTATTTCAAGCTCAAAAACTCGGAGTTGATGCTGTTTGTTTCGGTGCATTGACTAAGACTGGTGAAATCGATGAAGAAGCTGTTGAACAATTGATTGCTGCAAGTTCAGGGATGCAAATAGTTTTCCACATGGCCTTTGATGATATTCCTGATGACAAAAAGTTATCTGCCATGGATTGGTTAGTTGATAAAGGTGTTGATCGTATCCTCACTCACGGTGGACCACTAAGTATCCCTATCTCTGAAACACTAGATAATCTGAAAAAGTACATTGATTATGCAGATGGTAGAATCACTATCGTTCCCGGTGGTGGTATCACTTATGAAAATTGTGACCATGTTTCTGATGTTTTAGGTGTTAAAGAATTACACGGTACGCGTTTGATTGATTTGGAATAGAGCGTGACAGAGCACGTTCAGTTTTCGTTTATAAGCACAAAAGACCAGTATTTACGCATGTAAATACTGGCCTTTTGTTATATTGAAAAAATTGTGTTCTGGCACGCGTTTGCACTGCAAATTTGAGTAGAAAAAGTGTTAACCTTCACATACTAGTAAATGATTGCAAGAACATTCCAGCAATACTGAAGTAAATCAACACACTAGTTAAATCACTAAGTGTAGAGATAAATGGACCACTCGCTACGGCGGGATCGAATCCAAAACTAGACATTAGCATTGGAATAAGGCTTCCAGCCAGATTAGCCACCGTTATAGCGGCACACATGGCCAGTCCAATAACCATTCCTAATATGAAATTATGCTTCCACACTCCTACCAACACCGTTACGGATATACCTGTAACGACACCGGTGATAAATCCTGTTAATAATTCTTTAACTATTAACTTGAAAAATTCATGACGATCAATCTCTTCGACTGCCAATCTTCTAACAGCAACAGCCAAACTCTGTGTACCAGCATTACCTGCAGTACCAGTGATGGTTGAAATAAATACTGCTAAAATACTGGCCTCTGCCAAAAGATTCTCATAATGATTAATTAAAGTTGCAGTGATCATACTTAATAACAACAAAGTTATCAACCAAGGCAAACGCTTGGAGGCTGCCCTTAATGGACTATCTTGTGTTGTCTCATCGACACTAACACCGGCAAGTCCTGAATAATCTTGTAATGATTCATCATCAATAACTTCAATAACATCATCAACCGTTATAATACCAACCATCTGATTGGCATGGTCAACAACTGGAACAGCCAAGAACTCGTAATCTCTAAAAATTTGAGCAACTTCTGCCTGTTCAGCATCAACGTTAACAGTGATAACATCGCTATTCATCTTCTCACCTAACTTGTCACCTGGATCCAATAGAATCAAGTCACGTAAGGACATTACACCAACTAGATCATCATGATTATCTAAAACATAAAGATAATAGATAGTCTCAGCTGTTTCCGCAAAACTACGTAAATCTTTTATAGCATTAGCGGCAGTCTCTTGTTCGTGAAACTGAACATAGTCAGTGGTCATAATACCACCGGCTGTTTCTGTATCATAGTGCAATAATCCACGTAGATTGTTGGCGTCAGCTCTAGGCATTTGGCCTAAGAATCTATCAACGTCGGACTTCTCCAAATGTTCCAACACATCGGCCGCATTATCATCATACATATCGTTCAACATTTCAGCCGCAAACTCCAGATCCATCTCTTTTAAATACTCAGGGATCTCTGGTAAGTCGTCTTCAATCGTGTCAAACATATCACCCAATTCATCGGGCTCAAGCAGTGAATACAGACTTAATCTTTCTGGTTTATCTAGGGTAAGATAAAAGGTACTCTGGTCATAAAAATGCATATCCAGATAGGTTTTTCTGAATCTTTTCTTATCACCTTTATCCAAATATTTCTTTAACTGTGCAAATTTTTCTTGCAGTCTTTTCTCATTTTCATCCATTTCATCACCCCTCTAAGGCACTCCTTAACAATACCATATCTTGAGGAATTGGTGCCTTTAAATTCAGTAACTCATGCGTTACTGGATGGACGATCTTTAATTCATAACAATGTAGTGCTTGACGACTTATTCTTGAGTCTTTCCTATGACTATACATCTCATCCCCAATAATTGGATGTCCCATAGCTGATAGATGCACCCGTATCTGGTGTGTTCTACCTGTTAATAACTTCAATTTTAATAAACTAGCCGTTTTATAATTTGCAATTGTTTTATATTCCGTTTTAGACGCCTTACCATTTTGATCAATATTTCGTAAATAAAAGGCATCCGGATCGATTCCTATCGGTAGATCGATCAAGCCCAAACTAGGTGTCATTTGCCCATAAATAAGTGCTAAATAATATTTTTGGAAATCTTGTGAATGAAGTATTTGGTCCAACAATGAATGCGTAAACGAGTTCTTCGCAAAAACCATTAAACCAGAAGTATCACGATCCAGTCTTGTCACCAAGTGGATGGTACTATTCTCATGATTCTCTTCTAAATAATACTTAACGATATTAGACATCGTTCTACTTGTTCTTGCTCTGGTAGGTAAACTAGCCAACCCTGGCGGTTTATTCACAACTAATAAATAATCATCTTCATAAATCACGTCCAATTTGCCCTGCATTGGTTCAATGATATCTGCTGGTATCTCTTCACTTAAGACAACTAATAAACTGTCACCTGTTTTCATTCTAAAGTCCAAATGACGTTTCTTGTGGTTTACAAAGATCTGTCCACCTTTATTTTTCAGATTACGAAGCTGACTTGAAGAGAAATTCTGATGGCTTAGAAATTTACGGATTATTTTTTTATCCGTACTATTTATTGTGAACTTTAAAAATCTATTGTTCGCCATCTTGACCTAGGAAGGCAGTCTCGACTCTAGTCCAGAAATGACGATGACGGTATTGGGCAAACTGTGCTCTTTGAGAATTCAATTTGATTGATATTTTCTTAACATTCTTCAATTTAGTCGATATTCCATCACAAGTAATAACATAATCATCAGCACGATGTGGATAAAGATCGACTTGTTGATTATGTGGAATAATAATCGGTGATGAAATAGTTCTATATACTCGATTATTTATAGAAGCAATTTCAACCATTTGATACACACTAATCTTGGGATGTATCAAAGCACCACCAATCGCCTTTGAATAGGCAGTTGATCCAGTTGGTGTGGAAAAACAAAGTCCATCTCCACGAAAGTTCTCAAAGAATTCACCATCCAAATTAACTCTTGTCTTCATTGTTAAAGCAGACAATCGTCTAACGACAGTTTCATTGATCGCAATTCCATGGAAACTTTCACCTTCTTCGCGATCAACTTTAATATCCAAAAGAGGATAGCTGGTTGACGGGATATTTTCCTGACATTTGACAATACAATCAACTAATTCATCGATCTCTTGATCAGTCCAATCAGAATAAAAACCTAAGTGTCCAGTATGAAGCGCTAGAAATTTCACCGTATCCAAATGCGCTGCATAGGCGTGAAATGTGCTTAACAAAGTACCATCCCCACCGACACTAATCACTAGTGCTGGATTACGACGACTTTGTTCCATACCACTATCTACCAATGCTTGTCTTAACTTATCTGAGGCAGCTACTGACTGCTCTTTATTGTTATTATTCACCCAAAATTTCATTTGTCATTATGCTCCGTCGTATTATTTGTATCACGTTTGCGATCAGTAAAGTACTTTTGTGCATCCTGAATTTCTTCTCTGATTTTTGACATCTCTTCATCCAACATGAATGAAGCCTCAGCCGCACGTTTCAGACGTTCATTTATTTCCTCTGGGAAATCCCCTTTGTACTTATAATTAAGCGAATGCTCAATTGTCGACCAAAAGTTCATTGCCAAAGTCCTAATTTGAATCTCTGCTAGAATATTTTTTTGACCTTTAGCTGTTTGAATTGGATATTCAATAACAACATGATACGACCTATATCCACTCGACTTACTATTAGCAATATAATCACGTTCCTCAATCACACGCATGTCTTCTCTGATATGCAATAATCTAGCGACATCATAGATATCTTCAACAAATTGGCATTGAATTCTAATTCCCGCGATATCTTGCATATCTTGTTCTAGTAAACCTTCAGATATATAGCGACGTTGCATTTTTTCTTTAATACTATCAATTGTTTTAACACGACCAGTAACAAATTCAATTGGTGAGTGTTCGTTCTTTTCTAAGAACTCCTTACGAAGGTCTCTGAATTTTATCTTTAACTCATCCACTGCCTGTGAATAAGGTATCAAAAATTCGTTCCATTTGATTTCTGCCATGATTGCCTCCAATTACTTCCCTACTAAGGATATCTTAATTCCAATTAAGTTTCACTAAAATGTGCAAAACACAAGAATATTAACTTCCAGAGTTTATAATTTTACCTTTTATATCATTGCTGTTAGAATAACTATGCTAGAGAGATGGAGGAAATCAAAAATGTGGGAAGTTTTCATATATATTAATCCCGTATGTTCATATTGTCTAAAAGTCGAACAGTCAATTATTGACTTCACAAGGAAACATGAAATTGAAACACAATATCATTTTGTTACCAATTACAACATGGAAACAATTAATGAGTATATTCAATTACAAGGTTACAAATTATGTGATTTAGATCAACGTTCAAAAGCCACACAAGAAGTAGAAGAAGCAGCTCGCCTCTACAAAGCAGCATCATGCCAAGGAAACAAAAAAGCTCGTAATTTCTTGATGAATCTTCAAGAACAAATCAACGTGCTTAATAATCCTTTCAGTGATGAAACAATCAAAACAGCTATTGTTAACAGTGGTTTGGACTATAAATCCATAATGAGTGAAAAAAATAGTGCCTGTGTAGACTTGGGGATTAAACGGGACAAACAGCTTTCAAAGGAAATGCATATTGAAAAAGCTCCAACGATCGTTATTTTCGATAATGATAATCCAGAAAAGCCTGGTCTTATGATCAACGACTTTGGTAGTAAGGTATCTGAAGAGATTATCAATCAAAATCTAACAGCGATGTTAGAATCAACAATGCCAGAAACAAAGCCAACATATATTAACAACAACACAGTAATAAGTCTCGATCAATTCAGAAGATAATTTAATTATCTTCTTTTTTTGTGCACAAAAACGGTTGTTTCAAATATTGTTCGCACTCACCACAAGAAATCCTCCACTGGTGGTTTTGATAAATAGGCTTCATAACTCCAAACCTTTTACCCTTCAAAAAATTCTCAACAGTTTCGTTATTCTGATTATAATAATCAGCTTTAAATCGGTTGATTCCTTTACCCGTTAACTTTCTGATCTTTCGCAACTGGTAATGGTCTATTTCTATTCCTTCTACTGGAGATAATTTAGGTTTAAATTCCAATAACTCCAAAATATCCTCTATCAAAAATATTTTTCTTTTATACTGAACTTTATTAAATGGGCCAAAGAATCTTATTCCATAGAACAGACTAATCTGGTCATGTTCTGAATCCAACATCAATAAATAGAAACCCCAATTCAAATTATACGATATAAATTTCATATGTACTCTATATAATTTATTTGATAAATATTCTCCACCTAATATCCAAATATTCGTAATACCCAATGCATGATAGCTTTCAACACGATTCATTAATTTATCAATATTAATCTTTGCACACTGATATTCTATAACTATTCTTTGATCAATCATAATATCAGGTCTTTGCTTTATTGTTTTTAAGTAATGCTCCAAAGTTATATCTTTATATCCAATGATTTTTAAAGCATCAACAATTAATTTCTTACCTTTTTTGTGAATACTTCTTTCATTTTCTTCATTATTACAAGCATTTTCATGTCGGAAAAAAGAGTTATTATCATTTCGAATCAACTTTACAGGTCGATTGCAATTTGCACAGAAATATTGGTCCTCAAAGTTACTTTCAATAGCATTGACTAACTTCTTGTTTTGATTAAAAGCTGCATACATATTTATTCACCTCTAATGACAAATTACGTATTTTGAGAATGGTTGATTTTAAACGCGTAACTAATCGCAATTTCTTCCGTCTAACATTTATGCTTTTTTAGTGCTCCTGCTTGCCTTTTTTGCTTCTCAAACTTGCGGTCTTAAACGCGTAACAAAACGCAATTTCTTCCGTCTAACAAAAATAGTTTCGGTATTCACTTTCGTGAATGCCGAAACTATTTGCGTTAGTACTCGGAAATTGGGCGCGTTTTGTTACGCTCTCTAATTCATTGTCATTCCGCCAGTAACATTAACTCCCTGCCCAGTCATATAATCTGACAAATGGCTAGATAGGAACAACACTACGTTAGCGACGTCTTGTGGTTTTGCTGTTCTTCCTAATGGAACTTGGCTATTATCTTCTTTTTCTATGTCATCAGATGTCAATCCTCGAATAACTGCACCGTCATTTCTTTCACGATGTTTCATAGGAGTTTCAACTATACCGGGACAAACGGCGTTAACGTTGATCTGATTATGAGCAACTTCGATTGCTAAGGTCTTTGTCAATCCTAATACGGCATGTTTTGATGCCACATAGGCAGACATTGCACGGTAACCATTTTTACCTGCTTGGGAAGCTATTAGAACAACTTTACCTGGTCGATTCAGCTTGACCATTTCTTTGACGATATACTTTGTTATCAAGTATGTTCCACGTGTATTGACTGCGATTGTTTTGTCAAAGTCACTTGTCTTACTCTCAATCAAATAATTCATTGTTGAAATCCCTGCCACATTGATGGCTACATTAGGAATCAAATTATTGGCGATAAGTTGAGCTGTAAGATTTTTGACGCTGTCTTCATCACTGACATCCAAGTGGATCTTGTATAACTGGTCTGACTTCTTCTCTAACTTACTTTCATGAATTGCCAAATCAGCACATATAACAATGGAGTTTTCATTCAAAAAGGTATCTACAACGGATTCCCCGATTCCTTGATTTCCCCCAGTAACTAATACCACTTTACTATCTAATTCTTCAAACAATCCCATTGTAATAGCTCCTTTTAAAATAATTATCCAATCAAACTAGATAACGTGTCTTTCATATGGATCATTGCTGATTCCTTCTTCAAGAATCTTCTTTGACCATTCCTTAGCTGAAAATAGTGAATGATCACGATAGTTACCACAACTGTACTTGTCTGTTCCTTGGACATCTTTCCATTCTACTTTGTTGGCAATATCATCAAGTGCACCCTTCAGTGCTTCTGCGACCTCAGTAGTTGAGTGTTCTCCCCAAGTGATCAAGTGGAAACCAGTACGACAACCAAATGGTGAACAATCAATGACTCCGTCCAAACGATCTCTCAATAATCCTGCCAATAGATGTTCAATAGTATGTAATCCAGCAGTTGGAATAGCGTTCTCGTTTGGTTGAACTAGACGTAGATCAAAGTTTGAAATAGCGTCTCCTTTTTCTCCATGTTCTTCTGTGATCAATCTAACGTATGGTGCCTTAACCTTTGTGTGATCCAATGTGAAACTTTCAACTTTTGCCATAATTTAATATCTCCTAAAATTTTATTTCAAATATGATAATGGTTTATTTACTTCTATCTTTGTTCCATAGTACTTCTTATTAATATATTTTTGAATTTTCTTATTGTGATATAGCTTAACGAGCTTTTTGTATTGTGCGTTATTCTTGTTCTTCTTTGCTGTGGCCAAAATATTGACGTTATCTTTAGTACTTTGATCAACACTTTCGTGATATATCGAATCTGTAAGAACATGCAGACCGCCATCTAATGCAACAGTGTTAGAGATCAATACAACATCCACATCATTCAAGACACGTGGGCCGGTGGTATCGTCAATCTCCTTAAACTTCAAATTCTTAGGATTGCTCTTGATATCCTTGGTATTGCTCAAAGCATCAAATCCCTTATCAAGAGTTATCAATCCTGCCTTTTGTAATAACAACAGGTCTCTTGATGTATTAGCTGGATTATTAGCGATTGCTATAGTTGTTCCATCAGGTATGTCACTAATTTTTTTGTACTTCTTAGAATAAATACCTAATGGTTCAAGATAAGTTGTTCCCAATGCTGCTAACTTTCCATTTGGATTTTGTTTATTATAGGCTTGATAATAAGACCAAGATTGAAAGGCGTTAACATCAACCTCACCTTCGGTTGTTGCTTTGTTCAATTGAGCGCCATCAGTAATCTCTTTAACTTTGATCTTCAATCCAGCTGATTTGGCCTGTGAACTTTTGGCGATATGTTGCCAAATCTCTAAGTCGGACCCTTGCGAACCAACTGTGATAGTTTTATTTGTATTGGCTGATGCACTCTTTCCACAACCTGCCAAAATAAATATTGATAATGTTAGTAATATTGTTCCAATAATTTTGTGCCACTTTTTTCTCATTTTTATATCCCCCTCAAATTAAAAGCTTTCTAACCTGAGTACCACATGGGTGGTTTTAAAATTAATAATTCTCTCATATATACGCCTCCTCAAGATTATAATTCTTATACAAAAAAATCGTCCCTACATACACAGACTTACTCTGTAATGTAGGGACGATTACCGTGGTACCACCCTAATTCGTATTTTGATTACCCAAAATACCTCAACGACACTAACATGTCCGGGATGATATCGCATCCTTGCGTACCTTTGGCTTCCACCTAGGTAAGACTCCAAGCTCATCTTCAATCAACTTTTGCTCCGTCTTTTCACCATCTAACGGTCACTATTCAAACTACTCGTTAATCTACTCTTCTCTTCAACGTCTAATAAGATTAAATAATCTTTAATCATTTGATTGTGATTAATTTACTCTTTTATTTATTACTTGTCAAATTTTTTTCTATATAAAACAAAAAAAGCGATATTTACTTACGTAAATACCGATTTTCTTGGCTTACACACGAAAGGAAAACGTGTACCGCCACACTCTCATTTAGTTTTTAAAGTAATATCTAGTTAATTCCAAAGCTGTCTTACTCATAACCTTCTTACCATATTCAGACAATACAGCAGCAGTAACCTTTGTCTTGAAGCTATATTCACTTAACATAGCTAAAACATCGTTGTAGGTCATATCATGCATCTCATCTGTAAACAGAATCAATTGTAAGTAGTATATACCTTGATATTCCCAAAGATTAGAAACTCCACTCTCTAAGTGCAATAAATCAGCAAGTTGAACGTAATCCTCAAAGTTCTTAAATTCAACAATAATTGCCTTCGTAGGTGTGTCAGGGTCATTCAAGTATGGTGCAGTATCCTCATCGTACTCATCGTTACCTAACTTTGCATTATCAAATTCAAATGAATTATCTTCAGTATCGTTTGAATCTTGCAACGTATTTAATGGCAATGAACCAGCATCATCAGCCTCATCATTCTTGCTAATAAGTAACTCTAGTCCTTGTTTGTTAGGCATAATTTGAAAAGTCACTGGTTCATTATTCGTGAAAACATGATCTTTATCAACTTCATCCAAAATACTATAGAAGAATGTCTCAATCTGTTTTTTATTTCCCAACAAATCCAAAACAGTAACTCCGCGATCTTGCAAATCCTGCGTACTAAGAATGACTCTGATTGTATTATCATTAAGTCGATCCATTTCCATCATAGTCACCTCAATTCTGTATCTACATTTTAACAGTCTCAAAATGTTTGTAAAGTAAATAAACCTTAGTTTGTTCAAACAAAATTAGTGACCTATATGTAATGATTATTCAACAGGACCTTGCGTAATATTCCAAGTAATTGTTCCATTGTATTTACCGGCAGATGGATTAGGTAAAACATTCAATAAAATCCCAGTATCCGCTGACCAATCACCTGCAACATTCACATCTTCAGAATCTTGATCATCATTTGAATCTAGAAGGATCGGTTGATCCATCATAGATTGACTTACACCATCTTTATTTGTAAATATCAAATTGGCACCTAGTTTTGTAGTTTCATTATTAACAGTCTTCGTAAACTCTGAAGAATTGGCCGTCAAGTCCCAAGATGACTTAACACTGTGAACCATTATATTCCAGCCACCACTTCTCTTGACTACCCTATCTGCCTCACTTGTATTAATAGTGTTAAATGACAAAGTAGGATCTGGATTAACACTGACAGTTCTATCTATCACCTTTACATTATATGTTACGGTATTGGACTGACGTCCATATGGATCAGTTACATATGCAGTAACCACATATGGTGTATCACTGACAGTGTTTAGACCTACATCTGACAAGTTGAAGGTTTGGGTGAAGTCAGAACTAGTTACATCTTCATGACTACTTTGAATATCTGATGATCCTTTATCTGCACCAGCAACTGACATATGCCAGGTCAAATCTGAATCATTGAATTTATACGTACCATCATATGTAACACTACCTGGTAAATTCGTCTTTCCATCCGACTGTAATGCCGTAATATCTGTGTTATCGGTACTAAGAACTGGAGCAGTTTTTGGAACATTTATATTATAAGTCAATGGATTATCTTCAGAAGTGTGCAATGCCGAATCAGTCAAATATACCGATACAGTATTATCTCCTGTATTAAGATCTGATGGATCGATATTTAAACTAAATGTACCATTAGCATTATTTATTTTCTCAGTCTTTGTAGTTCCACCATTGATTGTATAACTTACAGTAACAGCAGGATCCTCTAACGCCATACCATTATTGTGCTTATAAGTACCGGATAGTTTTATTGGGGAGTTATCCGTTGCAGTTATATCTGTTTGGTCCGCTGTAGCAATCAGACCGACTTCTTTCACATCGACCGTATAAGTAAGTGTATTCGAACTCGTATAATCATTACTCTTATCAACCGCAAAGACTTCAATAGTATGTTTCCCTTTTCCGAGTTGCATATTGCTTAAATCATTAGTACTTCCTGTAGTGTAAGGTAATGTAAATTCACCATTTGTACCACCACTCATCGCAACGTTTGTAGGAGTTTCACCATCTACACTAACCATAAAAATAATATTTTCATTATTCACTTTATCTGTTGTATTGTATTTCATTGTACCGTCAAGATTTACTTCGTCTCCACTTCCAATATAAGCTGTTTTATCAAGACTATCAGAAGCCAGCGTTAATGTTTTTGTCGTTGTTGGATTAGCAATTGTAAAGTTTGGTGACATAGTGTCACCTTTGTAGTAATCACTGGTAAACTTAGCATGCTCACTGGCTACATCATGCGTTGATGTACCGTAGTCATTAGCCTTACCATTCAATTGGACTGTAAGACCTGTTATCCCGTCTTCACCTCCAATTGACTTAAGCGAAGTAAGATTCAAGGTGCCATCACTAATTGCACTCTTCGGAATATCCACAGAATTATCAATTCCATCCGCATTAGTATAGTTGACATTACCAACATTACCATTTGAGTCAGCTGTATAGTCTATCGCTTCGGTATCCGGAAGAGTAATCGTTGCATTTGCATTATCAAGACTCTTGCTACCTGACAAGTAAGATAATTTATAGTTAAATTGTAGTTTATCACCAGCATGAACAGTCCCGCCAGAGGCTATCTCACGATTAGCTTGAGTTACATCGTTGATTGACGAAGTAGTTTCAGCGTTAACTAGTGAAGGCATAGTTTCAAAAATAACCATGTTAGTGTTTTGAACATCACCCGTAGAACCAGTGAACCCATAGCGTAGTTTATTACTTGTACCTAGGTTAAATTTGGATAAATCAATTGTAACGTGGTCGGTTTCTTCGTCATAGCCCAATTCATGTCCGGCGGTTCCATCAATTTTTTTATCATTAAAGTAATAATCTATATAAGGACTTGCACCATCAATTGAAGGGGTATATTCAAGTGTCAAATGATGCCAACGACCCTTACCTGACATGCTTGATGATTCGGCTAATGCAACATTATTGTGTGGTTTTAACGTCCCCTCTTGAGTATGTTTCATACTGTAAACACCTGAAGAAACTTTTGCATATGCATCTGCAAAGCCGGGATAATCTGCAGCTATATGTTGACCATTCGTTAGTTTACCTCCAGATTGGTCAGTTCCAGAATCAAATGCAGTTCCTTTAGATGAACCTTTATTACTATATGTATCAAACTCTAACGCCCAACTACTCTGTATAGCATGCTTTGCTACAGCACCGGTAGAAGTATCACCAGTACCTATATCATTTCCCCAAACGCCCATAGTTTCCCCTGCGGTTGGATTATTTTTAGAATCAGTTGCAATAGCACTAGCTCCCCTAATATCATTTTGTAAAACAAAAGCCATTCCATCCGCTGCATCACCATTATTATCAGGTTGACCAAAGAATAACCACATGGATAATGTTTGTGGCTTGGTTACATCTAAATAATTACCACTATCCAGGTTACCCCAAGCAGAACCAACTTCGTTTTTTGCGTCAGCATTTGTAACCTTTACAGCATCAGTATTGGGATATAGTGCGTTGGGACCGGTAATTATTTTAGAACTATTTGCTGTAGTTGCACCTGAAGTGTTTGCATTATAATTACTTGGAATACTAAAGAATCCATCCAAAGGCAATCCCTCGGGTGCCATACTAATAACTGTATCTACAGAATCCGCCTTAACAGTAGAAACCTTAAATAAACCAGTGATCATTAAAATTGCGATTAATGTAACATAAGTGAAAATTCTTGTTTTTTTATAATTATTCAACTAATTATCCTCCCCGAAAAGTTAGTTAATTACACGAAATGTATCATATCTATAAGGACATGATACATTATATTTGCATTAATTTGTTATCAATAAAATTAATAAATATTTTTTTAAAATGAAAATTATCATCTACATTTTGTAAACTTAGCATAATGCTTGACATTATCATCTGTAATAACGCGAAAAATCCATTTTTTGCATAAAAAAAAGCTCCAAGTGAAGAAATTAATCTTCACTTGAAACTAATAATAGACCATTGGTTATATTTTATAAGCCAGCCATAAGCTGTGCTTTTTGTAACTCCATAGTTCTGACACTTCTTGGTAAGAATCTTCTAATTTCGTCTTCGTTGAAACCAACTTGGAGACGTTTGTCATCCATAATAATAGGACGTTTTAGTAATCCAGGATTCTCTTGAACTAATGTTAACAATTGATCAATTGTTAAATCATCAAGATCAACCTTTAAATTTTGGAATGCTTTGGAACGTGTAGAAATGATTTCTTCAGTTCCGTTTTCTGTCATTTGAAGTACCTGTTGAATTTCTTGTTTGTTTAAAGGTTCTGAATAGATGTTTCTTTCTTTGTAAGGAATGTCATGTTCTTCAAGCCAAGCCTTAGCTTTACGGCATGAAGTGCAACTTGGAGATGTATAAATAGTTACCATATATAATCTCTCCTTTTCTTATGTATTATTAAATACTATTTGAGCACAAGATTATTTTACATTAAAACAAAAATAAAATCTACACTTTTTGCAATAAAAGTTACGAATATCTGTTCTACAAAACGTACATTGTGAAAAATAATACCTAGGTTAACAATGTTTGTGTAGCAAATTCACAACAATCATAACCATAAAATAATTTATATCATTAGTTATAAGTTATGTATAGTTATAAATATACTGTTATATCAATATCTAACTTATACTTCAATTTCTAATTGCTCAAACGCATTAATAGTAGGAATTTCACCTGCGTATTTTTGTGATTGTTCTAACATAGTTGAGACATCGACAGTTTGTGGTAAATGACTGATCATTAATCTCTTAACACCAGCATCTTTAGCCAAAGTCCCTGATTCCTTGGTATTCATATGCCACTTTCTACCAGTAACATCTTCTGGGAAATTAGTATCAGTGATCAACAAATCGGCGCCTTTAGCAAAATCCACCAAACCATCGAAGTAAGTTGTGTCGGCAGTATAAACGATCTCTTTGCCGTCTTTTGTTATTCTCATCGCATAGGCTGGAACTGGGTGAATCGTTCGCATAAATTCAAACTTGAATGGTCCAATCTCAGTTGGCTCATAGTCATTATATGCGATCCCTCTAGTAGCTCCATCTTCAGTCAATTGAGCAAAATTAACAAAGTCTTGAGTGTGACCATAGATTGGAAGTGGATCTGGCATTTTGGCTGCGAGCCAATTATACTGCAAAACTCCGACATCAGCGGTATGATCGTGGTGATAATGAGATAATACTACCGCGTCCAAATCAGTTGGTTTGATGTAGTTGGATAACTCATTCAAAACACCACTACCACAATCTATCAAGATGTTAAAATCTTCATCTTGTAATAAATATCCTGATGTACCAATACCCTTATAAGGGTATCCTCCATAATAACCTAATACTGTGACTAACATAGAAAACCTCCAAAAATTTTGATTGAAAGGATTTCAGTAATTATGAACATAACATTAAAGTTAGGAACATATTCCTTTTTAAAGCCTCAACAACAATCTGCCGATACTTTATTAAAACCCTTATTTGATACTAAAACAGACCACCTTTTGATAAAAGTATTAACAAGAAATGGGCAATACCGCAATCTCACAGGAACCATTGATTCCAGAGACGAGCTGTATTTATTGACATATCTCAAGTTCAATGCTGACCAATCTGCATTATTTCGCAGCAAATTCATTGATACCGGCAAAATTGACTATAATTCGTCGGTATACCAACTACGTGAAAACTTACAAGAATATCTAATAATCAGTACCTTTGATACCGAAACAAACATGCAAGACGGCAAGAAATATATTCAACGAGAAATCGATCAAGGGATACGTTCAGATTCAAAGACCCCATTTGGATTCTTCACCAAAGATTACAAGATAATCAACTGATTCTCCGCTTAACACTTCGCCATGAGATCATATAAGTGACTATTCCAATCAGACTATATAAAACAACATAACTCAAACAGATCAATGTGAATTCTGGAACTATCGAGTCATATCCATTATTCACGATTGCTATAGCTGCATAGGATTGTAGAATTGCAAAGACAATGGGAATAACAAACGTCAATGCATTCTCACTACGAATGATTCCACGTATCTCTTGGTCACTGACACCTATCTTCTTGAGAGTCTTTAATTGTCGCCACTCGTAATCATCCCTTAGCAATATTCGAAGCGTTAGAACGCTCCCAAGAGCTATCAACAAAGCAATACTGAAGATGGCTACCATGAATATAAAGAATCCAACGATCTGATGCAAGTGTCTTTTGGCACTTTCCTGCCTAACAAATCCGGCTTGAATATAGTCATCATTAGTATAATTATCCGGATTGTATCGAGATATTTTGAAAGTAGAATTGTTCAGATCAGACTTAGCATTAACACTTATCACATAGGCATTCCGATACTTTACCAATGATCTCGCCTGCTTCTTAGTCAGTTTATCACCGTGCTTGAAGTACCAGCCATACAAAGTGTCAGTGCTAGCAGAGGACAACTTATTATAGTAGCTATCCGGTGTGACCATCAATGATCCTGGGAACATCCCACCACCATAAGGAAATGACGAACCATTCTTCCTAGTAACGATTTTGGTGGCATTCTTTACATTCCATTCAACTTTACGATCAGAAAATCCAAAAGTCTCATCATTGCCAAAACCGATCCTCATGAATTGCTTTGGGCCCAGTTCTGGATTTTGTTTACGTATCTTCTTAGGCAAGTTCATATATTCTGAATAAGACATAAATGACGCAGGACGTTGAACTAATACCCTTCTTGTCGTATCTAGCGTAGACACCAGAGTTATCTTTATCCTTGAATGATATTGGTGCGATATCTCTGTTTTACTATCATCTATTGTATTCTTAACATCTTCAACTGTATTCTTGTTAGCAGTCAACGCAAATGGATATTCAGTATGATAATTCTCATAAATCAACTTATATCCAAAGTAACATGTTGTTAATAATATCAACGCCATAGTAGACAATTCGGTCACAAACCATAGTACTGAAGTATTGCGCATCGTTCGTGACTTCAAGTATTTAAAGGAAAACAGATTCAATCCTGAATATGAGATACGTTTGACCTTTTGTAAAACGGTCAATAAAACCGGCAAAAAGCCAAAGTAGATCAAGTATGTTCCAGCAAAATAAGCAATGGCAACGTACATGCTTTCGAAAATCAAGTGATTGGAATAGCCTGAATCCGTATCTTGAACCGTTGTAAACAGTGCAATCGTCCCAATAACAGCACTAATAAAAAGTAGGATTCCAAATGTACCTGTCGGTATCCTCAGCCAAATATTTATTTTCTTAATATTTGGCTTATTTTTTTTCACTATTGAATACGTTCTAATCGCATTTATAATACTAAATACAAATATCGATGTTACAGCAATCCTCAACAAAGATAACAAGCTGTCTAAGTTTAAGTATGAAGTGAAACTTATTTTTACTCGCATCAAATACAGTAACAACATTCCAAAGAACTTCTGAAAAATAAACGCCTCGATTATACCCAAAACCCAAGCGAATACTTGAATCACAAATGTCTGCATGAATCCCAAGACAACGATAGTGGCCTTTGACATGCCGAGCTTTTCAAATGTTAAAAACTCATATCTTTGTTGCTTAATAAAAAAACCACCAACGTATGCCATATATACAAAGGCCGATGCCGCAAACACAATACTAAGCGTGAATACTATTGGCATCATTGAACTTCTCCACAGACTAATATCATGCTTGAGTATCCTATTATCGACAAGTGATATCAGTATACTGAAAATTCCAATCGCAAAACTACATGCCAGAGTATAAATCAGATAACTGTCGTGCATCTTACTAAGACTTCTTCTAACTATTTTCAGATACATTGAAATAACTTCCTCCGCCTATAGTGCGTTGCATATTGATTATTTGTTCAAAGAAATCCTCACGTTTACCAGAGTTAACA
Source organism: Companilactobacillus allii (assembly GCF_001971585.1). Classification (NCBI taxonomy): domain Bacteria; kingdom Bacillati; phylum Bacillota; class Bacilli; order Lactobacillales; family Lactobacillaceae; genus Companilactobacillus; species Companilactobacillus allii. Next base: position 1,388,211 of record NZ_CP019323.1, on the reverse strand, counting down.
ATCTCTGAGAATATGACGCCATCTTTAATAAAGATCACTCGACTACAATAACTAGCCGTGAATGCATCGTGTGTCGCCATTAATATTGTTGCATTCTCTCGTTTATTGATCAACTGCATGTAGTTCAACAAGATAGTGGCCGACTTAGAATCCAGACTTCCTGTTGGCTCATCTGCAAATAACATCTCCGGATTATTGACTAGGGCTCTAGCAGCCGAAACAATCTGTCTTTGACCAAGCGACAAGTCCTCCACATTTCGATTGCTGAGCTCTTCAATATTAAGCAGATAATTAAGATGTTTCACTCGTGCTTCAATAAATTTTTTGTTGGCATGATTAAGTGCCAATGGCAATATAATATTTTCTTTAACATTTAATGAATCTAATAATTCGAAGCTTTGATAGATAAATCCCATTTTATTGCGCCGATACTTAGCTAGCTCTCTGTCGTGTAGCTGAGTCATATCGATACCATCAATGATCACCTGACCGTGATCGGGACGCTCATTGGTCGATATTATATTAAGCAAAGTAGACTTACCGGCACCACTAGGTCCCATAATGCCAAGAAACTCACCTTTTTTGACTTCCAAACTAATATTCTTGATAGCATGAACCGCATTTAGACGCTTGCCATAGTCCTTGGCAATATTCAATACATTGATTTGCACGTTAATTTCTCCAATAATTAAGATAATATTGTTATTATAGTAGTTAGTGTCTTCATTTTAGCACGAGGAGGTTTTTACATGGTCAAAATTATGATTGTTGAAGACGATCAGTCCATTTCTACACTGATAAGCGAGAATCTTTTGAAATGGCAAATAAACACACACGTTATTGAAGACTTCAATAATGTAATGGAAGAGTTTCAAGAATACAAGCCAGACTTAGTTTTGCTTGATATTAACTTACCTGTATATGACGGTTACTATTGGAATCAAGAAATCAGAAAGGTTTCCAAAACTCCGATAATAATAATTTCATCTAGGAATTCTAATATGGATCAAATCATGGCAATGAATATGGGGGCCGATGATTTCGTCGAGAAGCCATTCTCTGTCGATATTCTAATCGCCAAAATAAATGCTCTATTACGTCGCACATATGACTTCACTAAGAATACAAGTGACGTTATCGAACACAACGGTTTGAAACTGAACTTATCTAGTGGGACTGTTGAAATTGGAACTGACAAAATTGATTTGTCTAAGAATGAGTACAAGTTATTACAAAGATTATTGCGTGATCAAGGCAAGATCGTTACTCGAGAACAATTATTGAATTTCATGTGGGACGATGAACGTTTTGTCGATGATAATACATTGACTGTTAATATAAATCGCCTACGTGGTAAAATTGAAAAATTCGGTTTGAAGAATTATATCGTAACTAAAGTGGGACAAGGCTACATCATCCCTTAAATGAGGCTAATATGTCATTTTTAAAATATTTACGTGATCATTTACTAGCACTACTAGCAATCCTTTTGGGTGTCACATTTATCGAAGCAATTTTGTTCTTAGATCCAAAGGTTAAGTTTCAAACAGGCACACTGATATATTCTTGGATAATATCTGTCATCTTTGTTTCAGTTGGTCTAATTCTGTCCTACCACCGCAAGAAAAGTTGGTATAAACTTCTCGATAACTATCAAGAAGACCTATCAAAGGAATTACACGGTGCACAAAATAAAGAACAGCGTTTTGTACAAGACAAGATAAACAACATTGTCTTGGAATATCGCAAAGAATTAACAGAACTTTATCAGAATCAGCATGATCAACAAGAATACACCGAGTCTTGGGTACACGATATTAAAGTCCCACTTGCGGCTTTGAAATTAGCACAAGATAGTGATTTGAATGAGGATCTTGTCGATGAAGAAATCGACAAAATTGACTACTTAGTAGACCAAGCATTATATTTTGCCAGATTGAATAACTTTTCCAATGATTACTTAATTCAGGAACAAGATCTGAATAATATTGTTAAAGCGTCGATTCGATCCAACAAGCGAATGTTTATCTCAAAACGTATCGGGATCAGCATCGATGTTACTGATAAAAAGATTCTTACTGATGAAAAATGGTTGAATTTCATCCTGAATCAAATCATCACTAACAGTTTAAAATATACGGATCCAGGTGGAAAGATCGATATTTTCACTTCTGATGATAACAATAGTATTAAACTTCATATTAAAGATAACGGTGTCGGGATTGCGAATAAGGATATCAGTCGAGTATTCACTAAGGGATTCACTGGAGACAATGGACGTAAGTTTGGCAGTAAATCTACTGGTATGGGTTTGTACTTAGTTAAGAAGATGGTTGATAATCTTGGACATCAGATAACTTTGAACTCTCAGGTTGGAGTTGGCACTGAAATAGTTATTACATTTTTGGATTTGCCTTATTATCAGGGTTGATTTTGTTTTTTCTATCAGCTTGCTGAAACGCGAGCTATAACACAATTTCTTTTTTCCCTAAACCTTTTTAATTCCAGAGATTTGAACTTTCCTTCTTTTTCCTTCTAACTTGCTGAAACGCGAGACATAACACAATTTCTTCCGCTTAACGCTAAAAATAGGTAGCATTCACATTCGTGAATACTACCTATTTTTTGTGTTAATGCTCGGAAATTACCCGTGTTATGGCTCGCTCTAGTGTAAGCTCATGGCATTCAATGAAACGATAACTGTAGACAATGACATGATTATTGCACCGACTGCTGGGCTTAATATGATTCCGATTCCGGCTAATACTCCGGCTGCTAATGGAATGGCTAAGATATTATATCCAGCACCCCACCATAGGTTCTCGACTGTCTTGCGATATGTCTTTGCAGATAACTTCAAGAATTTGGTGATATCGCTAGGATCTGAATTATACAAAACAACATCCGCTGAATCAATTGCTACATCGGTACCAGCACCAATGGCAACACCTATTGTGGCACTTGCTAAACTTGGTGCATCGTTGATACCATCACCGACCATCATAACGTGATGTCCTTGCAATTCAAGATTCTTGATAACTGTATGCTTGTCTTCTGGAAGAAGTTCAGCTTTGAATTCATCAATACCAAGTTGATTTGCGAAGGCTTTTGCGGCTTCTTTGTTATCACCAGTCAACATGATAGGTGTAATATTTCTAGCTTTTAAATCTTTGATGAATTGTACAGAATTGGCTTTGACTGTATCACCCAAAGCAATGAATCCGACAACTTTGCCATCAATGACCAAATAACTAACAGTATTACCTTTGTCCAAATACTCTTTTGTAGCTGTTCTATCAAATGATAACTTGTTCTCTTGTAGATACTTCATATTTACTAACAAATACTTATGAGCATCCTTTGTGGCACTCATACCGTATCCTTTAATAGCTTGAATATTCTCAAGTTTTGTAGCTTCGATTTTTTGTTCTTTAGCGTATGCAACAACACTATTAGCGATTGGATGACTAGAACCACTTTCGATTCCGGCAATCACTGATAAGACATCTTTTTCGTTGGCATCTGATACAACTTTCAAACCATTAACTGTGAATTTACCTTCTGTCAATGTACCTGTTTTATCCATTGCAACATAATCGATCTTACGACTATTCTCCATTGCTTGGTTATCACGAATGATCAAACCATTTGTTGCAGCAATCGAGGTACTACGTGACATTACTAGTGGAACTGCCAATCCTAATGCGTGTGGACATGCGATAACTAGAACTGTAACTAAACGTAATAACGCAAGGTTCACATTACCAAATACTAACCAATATACAAATGCTAACAAACCGGCTGTAACTGCGGCATAGAATAACCAACCAGATACTTTATCAGCCAACATTTGTGTCTTAGACTTATTATTTTGTGCATCTGAAACTAACTTACTGATTTGTGATAGGTAACCTTCATTTGAAGTCTTTGTAACTTTAACTCTAATTGTACCTTCACCATTGATTGAACCACCAACAACATTTTTACCAAGGCCTTTTTTAACTGCCTTTGATTCACCAGTAATAAGTGATTCATTAATATAACTTTCACCACTAATGATTTCACCATCAAGTGGAATTGATTCTCCGGCACGAACTTCTACTACATCATTTGATTTGACCATCGAAATATCATTATCGGTTGTTTCTGAACCATTAACCATATGTACTTGATTAGGAACTAGTGAAGCAATCTTTTGAAGTGCGTTACCAGCACTCATCGTAGATTTCATTTCGATCCAATGTCCAAGTAACATAATTACAATCAATGAAGCTAATTCCCAGAAGAAATTAGTAATATTTTTTCCACTATGTAAAATATCAGTCATTACAAAAGCATATAAACTATAGAAATATGCAACACTGATACCCATGGTGATCAAGGTCATCATAGCTGGTTGTTTTGCTTTTAACTCACCTTTCGCACCAGTTATGAATGGTTTACCACCATAGAAAAATAGAACTGAACTCAATACCATTATGATCCAAGTAGATCCCGGGAATTGCGGTACTATATTGAACCCCATGAATGGTGAGAAAATGAAGACTGGAATTGCAAGAATTAATGAAACCCAAAACTTCTTACGTAAATCTCCCATATCCATCATAACGCCACCATGATTCATCATCATATGGCCGCTATTCATCATTTTGTCCATATCCATACTTTCACTATCCATACTACTCATATTTTGCGTTTTATCATTTTTCATATTTTGCATTTTTTCGTTTTTCATATTGTTCATCATAATGACTCCTCCAAACAATCGCACTTTACTTGCTCAGGCGCATTTCTTTTTTTGTTCTCCAATTTCTCAATCAATCCTTGAATCTCGTTTTTAGAAATATCAGAGCTACCGATCAAATCCCCTATTGCTTCGCCTTTTTTCATACAACAGAGGTTATCAAATAAGTTATTAACGGTTTGATCTATCGCATCATCTTCTGAAATTTCGGGATGATATACATATGGTCTGCTTGATACATCTGCCTTCAAAAACTCTTTTTCGTGCAATCTAACAATCAAAGTTTTGATTGTAGCTTGTTTCCAATCAGTTTTCTTTTCTAGTACATCTATAACTTGCTTACTTGTTGATTCACCAAGTGTCCAGATGATTCTCATCACCTGCCATTCAGCTTTTGTCATATTTTCAATTTCATTCATTTTTTTATTATGTCCTTATCGTTTACATCTGTAATCCTTTACTACAATTCATAGTTTACAACTGTAATCGAAAATTGTAAAGAAAAAGCACACTTAATTAAGAATAAAATTGAGTGTGCTCTTACAAATACTTATTTATAGCCGTTTGCGCGGTTTGATGTAGCAATATTCTGATTGATATTCTTGTCAGCGTGCGCCAATGCTTTCTTAATATCTCCACCATTATATGATTGTTCCATAGCTACTTCTTCCAGTTGACGTGTAACTTGCATCCCCTCGAGAAGAATACCTGAATTGACATAGTTAGGTTTTGCATCAGCTAATTGTTGTCCAGGAACTTTAGCCTCAGGATTCTTGGCATAAAGATCTTTCAAAACTTTTTCCTTTTGAGAATCTTTATTCAATGCCAAGTACCCTGTTGATTTTTGCCATTGTGCTTGAACTGCTGGACTAAGTGCATATTTAGAAAATTCGTATGCACCTTGTTGAACAGCCTTTGATTTATCATTTGAAATCCAAAGTGCTGCACCACCTATAGAAACACCGTTGGCCTTTTGATTATCAGGATGTGGGAAGTATGTTATACCAAGTTTATTTGGATTATCCTTCGTCAATTGGCCCATGCTTGCTGAAGATTGGATAAACATACCAACTTTACCAGATAAGAATCCAGCAGTTTGGTTGGCACCAGCACTAGCACCAGAACCGTAGTTTATGAAATCTCCAGATTTGATGTTTTCACGGATCCATTCCATAAACTTAACAGTTGAACCATTATTTAACTTAACTTCAGTTGGGATACCTGTATGTCCATTATTGTTATTAGCAAGAGTTTGACCTGAATTTGTCGTAGCCTGCTCCAATAACCAACCATATATTTGTACGGTCAATCCTTTAGTTTTGTGGTCTGATCGTTCATATAATTGTTTAGCCACACGTGTAATGTCTGAATATGTTGGTGATACAGGTGGTGGTGTAATATTATACTTCTTCAATAATGAAGCGTTGTAATAAAGAACCGGTTGTGAAGTATTGAACGGCATAGCTTGTTGCTTACCGCCGTTAGAATAAAAAGATCTTGCGGCAGGAGCAATCTTCTCAATATCAAAGTCCTTATCTTTATCGATAAAGTTTTGTACGGGAGTTGTAAATTTACTGTGAATCATCTGTGCTGTGGCAATATCAAATGCTTGAAAAATTGCTGGTGAAGTATTTGTACCATGAGTTTGAAGAATCTTTTGGATTGCTTCATCATATGTACCTTGGTATTTAGGGATGACTTTATACTTCGTTTGAGATTTATTAAATCCATTTACCACTTCTTCAAGTGCATCTTCTGACGGTCCACCCATCTCATGCCAGAATACAATCGGGATTCGGTCTGACGATGATGACGACTTAACTGGCCTATTAGTAGTAAATATTCCCAATACTATTGCCGCTATTATAAGAGTTACGGAAATTAAAAACTTATTTAGTTTCTTGCTCATTTTACAGCGCCCTCATTCATACCAGATTTGAAATAATGTTGACCAATAAACAAGACAATAATCGTTGGGATAACGATTATTGCAGCACTAGCTTGAATCATTCCCCAATCATTAAATGTCTCTTCTGATTGTAATTGACGTAGTCCATTTTGAATCAGTCGAGAGTTGTTACTAAACGTTGTCAACATTGGCCAAAGATATTGATTCCATGCACCTAAGAAACTATAGGCACCCAGCGTAATTAAACTGATTTTGTTATATGGAAGTACGATGCTCCAATAGAATTGGAAATGATTCAACCCTTCAATATCAGAAGCTTCTTTTAATTCTGCAGGTGTCTGCATGAATGCTTGGCGAAGCATAAATGTACCAAAAGCTGATGTTAAAAAAGGAATTAGTAACACTGAATAATTATCTAGCATTCCTAAATTCTTAACAGTTGTAAAGTTGGGAATAATCTCTGCTTCAAACGGAAGCATCATCGTTATAAGGAACAAAACGAAGATTGCATTACGGTATTTGAACTTCAAGAAAACAAAAGCATAAGCACTCATAGAACAAAAGATTAATTGTGCAATCATTGTTAATGTTGAAATAACCAAACTGTTGCCTAAATATCTAATGATTGGTGTCTTCGTTAGTGCAGCTGCATAGTTGTCAAATGAAATCTTAGTACTGAAGAAGTTACCTTGTGCAATATCCATTGTTGGTAAAAAGCTGGTCCAAATCCCAATAAAGAATGGTGCCAAAATGATTATTGCCAAAACAATCAATAACAAATAACTGAAGAATTTATTCAAACGATTCGGTTTATTAGAGGTCATCATTAATAATTCACTCTCTTTTCTAAGAATTTGAATTGTAGAAATGTGAAGAAAGCAATAATAATGGTTAAAATAATGGCCTCTGAACTAGCTTGACCATAGTTACCACTGTAAAAGGCATCCTTATAAATTCTATAAACCAGCATATTAGTTGAATTAGTTGGTCCACCTTTGGTGATCAAGTCAATCAATCCAAAACTCTTAAATGAATCAATCAATGTAATTGTTGATACAAAGAACAAAGTTGGCGAGATCATAGGAATCGTGATCTTAAAGAATTGACGACGATTGCTTGCCCCTTCAACACTTGCGGCTTCATATAGTGTGGTTGGAACTGATGATATAGAACCCAATAAAATCAAGAAAGTAAAACCTAGATTCATCCAAACAGTTGTAATAATAACTGCCCACATGGCCATTTTTGGATCTGTTAACCAATTCATCACTGGCAAATGTAAGTAGTTACTAATAATCGCAAAGAATCCTGTTGAAGGATTAAAAATGAACAACCAGAAAATCGCCGCTACTGAGACGGAGACTCCCATTGTGATTGAATATAGAGTTCTAAAAACACCTATTCCAGCTAGCTTCTGACTAGCTAAGTTGGCTAATAATAATCCAATGGAAACAGTAAGAACCGTTACAGATAATACATAAATCAACGTTGATATCATGCTGGTTATATATTCTGGTGAACTTAATAGTTGCGTATAGTTATTAAACCCATTAAATACCGTTGTTTTACCTAACGTGTTGGTCAGAAACATACTGATATATAATGTCTTAAGCATTGGATAGAAAACAAATACACTCAAGATTAATAGTGATGGTCCTAAAAATAATAGAGCATAGTACTTATCTTTGGCATTTAAAGAAAAAGAGTAATGCTTTTTCTTTGTCTTTGTCTTAATTTCTTCTATTTCAGGAGTTGTAGTTTTAAGCATTACCTAATTCCTCCATGTCAAAAGGTATTCTTTTGTGATTCTCATCAAATAAGAAAATATCACCACTAGAAGTAATCTTCACTTTCTCATATGGTGCAAATACAGACTTGCCGGGAATGAGAACACGCACTTCCCTTCCACTGTTCATGGTTACATAAATAATTGTTTCGTCACCCAAAAACTCAGAATTATTAACAGTGGCATTCGCATTTAATTCATCACTAGTTCTGATCTGCAATTCTCCTGGTCTAATACCTACATTAACTTCATCCTTAGAGATTTTTTTGTTGGTTTTAATTGTAAAATCTCCTTCAATATTCAGTGTGTTATCATCAATACGTTTAGCTGGAAGAAGATTGATCAATGGTGTTCCGAAGAAATTAGCCACAAACTCATTTGCAGGTTGTTGATAAATCTCTGTAGGAGTACCAATTTGTTGTACCTCATGATCGTTCAATACCATAATATGATCAGCCATTGTCATTGCTTCGACTTGATCATGAGTAACATAGATAAGTGTGATGCCCAATTTTCTTTATAGTTGATAAATTTCTTGGCGCATCTTTATACGTAACTGGGCATCTAAGTTTGATAAGGGTTCATCCATCAAGCAGATCTTAGCATCGCTAGCAACAGCACGTGCCAATGCTACACGCTGCCTTTGTCCACCTGATAGTTCACGTGGCTTACGATCTTTTAATTCACTCAAATTAACCATGTCTAACGCATCATTAACTCGTTGATGTACTTCAGCTTGGTCAATATTTCTTGCCTTTAATCCAAAAGAAACATTGTCCCAAACATTTAAAAATGGGAATAGTGCGTAGCTTTGAAATACCATTGTCAGTTTACGGTCTTTAGGCTGCAAGTCATTTACAACTTTCCCATCAATACTGATCTCACCATCAGATATAGAAGTTAAGCCTGCAATCATGCGTAATAAAGTACTCTTACCACAGCCTGAAGGTCCAACAATTACGAAGAATTCACCTGTTTCAATTTCAGCAGAGACATTCTTTAGAATGTTTTCTTTTTCACTGTACTGTTTTGATACCTGATTCAAAATTGTAGACATTTCGTCACCCCATATATGTTTTTCAATACAACTTATTATGCAATATATATGTATATTTCCTTTTTATTTATTGTAAATTTTATGTAAATTTTCATTCAAACTAGTTTTTTCAAAAAAAATAAGCCAGCATTTACTTTCGTAAACACTGGCTTATTTAAATTATCTAATTGGACAAGCTCCACTTTCACAGTCGGATTGATCAACTAATTCGATATCCTTCTTATCGTGGTTATCATTCATATCAGCAAAAACAGTTGCAACATTTCCACTGATCATTGAAACACGCTTAGAATAAACATCCTTATCAATTGGTTCCTTAGGTGCTTGTTTGAACTCTCCACCACTATAAGGTAGTAGTGAAGTTGATTTTGTAATATGTCTATATTGATACATTAATGGTGCGATTTCCTTAGCTTCACTAGGTTGGAAAGTAACGGTACAACTTACCGCATTATCAGACCAATATGTTTGTAGGAATGCTTGTGTAGCGAACTGTTCAGCAATTGATACATTACCGGCAGACGCAAAGTTAGGATTATCTGCATTAACGGCTTTAACTGGGAATTCTACACACATTGTATGCTTTGTATAAACATCTGGTTCAATTTTATATCCACATGCCTTCAAAGCTGGAAGCAATGGGTCACTATCTTGGAATCTGATTCTTTGAATCAAATATCCAGCATAATGGAAGTGCATCCCTTCAGAAACTCCAGCCAACTTAGCAACAGTACCAGATGGTTTAACTGTTGTATGTTTGATTGAAACATTGCAATTCAACTCGTGTGAATAATCAACGTCAGCCTTAACAACTGAATGATACAAATCATCGAACTCTTTAACTATCTTCTTATCATAAACTGGTTTTTTAACAACTTCGCCAGACTCATCTTTAGTGTCAGTGAATCCTGTAACAACACGATTACCAAATGTGTTCAAGATCCAGTCTTGAATACCAGACATTGAAACACCAATACGACGATTCTTGGCAATAGCATTACGAGATACTTCCCAATCGTAATTACTGAATGTAACACGTTTAGTATATCTTGCAGCCAAGCTGAATGCTTCTTCTAGATTCCAGCCTTGTTGTTCTGCAATAACTGGGAATACTTCAAACAAATTACATGGTTCACCATTGCTCAATGAGATTTCCCCACATGGATTAGTACCTTCAACGGCATCATCAATTCCTGGTTGATATCCATCAGCAATACGACCGTAGTTACGTGATAATTCAAGATTAACGATCCCTGGTTCACCATTATGTGTAATTGAATCAGCGATTGGTTCGTACTTTGTAAACTTAGAATCAACAGCAACACTGTTGTTAGAAGCCCAACGGTGATGATAAAGTTTCTTTTGATCTTGTTTCATTGTAATAAAGTCATCATCAGTTGCTCCACCAAGTGCCAGCTCAGCTGAACGACGAACGTTTCCGGCAACGACTGTTTTACCGATCAAATTACCCATATCAGTACAATCAACTGATGTTAACTTCTTACCTAAAGCATTATTTAAAACTTCATTGATATCAAAGAACATCTCAATTAATGGAACAGGACCAGATGCAGTACCACCAAATCCCTTGATCTTTGCACCATTTGGTCTGATGTCAGTAATATCCAAGACAACATCATTGATCTTTTCAGGATTAGTTGATGCAAAGTGAGCATCGATCATTTCAGCATTACCAATTACCCAACCTTCACGAGTATCTGGAAGCTTGTAAAAACGTGCTTTACTAGCGTCATGATCCTTTAACCAGTCTTCACGATCAATTGCCCCAGCTTCAATAGAATCATCATAAGATGCGCTATCCTTGCTGATTAGAACAGTTAAGTCAACACTTTGATCAACGACAGGCATTTGTTTCATATTGTCAGGAACAACAGAGAAACCAACACCGCCACCTTTCATTAATTGATCAAACATGAATGAGAAAGGCATTGATACAGCGACTTGATCTTCATCCAAATAACTAGGAAGAATATGACTATCACCATACTTTTGTGGCCTGATGGCAATGAACCAACAGTTGTTCAAAGCATCCCCATTACGGTCTTGATACTTTGTACCAGAGATCCAAAGGTTTCTACCTGAAGGAGTAGCTGCTAATCCATAAACCAACTTGTATAGATTATGAGCTTCATCAACTAGACTTTGATATTGCTCTTCAGTCAATGAATCATCTCTCAAACGAGGGTCAAGATTAATATTACCCTCAACAACACGCTTAACAGTTTCTGACCAGTTTTCAGTACGTCCTAATTCATCAATAAAACGTGCATAAGTACGCTTATAAGTAACCCATCCGAGTTCTCCCCAGTGTGGTTTAACACTCTTCTTTACTTCATCTATAAATTCATCATCTAATGTGATTTTTTTCAATAAGTTCATCATTATGTATCACTCCAATTAATTTGTTACAACACAATATATGGTATCTCATATCAAGAGATATAACAAGATATTGTATTTGACCAACAAATTAGTGAACCTGTTTTTCAGAGTCTTAAGTGCCGTTATTCTCGGCATTTTTAAATATTGATTTACCAAATAATTTTTTTTGGAATTAAATTTTGATTCAACTTAATTCAATTTGTTTTTTTTAAATCCGCAATTACCATTCTAATATGCTTATCGCTTGATAAGCAATGATTATTTTAATTATACATTCCAGACAAATTTCAAGTACTTGACACGAAATTTTCTCATTAAAAAAGACGAAATCTACTTGACTTCGTCTCCTCAAATTTGTTACTCAGTTTTTAATTTTGAACGTTTAATGCTGGGTTGAACATAATGAATGATCAACCCTGCTAATAATCCAATCAAGGCTGGCAACAACCAATCCATCCCGTATTTGGCAAATGGCAGATACATTTGATCCCATTTCAAGATCTGTTGTGCAAATCCTTGTTCTGAAATAATTGCTGGTACAGAATTCAATGCATCTATCAAAGCTGGAATGATCGTGAAAATGGTTGTTAGTCGATATACTATCGGATCACGGTTGAACAATGGTGATGCAATTGACAAGATGATCAATGTAATAGCTAATGGATACAAGAACATTAACATTGGAGTCGACCAAGCAATGATCTGTTCTAGACCTATATTAGCAATTAGAAATGAGGCAATACATGAGATCATGTCCCAAGACTTATATGAGATCTTAGGGAACTTTTCATGAAGTGCTTCTGCAAATGACGTAAGCAAACCAACTGCAGTTGTTAAACAAGTTAAAGTTGCCATTACGGCTAGGATTATCTCACCAGGTAGTCCCATAAAATGATTGGCAATTTGGGAAAAGGCAATCCCTCCATCGGCTGAAATCTTAAAATGTGTCAATGAAGTTGCCCCGATCCAGATGAGAACTAAGTAGATGAATGCTTCCAGCGCAATACTCAACAAACTCGACTTAGCAGCAGTTTTAGCAATTGAACTTGGTTTATTTTGGCCAAAACTACGAATCGATGTAACAACAACGATACCAAACAACAAAGCTGCTAAAGCATCCATCGTGTTGTACCCTTGCAAAAATCCGTTCAATAAAGCTCCATTCTGATAATCACTAGTAATATGTGCACTAGAGGCAGAACCCATTGGATTAGTGAAGGCAATCCCAAAAATAATAGCTAGAAGAATCAAAAATGCTGGATTTAGAATTTTACCAATTGCATCAACAATCCCTGTTGGTTTACGAGAGAAAAATCCTGCAAGTAAAAAGAAAATCAATGAATATCCTAGTAAATACCATGGTTCCTGACTAGCACTAATATGTGTAGCGATACTGATTTGAAATGGTGTTGTGGCCGTTCTTGGAGTCGCAAACAAAGGTCCTAAAGTGGCACATGTCAAGATCATGAAAAACGATGCATAGCGATGACCAATTGGCTTCGCCAAATCATAGATTCCTGTGGAACGTGTAATACTGATAGCAATAATTCCTAATAAGGGTAATAATGTTCCAGTTAACAAGAATCCCAAGCCAGCTGTTAACCAATGTCCACCAGCCAACTGTCCTAGATGAATTGGGAAGATCAAGTTGCCGGCACCGAAGAACATCCCAAACAACATGGATCCAATAATAATATAATGTTTAAAAGTTAATTTTTTATCTGTCTTTTCCATAAGTGAACTCTTCTTTCAATTGAATGTATTAGTTTCTGCAAATCATATTTTCTATACACTCGAACAAGTCCGCCATTACTATTATTCAAATCATTCATATGATCCGCCTCCATTAAAATGAAAAAAAGCGCCCTTTGAAAATCAATTAAGATTTTCAAAGGACGCTTATGCGCGGTACCACCCTTGCTTTATGATGCCCTCACAGACAACATCTTTTCACGTACAAATAATACGCTAGCACAATAATGGGTGCACCCATGCAACACTTGCTTTCGCTCGCATTGTAAGCTCCGTGGCTACTTTCATCAAACGACAAATACCATTTCTCAATTAACATGGCTTCCTGTGATTCGTACAGCTCAATTACTTCTCCACTTACTTGCTTTTAAATTCATTTATTTTTAATGTAATTAGAATATTCTAATCTGGCACACTTGTCAATGCTTTTTAATAGATTAAACCGAACAATTTATATTTTATGATAAAATATAAACGTAATTAAGGAGGGAAGAATCATTTGATCCACTGAAAAAACAAACTTGGGGAATTACAAAGGGGAAAAAATCATCTATAAATTTCAAAGCATCTTAAGCAAAATAATACTAATATGTGTCGCAATATTCACCAGTTTAGTATTCCTACTAATGCTGACATTTTACTATCATAACTTCTTATCTCAAAACGTATCACGAAACATACCTGTTCTTATAATATTCTTTGCAATTATTCTATTAGTTGGATATTTACTGGTAAGAATCAGAACTGACAGTAAAAAGATAAATATAGGCCTACTGATCGTCATGTTACTGGCGTTTAGTATCACTGCACTGGTGTGGATATTAAACGTACCAAACGCGCAAATAAGTGACTTCGGGAACTTCTGGACTCGTGCACCAGGTTTCTTAGATGGATACAAACTCTACGAAACTGACAATGACTATTTTTCTAAATACGCATATCAATCAGGATTCATGGTCTACATTATAGGTATCGTCAAAGTGTTTGGCTTTAATATTTTTGTCGTTCAATTCTTAAACGTTGTTTATCAAGCCCTAACTTTACTCATGACTTATTTACTAGCCAACAAAATTTTTAATAATATAAAAATTGCTCGTCTATCGGTTTTACTTTTAATGGTAGATATCGACTGGTTTGCTCTTAATAGTCAAGCTGATAATCAATACTTAGGTTCTTTACTATACTTAGTAACATTCTACCTACTATTTAACGATAAACTCTGGAGTTATGTTCTAGCTGGTGTTTCACTAACATTGGCTTGTTTGATACGTCCTATTGGTCCGGTTTTCATTGCTGGTATCATAGTGTTCGTATTGATTTTCATTTTAATGAAACATCGTGATTATAAGACTGGATTGAGCTTCTTGCTTACATTAGCCATTTACTTTGTCCTATTCAGTCTTTCTGGTTGGGGAATAAAGGCTGCAGGTATCAATGACTATGGATTATCCAATAACGATCCACAATGGAAATTCTTAAGTGGCTTGAATTATCAATCTGGTGGAACTTATTCTAATGACCTTAATAAATTCATAGATGCCAGTAAATCACGCTCTCATATGAAAAAAATAGAAAATACTCAGTTAAAAAGTGAAATAACGTATCTAAATGAAAATAATGCTTGGTTAAAATTGTTTATTAACAAGACACAGACATTATGGTCATCAAGAACTCTAGCAACTGACTTTACTGACTATGCTAAGAAACATTCACCAAAAACAGTGGATTGGATCAATTACATTGCCTACATGGGGTCAATTGTTCTAATAGTATTCTCATGGATTGGATCCTTAGCATTATTCAAATCAAAATTTGATGATAAATTCTATCTGTTGTTACTTCCGTTAATGGCATTTGCAGTAATAAACCTGATTATCGAGGTTCAACCTAGATATCGGATAGAATTCCTACCAATAATCTCAATTCTTGCTGGATTAGGATTAAACAATGTATTTTTAGCAATTAAAAATATTAAAAAAGCATAATTTATTCTCTACTCAATTTTATAGCGAAAACGCGTGAAAACACACAATTTCTTCCGCTTAACAAAAATAGTTTCGGTATTCACTTTCGTGAATGCCGAAACTATTTGCGTTAATGCTCGGAAATTACCCGTGCATTTTCACACTCTGGTTTATTACTTATTGATATATGATTCAACAAGTTTTTCGTTATCTTCATTAGTAACTGATTCGCTAACTGCTTTTTCAGCTAATTCTTTAAGATCAGCTGTACTCAACTTCTTCATCAAACTTCTTACACGAAGTACTGATGTAGCACTCATTGAGTATTCATCTAGACCCATACCTAATAGTAATGGGACCATGATGTTATCACCGGCAGCTTCTCCACACATACCTGCCCACTTGCCTTCTTTATGAGCTGAGTCAATAACGTGCTTAACTAGTCTCAAGATTGAAGGGTTATATGGTTGATATAGGTAAGAAACATGTTCATTACCACGATCAGCAGCCATTGTGTATTGAATCAAGTCATTTGTACCAATACTAAAGAAGTCAACTTCCTTAGCAAATTGATCAGCCAAAATAGCTGCGGCTGGAACTTCCATCATCATTCCTAATTGAATGTTGTCAGAAACCTCTACACCTTTTGCAACTAACTTAGACTTCTCTTCTTCAAAAATCTTCTTAGCGTCTCTGAATTCTTGCAATGTACCGATCATTGGGAACATGATACGTAATTGTCCGAATGCAGATGCACGAAGCAATGCTCTAAGTTGTGTTCTGAAGATTTCTTGTCTATCCAAACTGATACGGATAGCACGGTAACCCAAGAATGGGTTCATTTCTTCTGGAAGTGGTAGATATGACAAGTGCTTGTCACCACCGATATCCATTGTACGAACAACAACAGCCTTGCCATTCATACCTTCAAGAACTTTTTTATATGCATTGAATTGGTCATCTTCTGTAGGAAGTTCCTCAGATTGCATATACAAGAATTCTGTACGGTAAAGTCCGACACCTTCGGCACCATTATCAATAACACCTTGAAGGTCATCAGGAGTACCAATATTAGCAGCAATATCAAAATGCTTGCCATCAGCAGTAACTGTGGCTTCATTCTTCAACTTCTCCCACTCTGCTTTTTGATCAGCAAAGTCTTTAGCTAACTTAGCATATTTCTTGATATCGTCATCAGTTGGGTCTACGATAGCTGCACCGTTTAATCCATCAAGGATAACAGTTTGGCCTTCTTTGACGTCTCCTGTAATTGAGTCAGTACCAACAACAGCAGGCAATTCCAATGAACGAGCCATAATGGCTGAGTGAGCAGTACGTCCACCGATATCTGTAACAAATCCTTTAACATACTTTTTGTTCAATTGAGCAGTATCACTAGGTGTTAAATCATGAGCAACAATGATTACTTCATGATCGATCAATGAAGGGTTTGGTAATTCAACTCCAAGAAGATGTGCCATTACACGTTTTGTAACATCGCGTACATCGGCAGCACGTTCTTGCATATATGGATTATCAGTCATACCTTCAAAAATTGCGATAAAGTTCTTAGATACATCATCAAGTGCTTGTTCAGCATTAACTGATTTATCTGAAACTTCTTGTTCAACTGCGCCAGTAAATTCTGGATCAGCCAAAATCATCTTATGAGCATCAAAGACTTGAGCTTCATCTTCACCTAAAGACTCTTTAGCAACATCTCTGATCTTTGTAAGTTCTGAATCTGATGTGGCGATTGCGTCTTTTAAACGGCTAATTTCGGCTTCAGTGTCAGAAATGCTTTTTTTATCGAAAGACAGATCTGGTTGAACCAAAAGGTATGCTTCTGCAGTAGCAATTCCATCACTAGCTGCAATCCCTTTGATAGTTTTAACCATTATTCAGCAAGTCCTTCCTTTGTCATTGTATCTGTAATAGCAGCGATAGAATCAGCAGCGTCATCACCGTCGGCAGTAATTGTAACGTCAGCACCTTGGCCAACACCAAGTGACATAACACCCATGATTGATTTAAGGTTTACTGATTTACCATTGAATTCAATGTTGATATCTGAAGTAAACTTGCTAGCAGCTTGTACTAACATAGTAGCTGGACGTGCGTGGATTCCTGTTTCTGCAATAATGTGAAAATCTTTCTTTTCCATAATAAATACCTCACCATATTTTTAAGATTCTTGTAGTCATTCTACAAATATTCACTAATTAATTTACCATTATATAGATTCTTTCACAAGAGTTTTGTAAAAAAACCTTTGATAAACCCTTGTTATAATAAGCCATGCAACGCTTACATGCAAGTGTTTTGCAAGCGTTAATATTTATTAGAAAAAAATTATGAAAAATTTCTGTATATTTTTAAGACTTAGCACTTGCAATACCCGAGTGCTAAGTTATATACTACCGTTGTAATCGATATAAGATAGAAAGGTGGGGTGCAAGTGCTCTGTCAAAATTGTCAAAAAAATGAAGCAACAATTCATTTATATACAAGTGTTAATGGTCAACGTACAGAAATCAATCTCTGTCAGAATTGCTATCAACAATTAAGAAATCAAGCTAACGAAGGTATGAATAATATGGTAGAAAACCCAAACGGCTTTTCAAGTTTTGAAGACTTGTTCAATTCCCTAAACAATGGTGGTCAATCCGCCAATGGCTTTGAACAACAAGGTCCACAGACTCAAACTGGCGGTGGAAACGGTAATAATCGTAGACACAGTCGTGGTAACGGTGTATTAGATCAATATGGTGTTGATTTAACAGAATTGGCTAAAAAAGGCCAAATCGACCCTGTTATAGGTCGTGATAAAGAAATTAGTCGTGTCATTGAAATTTTAAATAGAAGAACAAAGAACAACCCCGTTCTAATTGGTGAGGCTGGTGTTGGTAAAACAGCTGTTGTTGAAGGTCTTGCTCAAAAAATTGCGGACGGAGATGTCCCAGAGAAGTTACAAAATAAACGTGTTGTTAGACTAGACGTCGTTTCACTAGTTCAAGGAACTGGTGTCCGTGGTCAATTCGAACAACGTATGCAACAATTGATCCAAGAATTACAAAAGAGCAAGGAAATCATCTTGTTCATTGATGAAATTCATGAAATCGTTGGAGCTGGTAATGCCGAAGGTGGTATGGATGCTGGTAACGTCTTGAAACCTGCCCTAGCACGTGGCGACCTACAATTGGTCGGTGCAACAACTCTGAATGAATATAGAACTATTGAAAAAGATTCAGCTCTTGAGCGTCGTCTACAACCTGTTCAAGTTGATGAACCTACTGTTGAAGAGACAGTTCAAATTCTTAAGGGTCTTCAACCAAAATATGAAGATTATCATCACGTAAAGTACTCTAATGAAGCTATCAAGGCTGCTGCAGAATTATCAGCACGTTACATTCAAGATAGATTCTTGCCAGATAAGGCAATTGACTTAATTGATGAGGCTGGTTCTAAAAAGAACTTGCAGATCAATCACGTTGATATGGCTGATCTAGACAATAAGATATCTGATGCTGAAGTACAAAAGCAAGCTGCCCTACGTAATGAAGATTACGAAAAAGCCGCTTACTACCGTGATCAAGTAACTAAGTTCCAAGATATGAAAAATAGTGCAAATGGCGAACCTGCTGACAAGAGCATCGTTACTGAAAAGGCTATTCAAGATATCGTTGAAGAAAAGACCAACATCCCTGTTGGTGAACTCCAATCAAAAGAACAATCACAATTGAAGAACTTGGATTCAGATTTAAAGAGCCATATCATTGGACAAGACGATGCTGTAAAGCAAGTTTCTAAAGCAATCCGTCGTAACAGAGTTGGTTTCAATAAATCTGGTAGACCAATCGGTAGTTTCCTATTTGTAGGACCTACTGGTGTTGGTAAAACTGAGCTTGCTAAGCAATTAGCACGTGAGTTATTCGGTACTGAAGACTCAATGATCCGTTTTGATATGTCTGAGTACATGGAAAAACACAGTGTGTCAAAGCTTATCGGTTCACCTCCAGGGTATGTAGGTTATGAAGAAGCTGGTCAATTAACTGAACAAGTTCGTCGTAACCCATACAGTTTGATTCTACTAGACGAAATCGAAAAGGCTCACCCTGATGTAATGCATATGTTCCTACAGATTCTTGATGACGGTCGTTTAACTGACTCTCAAGGCCGTACAGTAAGTTTCAAGGATACTATCATTATTATGACTTCAAACGCCGGACAAGGCTTGCAAGAAGCAAACGTTGGATTTGGTGCAGAAGCAAACGGTAAGACACATTCAGTTATTAACAGTTTGTCAGAATTCTTCAAACCTGAATTCCTAAATAGATTTGATGGCATAGTTGAGTTCAACTCATTAACAAAAGCCAACTTGATGAAGATCGTTGATTTGATGCTCGCTGACACAAACTCAATGATTGCTGATCAAAACTTAAGTATTCACGTTACAAAGGATGCCAAAGAGAAGCTTGTTGATCTAGGCTTCAATCCTAAGATGGGTGCTCGTCCATTGAGAAGAGTTATTGAGGAACAAATCGAAGATAAAGTTGCTGATTACTTCTTGGATAATTCTAAAGAAAAAGAACTTGAAGCTAAGATCGTTAAAGGTGAAATCACCATTGGTAAATACAATGCACCTGAAACTGCCGAGGTTTCTGAAAAGAAATAGATTTACTTAATATGTACCCCAAAAACGATATTTACTCATGTGAATATTGTTTTTTTGTATTCTGCCCAATTTCTATTTTTTAAATTTTTCTTTAATCTTCTTTATATTTAATTTAAGTTATCGCTAATAAGGTCACATTTGACTAACTCCCCTACTTAGTCGTGATAGAATTACACTAATCTAAAGTACATTGAAGGGGTTTAATTATGGGGAAATTTACTAAAAGAACCTATTCCCCAAAAAATGGGGACACACATATGAATAATAATCTTGTTTCTTCTAAAATTAAGAAAATAACTCGCAACGATGTAGAAATAACTATTAACTATATCGACTCAGTTGGTTCGCCTTTGGCAAAGCCTGTAAGTTTAAAGGGTCACTATAACGACAATTTGGATATGCCTTGGAAAACTATTCCAGGATATGTCTTATCATCTGTCCAGAATTTTCAACAGACCTTCATTCCAAATGATGATGGGATCTATCTTATTTACTTCAAGCAAATGGCAGCTCCAGTGGTCGTTTATCACCGTAATACTAATGGTGAATTGATATCTGATCCTCAATACCTTTATGGTGAATTGAACAAAGATTATCAAGCCAAACCACTAGCAGAGGCCGAACGTTTCCTTGTTGATTATCCTAAGAAATCTAAGGGACATTTTTCAAGTCACGTTCAGGAATATGAATTTGTCTATAATACTATTCCATTTGTAAAATACGACATCAAAAAGAATCTATTTATCAAGACTAATGACAACGTTGATGTCTTTAACGAACCGGGCAGTAAAATTGCCTTGAAGCTTCCATTACCACATGATTCAAATTGGCGTGTATACAAGGCATTGAAGGAAACTTACAGTAATACTATTTGGTATAACTTAGGTGGAAGTACTTGGATACCTAGTTCCGAGAATATCTCGACTGTTGTCTTGAAGCAATATTCTGAAGAACAACAGTCTATCAGTAGCCCACTCAATGTGAATGCAGAAAATATCAGCTACATTTACCAAATAATTGATAGTATGCCAATCAATCGATCATCTCAAATCCTCTATTATTCCGATCAAAATGTAACAGCTTGGGAAACTCCTTATGGCAATATGGATAACAAGCGATATTTTGGAGGACAAAAGGTATTCGTTAAACGCTTAATCCAACTAGATAACAGCAGTGTTTGGGCAGAATTAGAAGATGGCTATTATATTGAAAGTAAATATTTGAACCTATAGTGCACACAAAAAGAGACTTCACACAAAAGTGAGGCCTCTTTTTTTTATAAAATACCACCCAGAGCAAACATCAAAGGTATAGTTACCAAGCTGATTACGGTCGAAATACTCATCAAAGATATTGCCGGACCAGCATCCCCTTTTGCTTGCAAAGTAAACAAAACTACGATGCCTGCTACCGGACATGCCGCCATGATTATAGTCGTGTAATAAGCGATCCCTGTTATGCCCAAATACTTAAGTAAAAATATCATAATGATTGGGAAAATCAGATTCCTCAATATCAATGCCTTGCCAATATTCTTATCGATCATATCCTTACTGATCTTAATATTGGCTAAGCTATTACCAATGACGATCATTGATAATGGTGTATTGATCGAACCGACATTTTTGACGACTGTATTAATAGTTCCCGGCAATCGTAATGAAAAGATAAACATTAATAAACCGACAACGATCGCAATAATATTAGGATTAAGTATTATTTGTTTAGCATCAATTCTCTCATCAGAATCTCTAAACAAAGACACACCATGTGTCCAACTAAAGATATTGAATCCAGCCAACGACACTACGGCAAAAAATACCCCACTTGTTCCAAACAAGGCACTGATCAAGGGTATCCCCATAAATCCAGCATTTGAATAGACACTACCATATTGAGTTATTCGACTGAGATTCTTATTCTTCAACCGTCCAAAAACTAATTTTGAAATAATAATAGCAATAATATAAAAAATCACAATGCCAATAGCGACCAAAACAAACTGCTTGATCCTGCTAGCTGAATATTTCTGCTCGAAGGCATTGATGATCAAGCATGGTGAAACAACGTACAACAAGATATTAGTTAAGTCATTAGATGTTTGAGCGTGCATAAATTTGCACTTATTTATCAACACACCTACCAGCATTAAACAAAACATTAGAATGATTTGATTCGTAATTTGTCCTATATTCATAAAAGACTTCCTTATACAGTAAAAAAGAGTGATAAATTCACCCTTTATAATCATAGATCAAATTACGTAATTCTTCATTATCTATTTTCATCCCCACGGTCAATCTTAACCAATTCTTCTTCAGTCCTGTTCTTAAAAGATAGCCATGATGTAATAAATAGTCAGCTAGTTTGTCTGCATCAGGATACTCAAAGAAAATGAAATTGGCTTGACTGGGATAATATTTGATTTTATTATCGTCAAAAAACTTCTCCCACAACTGGCGTTCTAATGCGTTTTTTTCAACCACATTCCTGACAAAGCTCTCGTCCTTGAAAGCCGCTACCGCAGCCACTTGGGCAATCGAATTAACGTTATATGGCAGGCGAACTTTTTGAACATCTACACTTACTATCTTAGGAAATACTGCATACCCAACTCTAAAGTTGGCCAATCCATATGCCTTCGAAAAAGTCCTCATGACGACAATGTTAGGATACTTTTTAGTCAGATCCATAGCAGAGGCATTAGGAGTTGTCGCAAAATCAATATAAGCTTCATCAACCAAGACCATGATGTTATTTGGAACTTTTTCCACAAAGTTTTCAATATCAGATACTGTCTCCAGTGTTCCGGTCGGATTATTAGGGTTACAGATCCAGATAAGCTTTGTACGCTCACTAATGGCATCTAACATGCCAGCAAAGTTAATCTGGCCACTGTTAAACACTGGGACACTTTTGACTTTTGCCTCTTCGATCTCAGCATGTAGTGCATATTCAGAAAATGTTGGTGCCGATACTAATTCTTCATCCCCTGGTGACAAGAACACACGTGACAACATGACGATCACTTCATCTAAACCCACCCCAAAGACGATTTGTTCAGGATCCAGTGAGAACTTTTTAGAGATCAAATCACGAAGTTCTTTAGCATCCCCATCTGGGTAACGATTACTTTGATCATATGTCCAATTGACAACTGCCTTTTTAACATCTGGGGAGGTCCCATAGGCATTTTCATTAGCCGATAATCGTACTAGTTTAGACAGTCCCAATTCCTTCTTCAGATCATCTATTGATCTTTCAGGAATATATGGCTGTAACTGCTGAATAATTCTCTTCATAGTTTGACCTCCTATAAGTCTTTAACTTCCGGTCTATCTTTGAAATCACTCATTAAGCCTTCACGCTTAGCCAACTCTACTTTGATTTGATCAAAGCTAACTCCTTGTTCGACCCACAATACACATAAGTGATATAACAAATCGGCTGATTCGTAAACCAGCTCACCGTCTCCACGTGGCTTGTCAGGATTTTTGGCAGCGACCACCACTTCAGTTGATTCTTCACCAACCTTTTTCAAAATCTTGTCGAGACCCTTAGTAAATAAATAATCAGTATATGAACCTTTTTTAGGATTTTCTTTTCGTGACTTGATCAGAGCATATAATTCATCTAAATCTTGCATTTATTTTTCTCCTTTTACTTTATTGAAAAAACAACTAGTGCTTCCTGTATGACAGGCTGGACCGTGTGGTATTACCGAGACCAATAAAGTATCCAGGTCACAATCAAGTGTCATTGAAACGACATCTTGTAAATTGCCACTAGTAGCTCCTTTATGCCACAGTTCCTTTCTAGAACGAGACCAAAACCAAGTTTGTCCACTTTCCAAAGTCCTCTCATAACTTTCTTGGTTCATCCAAGCTACCATCAATACATCTTTGGTATTTGCATCCACCACAACACTTGTTAATAACCCCTTTGAAAAATCCGGTTTCAATTCTGTCATCTTATCGTGATACCTTCTTTTTTTACTGCTTGTTTAACCTCTTCAATCGTTAACTCACCATAGTGAAATACAGATGCTGCTAAGGCCCCATCAACATTGCCTTGCTTGAACACTTCCGAGAAGTCTAAAGCTCTACCAGCACCACCTGAGGCAATTATCGGAACATTTACCACTTGGCTGATTTCTTGATAAAGTGATATATCGAATCCATCCTTGGTACCGTCTCTATCCATACTAGTAATTAATAGTTCACCTGCACCGTGTTCTACTGCTGTCTTGGCCCAATCTATGGCATTGAGCTTGGTCGCTGTTTTACCTCCGTGAATATAGACGATGTACTCGCCACTTTTATTCTTAGAGACATCAATGGCCACGACGATACACTGATTACCAAACTTTTCTGCTCCAGCTGTGATCAGATCAGGGTTATCCACAGCAGCAGAATTAATTGCCACTTTGTCTGCACCAGCTTTTAATAAAGCTTGAATATCTTGAACACTGCTGACACCACCACCGATGGTCAAGGGCATGAAGACTTGTGATGACACTTGTTCAACGACTTGTGTCATTGTCTTTCTGTGTTCATTTGTTGCTGTAATGTCCAAAAATACTAGTTCATCTGCACCTTGTCTTTGGTACTCAGCAGCAATTTCAACTGGATCACCGACATCTGTCAGATTATTAAAATTGACACCTTTTTTTACTCGTCCGGAATCAACATCAAGACATGGAATGATTCGTTTAGCTAACATTTTTCTCCACCTCAGCAATCTGTTCTAGAGTAATAGTGCCTTCATAAAGAGCCTTTCCAATGATCACATCGACTAAGCCAAATGCCTTCAATTGATGAAGATCCTTCAAATTCCTTATTCCACCACTGGCCACGAAGTTAACTTGAGGCATATCCAATTTCAACTTCCATAATAGATCCAAATTAGGACCCGTCATTGTCCCATCACGTGATACATCAGTAACGATGAAATGCTTAGCACCGCTATCCATCATGGCTTTAATTAAAGTTTCCATAGTAACGTTTGATTGTTCTATCCAACCATTGACCGCGACTTTACCATCGTTACCATCAACGCCTATGACAATTCGATCACCACCATACTTCTTCAACAGATCCTTAACAAATTGTGGATCTTCGATTGCTGCAGAACCAATAATGATCCTATCAATACCTAGATCTAGATAATCTTTAGCCGTCTTATAATCACGGATTCCACCACCAAGCTCTAAGAATCCAGTGAAACTTTGGCGGATTTTTTTGATTACTTCATAATTCTTCGGTTGACCCGTCTTGGCACCATCAAGATCTACCAAGTGAATTTGATTGACGCCAGCCGCTAAGATTTCTTTTGCCTGCATAATCGGATCCTTATTGATGAGCGTTACCTTGTTATAATCACCCTTAAACAATCTGACACTTTGACCATTGTATAAATCAATTGCTGGAAAGATCATGATTCCACCACCTCTTGAAATTCCTTTAAAAGTTTTAAACCAACTTGTCCACTTTTTTCAGGATGAAATTGCATTCCATATACATTGTTATTCTCGACAATACTAGGAATGGACGTACCATATTCAACCTCAGCCAAGATATTTTCCTCATCGCATTTGGCATAATACGAATGAACAAAGTATGTGAATTGACCATCTATTGAACCGAATTTGCTTTCTTTAATTGCTTTATTTTGATTCCATCCCATCTGTGGAACTTTGACATCATCAGGAATAGCTATGACTTTCCCTGGTATCAAACCAAGACCAACATGTTCTCCATATTCATCACTACTATCAAATAGTAATTGCATCCCCAAACAAATACCTAATATCGGTGTGCCTTTTGTTGCAACTTGTTGCAAAGTAGTGACTAAGTCTCTTTTTTCAAGCTCTGCCATTGCGGCCGCAAAAGCCCCAACACCTGGCAGGATCACAGCATCTGACTTGAGTATCTTTTCTTTATCATCAGTTAATTCATTTTCAATTTGTAAATAATCCAATGCCTTTTTTAAATTACGAGTATTACCAGTATCATAATCAACTATCGAAAACATCAAATCACACCTTTCGTAGAATTAACGCCTTTGATTTCAGGATTGATTGTTACAGCCTCTCTCATTGCTCTACCGAACGCTTTAAATAGACTTTCCACTTTGTGGTGAGTATTTCGACCATACAGGATCCTGGCGTGAAGGTTCATCTCTGTAGCAAAGGCAACTGCTTGAAAGAAATCCTCGACAGTTTCTGTATCCAATCCACCCAATCTTGGATTAGTTAATTCAGCATCAAAGACCAGATATGAGCGACCGCTCAAATCAACACTAACTTGTCCCAGTGTTTCGTCCATTGGCACAAATTGTGTACCGTATCTTTCGATTCCTTCTTTGTTGCCCAAAGCCTCTTTGAAACATTCACCCAAAACAATCCCAGTATCTTCAGTAGTGTGGTGTGGATCAACATCTAAATCTCCGTGTGCTTCCACGATCAAACCAAATCTACCGTGTTTGGCAAAAAGGTTCAGCATGTGATTCAAAAAGCCGATTCCAGTATCGATTTTCACTTTTGACTGATCATCTAGATTAAGGCTTATTTTTATTTGTGTTTCTTTTGTCTTACGTTCAATCGTTGCTGTTCTCATAGTTTTTACTCCTCATTATTCATAATATTTGTCAAATCTTGATTCAATAGCTCTGGCATGTGCTTCTAGACCTTCGACTCTGGCCAAAGTCGTGATTGCTTTAGCTTCTTTTGCTAGTGCTGGTTTGGTGTATTGAATAAATGAGGTACGTTTAACAAAGTCATATACACCTAATGGTGATGAGAACCTCGCAGTACCACCAGTTGGCAAGATGTGGTTAGGTCCAGCAACATAATCTCCCAATGGTTCACTGGCATACTTACCTAAGAAGACCGATCCAGCGTTTCTGATCTGGTTCAAATATTGCGTTGGATTCTCCACTTGAATCTCCAAGTGCTCTGGTGCAACAGTGTTCATAAGTTCGAACATATCATCAATTTCTTCAACAACAGCAATGAACCCCTTGTTATTAACTGAACTTTTGGCAATCTCTTTTCGTGGTAAAGTTTCCAATTGCTTATCCACATTCTCACTAACTTGCTTGGCCAAAGTTTCACTGTCTGTTACAAGAATTGGTCTAGCAAGTTTATCGTGTTCAGCCTGTGACAATAAATCAGCCGCAATTTGCTTAGGATCAGACGACTCATCAGCAATTATCCCTATTTCTGAGGGCCCTGCGACCATATCAATGGCAACTTGACCGAAGACTTGTTTCTTAGCTGTTGCAACAAAGATATTCCCAGGTCCAACAATCTTATCCACACGTGGAATCGACTCCGTTCCAAATGCTAAAGCTGCGATAGCTTGTGCACCACCAACTTGGTAAATTGAATCTACTCCTGCAATTTTGGCAGCAGCCAAGACAGCCTTATTAATACCATTTTTCTGTGGAGGAGTCACAATAATTACCTTCTCAACCCCCGCAATCTTAGCAGGTAGAGCACTCATCAAAATGGTTGATGGATAAGCGGCGGTACCACCGGGAACGTAGAGTCCTACTGTTTGTAGTGGCAATAACTTTTGGCCCCTTAAAACACCCTTTTGCTCTGAATCAATGAATCCAGTCTCCTTTTCCTTTTCATGGAAATTAGTAATATTTCTTTTGGCTAAAAGTAGTGCATCCTTAACATCTTTATCAAGAGTTTCATATGCATCATCAATGACACTTTGGTCTAATTTGAAAGTTGAAATATCAACGTTATCAAACTTCTTCTCATATTCTTTCAGAGCGGTATCACCATTTTCAACAACATTTTCGATGATCTCACTGACACTTTGACTTATTTTTGGATCATTCAATTGACGTGTCTTTGTTTGCACGATTTCCTTTAGTTCAGATAGATTCTTCTTATAAATTTTCATTTGATTATCTCCTCGTTATTAATAGTTGAACTCAAGTTATCAACAAGTGCATATATCTCTTTGGGATGCTGTTTTAGAGCCATTCGATTGACCACTAATCTAGTTGAAACTTTGTCCAAATAGTCATAAATCACTAGATTATTTTCTTTGATAGTTGTACCTGTTTCTGTAATATCAACGATTGCATCAGCTAGGCCAGTTAGTGGTGCTAATTCAACTGAACCTTCAATTTTGATAATTTCCACATCTTGTCCTAATTTATCGAAGTATTTCTTGGTTATATTAGGATACTTGGTTCCAATGATTTTCCTTTTGGGTTCATTTGGATCAAAGTCTTTTGTTGATGCTAAGACAAATTGGCATTTGCCTAATTCCAAATCCAATAATTCATATTGTGTACTTTGATGTTCCACCAAAATATCACTACCAACAATTCCGATATCCACTGCCCCACGTTCCAAAAATGTGGTAACATCTGGACCTTTTGCAAGGATGAATTCATATGGTTGTGTTTTGGAATCAAATATCAATCGACGCTGTTTATTTCTTATTTGATCACAATTTATTCCAGAAGCTTCTAGTAGCGGTATCACTTGTTCTTCCACACGACCTTTAGTCAATGCAATTTTTATTTGTGAATCAGACATTTTTAATTCCCCCCCGTCAGATCCAATAACTCAGCCTTCATTTGCTTTGCCTCACTTACTGCTTGTTCTCTAGTATCAGCCAACGAAAGGATGCCATTTGGAGTCTTCTTTAAAATTTCTTCTGCTTCATTCCACTTAGATTTATCAAAATAAATCAAGGTTTTATTAGTTTTGATGTTTTTATCAAGTACCACATCAGTGATCAGATCAATATTGATGCCCATACCAACTGCGGACTCACTTTGATCTTGGAAATTGGCTAATAGCTTGTCATATCTGCCACCACTGAAAATATATCCTGCACCATTCTTCGAAAAGCCTCTAAAAGTTAAGCAAGTGTAATATTCTTGTGGGGCCCTACTGCTTAGATCTATCGACACATTTTGTTTGGGCATGGTCTGTTTGATCCATTCAGTGACACTTGTTAATATCTGGATTTTTTCTTGGATTGAATCAGGCAACTCAAAGCTATTCAATTTATCAAATATCCACTCTGGTTCACCAAACAATCTCGGCCATTGCCTTAAGAATTCGTATAATTGATTATCTTCAAACCTCTTAATCAATTGTTCATATCTTGGGATCTTTTTATCGAATAAGGCTTGTAATATTTGTTGCTTAAGCGTTTTGTCGTTAGTAACTTGTTGCATGATTGCTTCAGCAAAATCCGCAAATCCTAGTTCTATTTCAACTTCATCATCTAATAATTCCATACTCAATTGATTGATCATAACTAGGCATTCTAGTTCTGCTTTAGTCGACTTATACCCAATCAATTCAACGCCGGCTTGGGTCAATTCATTGTATGAACCTGAAAGCCTGCGACTGATCCGGAAAATATCTCCTGTATAAAAGAACTTTTGTGGTAATGGTATATTCGTTGAGCTCAAGAATCTGGCTATTGGTAGTGTTAGATCTGGTCTCAAAACTAAGGTATCGCCATCTTGATCTAGAAATCGGTATACTTGGTAATTACCCAATTGATATTGATCAAAAACTTCTTCTTTTTCTAATAATGGCGTTGAAATCTTGGAGAAACCACGTGATTGAAAATGTCGTTGGATCACCGTAATGATATTTTGTTTCACAATTGCACGACTCCCAAACTCATCGCGAGTTCCTAATGGTAATAAATTATTCTTCAATTAAAACGCCCCCTTGATTTATTAAAAAATTGTATAAAAAAATCCCCTTAGCAAATAAAATA
This sequence comes from Companilactobacillus allii, assembly GCF_001971585.1. NCBI lineage: Bacteria > Bacillati > Bacillota > Bacilli > Lactobacillales > Lactobacillaceae > Companilactobacillus > Companilactobacillus allii. Next base: position 1,358,148 of record NZ_CP019323.1, on the reverse strand, counting down.
TTTGCTAAGAGGACGTTTTCACGCGGTTCCACCTCATTTTATCTAATCCTTACGAATTAGACCTCATGTTGGCTTAGTCAACTTGGATAACGAATCCACTCGGTAGGACCTACTTGGTTCAGTTCTACAGTTCATAGGTGTGTGTTCATCAATAACTTCTATCCTGTCTCATCATATAGGACTCTCTGTTAGAGCGGTTATCGACTACTTTTCCTAATCACAACTATTATTAAAATAAAATTAGTTTTTTTAATAATCATTTAATTTAAAATTAATAATAGGAGCATTAACGTCATCTGTCAAGACAAATTTGCAGATGCAACTAAATGTTGTCCGTGTCCAACTGATAATATATCGTGAGCGTCTGATCCATATATCAAAGGTATCTTCATTTCCTTTGCGAGTTTAGTTATTTGTGCACCAGGATAATAATCATTACAAAATGGCTTATAAAGCCCAGCCAAGTTCAAGTCTAATTCTCGGTTTTGTTGTTTGATTTCATTAAGTATCTCAGTAACCAACGCCATAGTTTTGGCATCATAATCCTGGGTAAGATTGAAATAATCCTGAAATTTTCTAATCAGACTCATATGTCCGATTCGTTGCGGACGATACACGCCAAGGTCAGCCTCCACAGACTTCTTAACAGTTTGATAATACTGTCTGAATACATGTTGTGGATCATCAAGAAATTGTTCAAAACCTTCTTTGTAATCTTCCACATCATAATCAATACACCACTGCTTTTGATCTTTTCCTTGCATAAAATGAACTGACAGAATACTTTCTTGTGTCTGTGGTCCGTATTCGTCTAAAAAGTCCTTAGTATAATCTTCGAAACCTTCAAGATAATCGACTTCAAATCCAATTGAGATCTCTATTTCATCAGAATATTTTTTTTGAAGACGCGACATCTCTTTCATATAAGCTGGAAGGTCGACCAAGTCCATTGCACCAGTATCAACACCGTCCACATTGCCACCAAATACCGTTTTGAAATCTGAAGGAAGCGGTGCATGTTCTGTAATACAATACTTTTTCATCCCCAATTGAATAGCACGTAAAACCATCCTTTCGGCTGTTTCACCACTACCATGTTGGCAAAATTCAGTATGCGTATGTCCATCCATTAACATAAAATGCCCCCTTATTTATTACTCCAATTTAATCACAGAAAACGTTTACTAACAAAGTAATATTTACCCTTGACATGGAACGCGTTCTACCAATTACACTCCAGTTGTAGTCAAGAATAACAGATTAGGAGCGTACTATTATGAAACTAACAAATGAAAATGTATTTACAAATATTTATTTACCAAATGCTAATGAAATTCAAATTCTATCAACAATTTCTCAAGTCATTGCTGACAAATTAGGAATCAATGAACAAGAAATCAAAAGTGGATTTTTAGCACGTGAAGCCGCCGGTTCAACTGCCTTTGGAGGTAAGGTAGCCATTCCACATGCTAATTCTTCAGATATTGACGAACCGAACATATTCATAATGACCTTTGATGATGATATTAATTGGAATTCCAGTGATGATCAGCCAGTAAATGTTGTAATCGCTTTAATTATGCCTAGAAATAGTCACGAAAAGGATTATCATTATATTGTAAAGAATCTTCGTGAAGAACTAACCAATCAGGATATTGTCGATAAATTCCAAAATAACCTTGATAACCCCGATACATTGGTTCAATTGGTTGAAGATTCTATTGCTCAAAAATCAACTAATTAATTAGGAGTATTTATATAGTGATAAAACAAATTTTTTCTGATATGGATGGAACTCTTTTAAATGATCGTGGCGTTATAAGTGATATGAACATTCAAACTATCAAGTCTTGTAACATCCCATTTACCCTAGTATCGGCAAGAAGTCCAATCGAAATGTTCGATACGATTGACGTGCTAGGTTTGACCAACACCCAAATTGCCTTTAATGGTGGTTTGATTTACAAGCGCCATGGAAATTCTATTGATAAGATATCTGAGGACTTTTTGGATTCGAGAGTTGTCGAGAACATCACACTCCAAATGAGACAGCAGTTTGAAGATATTAGTTTGAGTTTATACACAGATGAGAAATGGTATACCGACAAAATAGATTCTGGAATCAAGCTAGAGACAAGTCTAACCTTCCATGAACCAGAGGTAGTCAAATACCCCGAATTCTTCAAAAATGTCGATGAAGACATCTATAAGATAATGTTTATAGCCAATTCAATAAGTGAAATGACTACTATAATAAAGGCATTAGACGACTTGCACTTAACCGGGGTCAGTATTCAACAGTCCGGTAATAATTACTTAGAAATAACCAGTGACAAAGCTAAGAAATCAGCTGGTATTGCATATATTCAAAAACTTAACCACTTAGAAAAATCAGAAATGGCAGCCTTTGGCGATGGCCATAACGATATTCCCATGCTAAAAATGACTGGAACATCTATCATCATGGAAAATGCCACAAAAGAGGTTAAAAAATACGCTACTCATATTACCAAGACCAATCAACAAGATGGTGTTAGTTTTGGAATTATGAATTTTATTAAATAGAACACAAAAATGGCCAGAGCGTGACAAAACACGTTCAGTTTTCGTTTATAAGTTCAAAAAGCCGGCATTTACGTAAGTAAATATCGGCTTTTTGGACTTATAAGGAGAAAATTGTGTTTTGGCACGCGTTTTCACTGCAAGTTTGAGTAGAAAAATAGTTATGTCACAACCCCGCCATTTAAGTTAAGCGTGTACCTTTACACTTCTATTACTTATTCTCAAAATCCAATCCACCATGATTAACCACAGTATCTGGATTCAAAGTATAATTCTTAGTTTGCTTGATCATTTGCTTAGTTTCTTCTTTATATTTCTTAACATATTCTTCTTTTTGACAATCATCATAAACTGACTTGTTTTGATAAATCTCAAATAAATACCACTTTGTGGAATCCGCCGAATCATTACCTGCATAGGCAACTAAAACTTCAGACTTAGACTTATCTTGCTTCATCTTCTCAGAAACAAGAATCCTGAACTTATCTATGCTTGAATCATCTATTGTCAATTCAGTTAATTGAACAAACTCCGCTTGTTTTATACCTTGAACGGGTTCAGTACTCTCAAGTAATAATTGTGGATTTAAAGAGGTGACACTTTGGTCAACGACAATTTTACCTGCGACTTTTTTAAAGGCAGCAAATTGTGGTGAATTTGCATGAATCTCATAACTTGGCTGATCTTTATAAAGTTCGATAACAATATTATCTGCACCACTAGAATCAAGGTGTCCGGTGTACATTGCCAAAGTACCGACTTCATTTTTGATCGATGTCATCAAGTTATTTTGTCCAACATCTAAAAAAGATGTTCGATTGATTGGATCAATTTTTAGATTAAACAATCGAAATAATGGTGCCTGTGTTAACTTTTCCATAAACTACTCCCTACTTATTATTTCAATGGCTCTAGACTTCTAATGACCTTAGCTGGAACGCCAGCAACGATAGTATTATCAGGAACATCTTTAGTAACGACAGCTCCTGCACCAACTATAACGTTATTACCAATGGTTACTCCACCAATAATCGTGACGTTTCCACCGATCCATACATCATCACCAATACTTATGGGCTTTGTATAAGTAATCAGATATTTACTACCATCCTCACGTACTCCAAAGCGCTTACTTGCATCGATCGCATGTTCACCACAATACAACTTGGTATCTGGAGCAATCACTACACGACTGCCTAATGTAATGATATTTGAATCTTGAAAAGTACAATTCCCATTGATGAACACATCATCACCAACGTGAATATGCTCTCCATACAGTGCACTGATTTGACCGTTGATGGTTAGACCCTTGCCGGAAACTCCAAATAAGTTATCGACGCTTTCTTGTCTCTTTTTAAAATCAGTTGTTGTATTTATGATACCGACCAATTCCTTACAGTGAGCGATCATACCTTGTAACTCAGGATCACGATAATCGTAATCTAGTCCTGCCAATAATTTCTCATGTTCTGTCATCATTTACACATTATCTCCCTTTATTTTGAAACATATTATACTATTTTCGTTTATTTGCCGTAAGTATATGCAACTGTTCGCGATACTTAGCAACTGTTCTTCTTGCAACTTCTAATCCTGATTCCTTTAATAAATCAGATATCTTCTGGTCACTCAACGGTTTATCTTCTTCGTCGATCAACTTTTTAATAGTATCTTTAACTTGGTCAACTGACCTACTTTTGACACCATCAGAAACCTTGCTACGTCTTGAGAATAAGTTCTTCAATTCGATCATACCAAAATCAGTCTGAATGTACTTGCCATTAATAGCACGACTAACTGTCGATTCACTCAATTGCAACCTTTGTGCAACATCTCTCAACAACAATGGCTCAAGTGTCGTAGTCTCTTGGGTGAAGAACTTGTATTGAGTCTGGACAATAACCTTTCCAATCATCGACACTGTCTTGATTCTGCGTTCCAAATTATATTCTAGCGTTTGGTACTGGTCATATTTCTCTTTGATATAATTCTTCACATCATTATCAACTGTCTTTGATAATAAGTCATATGTTTCTTGTGCAAAGATCAATTGTGGCTGACCATATCTAGTGATTGCTAGACTCAACTTGCCGTCATTATTCTTAACTTGAAGTTCAGGAACAACGTATTGTAAGTCACTACCGTTATAGCGTTCACCAGGTGTAGCTGATAATTCTTTGATGTAATCAATATTCTCATCTAATGTGGTCTTGTCGATCTGCAGGTTATTTTGAATCGTCTGCCAATCATGATCGACCATTGTGTCAAAGTAATACTTCAAAATATCGACAGCATATTCTGGAGATTCACGATCTGCTTGTGCCTGTAGAAGTAGACATTCGCGTAGATCATGTGCTCCAACACCCGGCGGATCTAGTTGTTGAAGCAATGTTAATGCATCCAACAAACTCACCTTATCAATATTTAATTCGTCCATGATTTCTTTATCGGTAATTGGCAAGTAGCCGTTTGGATCTAATTGTTCAACCAAATAAATCACCAAATCTCTTAATGGTGTATCCCTCATAGTTAGTTGAACTTGATCTAATAAATATTCAAATAGTGATTGGCTATTATCTCTTAATTGATATGATTGATTATCACGTGTTCCTTGCATGAATGGAACATCGAGACTTGTATGGACATCAAATAATGGATTTTCTAAACTGACATCTTTTAAATACTCACTAAGATCAATTGCATCAGACTGTAACATGACAATTGATTGACGCATCCCCTGAGTCAAAGATAATTTTTGCATTTGTTTTTGTTTAAGTTGGTGGCTTTGTTTCAGTTGCATAATATTATGCCCTCCCTTCAAATATGTAAGCGTTGCCTTATAAAATTAATGATAGCCCTTTTTTAGTAATTTGTGATTGCAATTTATAAATTTCACAAAGTATTATTTATTTAAGAGCGTGACAAAACACGTTCAGTTTTCGTTTATAAGCCTAAAATGCCGGTATTTACGCAAGTAAATATCGGTCTTTTAGGCTTATATTGAGAAAATTGTGTTTTGTCACGCGTTTTCACTGCAAGTTTGTAATAGTACTCAATTCTTTTTGAGTAATTAATTTTTTATAGATACTTCCTCGCTACTTTCTTATACGTTCCTGGTTTGCTTCGCAAACGCGTAACAACACGCAATTTTCTTTACTTAATTTAATGAACTTAGTACCGTCTCGTATTATTTAGCACTCACTTCTACCTGATTTTAGCACACGTTATACGCTACTTTTCATACGTCCTGGTTTGCTTCGCAAACGCGTAACAACACGCAATTTCTTCCGCTTAACATTAAAATGAGGTGTCATTCACGATGTGAATGGCACCTCATTTTAGTGTTAATGCTCAAAAATTAACCGCGTGTTGTTACGCTCTTAAATAGGCGGCCGACGTTCTCACAAACTTGTTCTATATTCTTACCTGAATCTGAAATTGCTTTATCTAAACTTTGAACACCTGGTACACAGGTGAATATTGCATCTATTCCTAATGGGTAAAGTTCAGAGATCCTGTCTCCTACACTACCGGCAATCGCTACTACTGTTGCATTTTTATTAACTTCTTTGGTAGCTTGGCTAACGCCAATTGGTGTCTTGCCGAATTTAGTTTGAAAGTCAATTTGGCCTTCGCCTGTAAATACTAAATCGGCGTCTTTAACTTGATCTTTTAAGCCTGTGTAATTAACAACTATATCAACACCTGACTGTAACTTTGCGTTGGTAAATGCCAATAACCCGGCTCCTAAACCGCCTGCAGCACCAGCTCCTGGTGTTTGTTCTAAGTCTTTACCGAGGTCTTTTTTGATTACTTTTGCATAATGTGACAAGGCATCGTCTAAGAACTCTACCATTTCTTCATTAGCACCTTTTTGTGGTCCAAAGACGTGTGAGGCACCATTTTTGCCAGTCAATGGATTGGTAACATCTGATGCGACAATGATCTTGATATCATTTAATTCTGGAAGCATTTCACTGATGTCGATTTTGCTTAACTTCTTCAACACTGCTCCTCCATATTTCAATTCATTATTATCTGCATCTAATAAATGGGCGCCAAGTGCTTGAGCCATACCGGCCCCACCATCGTTGGTCGCTGATCCACCGATACCAATAATAATAGTCTTGGCCCCATGTTTAATAGCAGCTTTCATTAATTGGCCAGTTCCATAAGTAGTCGTCACGTATGGGTTTCTAGTATATTCATTAATGAATTGAATTCCACTGGCCTCTGCCATTTCAATGACAGCAACACTTCCATCATCTATCAATCCGTAATGTGCTTGTGTTTCAACACCCAAAGGATTGATAACTTTTTCCGTCAAAATTTGACCATTTTTAGCATCGACCAGTGATTGAACAGTACCTTCACCACCATCAGCCATTGGTACTTTAACAAAAGTTGCGTCAGGATAAACTCGTTGTAATCCTGTTTGCATTGCTGAAGCGACTTGCTTAGCAGTTAAAGAATTTTTGAATGAATCTGGAGCGAGTACAATTTTCATTTTATCCACCTTCAATAATTAGAATAAACCACCGTACATAAGTGTAGCGACAATCGTCATAGACAATCCCACTAACATTTCCCAAACTACAACACTCATTCTTTCCTTGAATTGCATATTGACTGATTGGGCTGTGACGTGGAAGTAATTACCATGTGGTAATTGGTCAATAACAGTGGCTCCGGTATGAACCATTGCGGCAGCACCTGTTCCTGAGATTCCCAGTGACATAATCGACTTGCTGAAAGAATTAGAAGCAAGAATAACACCAGTTGATGTTGAACCCGTGGCACCTGCCATCAAAATACCGGCGATTGGTGCCAGGAATGTTCCTGATATACCTGATGATTTAACCAACATAACGATTTCTTGTGGCAAGTTAGAAGCTGATATCAATCCAGCAATCGCACCAGCACCGATAAGGATCATTACAACATCAGTCATTCTAGCTAGTCCATTTTTCATATAAGTTAAGAACTTACGTTGTTGCTTCATTGCTAGAGTTCCGATCAATCCAGCAATTGGTAAGATATACATTGCATCAATATTCAAGCTTGATAAAGCCTTGATACCTAAAACATCCCCAATGGGTGTTATCAACAACAAGACAACGGCAACTAATGGAGTTGTGATTGCTGAACCCAAACTTGGTAGATCTTCGACTTCTTTTTTGGCGAATTTTTGGTCTGCTGGTATGAAAGTTCCTCTATTCTTTACTAACATTGCTAGTAAAACAGCAACGATCAAACCAACTACTGCTGGTACAAAGTCAGCTATCATGACTTGTGATAATTCAACATTGAATCCCTTAGCAGCAGCTATAGTATTAGGGTTAGGCGAAATAATATTACCTGCCTTACCTCCACCTGATAATGCAACCAACAATGATAACTTGCTGTAATGCATCTTTTGACCGACCTCTAATGCTATCGGAGCAACGATAAGAACAGCAACTGGAATAAATATTCCTACTCCAGTCAGAACCATTGTGGATAATGCTAGTGCAAGAATCGTCAATCTATCACTGAAGTGACTGACTATATTAGTCGCAATCACATTGGCAGCGCCAGACTCCATCATGACCCCGGCTAAGACACCTGCCGCAATAACTCTGATGATCGTCCCCATGACACCTGAACTACCAGTTACTATTGTATTAGTTGTTTGTGCTAGACTCATTCCTCCTAACAAACAACCTATAATGCTTCCCATCATCAATGAATAGACAGGATTTACTTTGAATAAAATTAAAATAATTGCTAAAGCCAAACCTATTAATGCGGCCCACCATGCTATCACTGCAATTCCTCCTCGCTTTTAATGCTTTCTTGTTAAAAATTGAACAATTGATTTACGAGTAATATAATAGCCTGATTATTATTTTCATTCAATGTTCATTTGCACAATAATTATTTGTCGTTTAAATAAGAAAACGTATTCTCTTATTGGTATTATAGTATTATCATTTACGTTAATAATGAAAAATAAATAAACGCACAAAATAATCAACTAATCAAATTCCTATTCTAAAAGGACTATTAGAAATCGATTGTGCTATTTTGTACAAAAGGATGGCCATTATGAAACTTGATCCCATACTCGCACAGTCCATTGTTGATCGGATGATGGAAAGTATCCCTTACAATATCAATATGATGAACGAACATGGATACATTATCGCTAGTGGTGACAAAAATAGACTCAACACTCTACACGTTGGTGCCGTTGACGCTATAGAGAAAAGTGAAACCTTACCAATGATTCAATCCTTTGGAACTCATGGACAACCCGGAGTCAATATTCCCGTTCAATTTCAAAGTAAAACTATTGGTGTGATAGGTATTACCGGTGACCCAAAAAAAGTCACTCCTTTAGCATCTCTACTAAAAATCTCGACAGAATTATTGATAACTCAAAGTTATAACAATCAAGTTGAAGCACAACACAAGAATAGATTGAATCGTTTCTTATACCAATGGACTGAAGTAACTGACGATATTAAAGCTCAGACCGAACTCAATATTGAGGCCAAGTTATTACAAGTAGATCTATTTATACAACGGTTCGCAATTGTCGTTGAGACCGCAGATACAACACCTTTACTTATCAAGAAGAATGACTACACACTAGCTCTTTCACCACACAGTACAGTCATCATCACGGCATCAGATACTGCCATGAATCTTTATTTAAAAAGAGCCATATCCAAACATATCAAAGTTGGCGTTGGCAACAAAACAACTTTGTTGGGTAAATCCGTCAAACAAGCTCAAAGTACGATCCGTGTTGCTCAGATTTTTGATTTTGATAATACCAATTTTTATAATCAAATCAGCCTCATTGATAAAATTCTCTCAACAGACTTATCCACACATGAAATAATCGAACAATTCAATACTCTGCATCAAACTGACGGCGGTCGTGAGTTAATAGACACATTGTCTTGTTACTTTATAAACAATGAAAGTGTCACTGAAACCTCTAAACAACTGCATATTCATCGCAATACGACCAATTATCGACTGAATAAGATCTCAGAATACTTCGGTTTAGATTTACACATCCTAGATGAAACATTTAAACTATATCTGAACTATCTGTTTTTCCAAGAATCAGTCTACAAAAGAACGCATTGATATCTATCACATAGGAGGAAACATTATGCGACAAATACAATTTAATGATCAACCTACCTCTATCATTGGTATGGGAACTTGGCGAATCGGTGAAGATCCATCTAAAGGATCTGCCGAGATCCAAACTATTCAATATGGCTTAAACCATGGAATAACTTTGATCGATACTGCTGAAATGTACGGTGAAGGTGCCGCAGAAACTTTAGTTGGTGAAGCAATAAAAGATTTTGATAGGCAAAAATTCCAACTAGTATCTAAGTTTTACCCTTATCACGCTACTCCCAAACTAATCAAGAATAGCTTAGAGCACTCCCTCAAACGACTTCAGACTGATTATTTGGACCTATATTTACTACATTGGCGTGGTGAGACTCCACTTGCTGAGACTATTAGTGGACTTGTTGATATGAAAAAAGCCGGCTATATCAAAGATTTTGGTGTCTCAAACTTTGATATAAACGACTTAAAAGAATTGTATTCAGTTCCTAATGGTGATCAATGTAAAGTTAACCAAAACCTCTACAACATTGGAAGCCGTGGTATTGAATATTCGATACTACCTTGGCAAAAGGAACATGATATTTCATTTATGGGTTATTCACCATTTGGCTCTGATAAAAATGCTTATTTGCATCCCCAAGAAATCATTACCGATATGGCAAATCAAAAACACATCACTATTTTCCAACTATTACTAGCTTGGGTGATTAGAAATAATGACTTGTTAAGTATCGCCAAGACTAGCTCCCTTGAACATCTCAAAGATAACTTAGGTTCAATCGATGTCAGATTCACTGATGACGAGTTAGAACTATTGGACAAGTATTATCCTGCTCCAACAAAAGAAACTCCACTAGACGTGATCTAATTTACTCAATATGTAGCCAATGATCAATCCTAAAAATGCTGGAATTATCCAGCCTAATCCCATGCTTGAAAATGGCAAAACTTGATTGATACTTAGAATAGAACGTACTTGTAGTCCTTTAGGTAAATTCTCCATTCCTGAAAAGACTGCTGGGATTATAGTAAATACTAAGGTCGTTTTATATACCTTCGAAGATGTTCCTATGATTGGTGAAAAAACCGCCAATAAAATCATGACGATTGCCAAAGGGTAAATGAACATCAACACTGGCGTGGAATACTTAATGAGCTTGGTCAAGCCCAAATTAGCAATCACACATGACACTACACTTGCTAGAGCAATCATTGCTTGATAATTTGTCTTGGGGAAAATCTCAGTCATAGAATCCCCAAATGAAGATATCAATCCAATGGCCGTTTTTAGACAGGCGATAATAACTATTAATGCCAATAATATGCTACCAACGGATCCAAAGTAATACTTGAATATCTGAGCCAGTGTAACTCCGCCGTTAGTTGCCAAACTTAATTTACCAAGGCTCATCGTTCCTATAATGGCTAATAAAGAATACAAAATCCCCATCAAAATAATACTTATTGCTCCAGACTTAATGGTCTCCTTGGCAATCTGAACCGGCTTGGTTATTCCTAGTTCCTTGATCGCATCAATGACTACTACCCCAAACACCAATGATGCCAAGGCATCCATAGTATTATATCCTTCAGTAAACCCTGTGAGAACAGGGCTTTTTTTGTACATTCCTTGTGGAGTCGCTGAGAAGTTACCCATTGGCTTGACCAACGCCACAACGATCAAAATCCCCAAAAGAATCAAGAAGGTTGGTGTTAACCACTTTCCAACATAAGTCATTATGTTACTCGGTTTACGAGCAAAGAGCCAAGCGACTATAAAAAACACAATTGAGAAAATTATTAAGAATCCTCTGCGATTATCTGATGACACAAATGGCGATATTCCCATTTGAAATGACGTTGTAGCTAACCTAGGAGTCGCAAATAACGGACCGATGGTTAGATACAGTAATATTGTAAACACATATGCAAAGGGTTTATTGACATGTTCAGCTAGTTCAAAGACACTGCTTGATCTAGTCATCCCCATACCAGCAACTCCAAGTAGTGGCAAGCCAATTCCAGTTATTAGGAATCCCGATATAGCTAGTCCTACATGACTACCTGCTTGTTGACCCAAGAATACTGGAAATATTAAATTTCCAGCTCCAAAAAATAGTCCAAACAGCATTGAACCAATAAATAGTGAATTTCTCCACGATAATTTCTTATCCATAAAACTACCACCTCGTAATTAACAACCTTAATATAATACCAAAAATGACCCGATATTCAAAAATCTGAATATCGAGCCATTTTCTTATTTCAATTCTTTATAGTGTGATTCTTTAACAAGTTCATATATCTTAGGTTCACTATTATTAGCATACTCATCACTAAAAGTAATTTTTTGGACGTCCAAGTTATCATAAAGTTTGATATATAATTCTCTTTTGGTCTGATTGTACAAAGATGTGTATTGCGTATATTCAGAAGTTCCATCTGCACATATCACAACACCCTTTGGGATATCAGACATTGAAAGAATATGAAATCCTAGATTAATAGAATTATTACTATCTGTTTTTTCAGAAAAATTCAACAAAGTTGTGGCCTTAACAAATCTAGATGGAGCTGTGTAATCACCCGGTAATCCAATCAATCCTGAACTTTTACCTAGGGATTTGATCGTGGTGTTATTCAATTGTAGATCATTTTGAAATTTTGTTGTTAAACCAGTATAATTCTTCAAATTCGTTACTTGCCAGTCAAATGATGGGCTATTAGTCATAACTCCTATTTTGTTCTCGTAAACGTTAAAGCCAAATTCAGCAGCAATTGATGGTTCGACAACAATACTTCTACCACTACCATCTTTGATGAAAAAGTGCTGAGGTAAGCCAGTCTTTTGAACAATGGAACTATTTGGTATGGCAACGCTCTTCAATATTTGTTTAACATCGTCAATATCTTTACACATAGATAGAATATAAAAAATGAATTGTTCGGCATATACCGGACTCTTACCTTCCTCAATTATCTCATCCATTGTGTTGTAGATGTTATCTTCGGCAAAATACTGTGTTGAACATGCCAACCCAAACTCGTTTAATCCATCCAAAACAGTCGGCATAAGCTGATGATCGATTCTAGCTGATACTCCGATCACGGAATACTTCGTTTTCCACTTACTTGCACTTATATCGACAACGTAATCACGTGGAAATTGTGCAAGCACATAGTCATACTCCAAATTGTATTCTTGAGTTCTTCCGAAGAATTCCTGATTATCGGTTGATTCATAACTAATTCCTGTACACATAGTGAGCCTCCAGTTAGACCATCAAGGTACTTGGTCAATTACAGTAAAGAATATCACTATTTATTGTTTAATTTAATTTACATAATGTAAATTATGACTAGATTGTTGTTTGCGATACAAAACACAATTTCTTATCTTCTGTCCTCAAACTTACTCCAAACGCGATTCAAAACACAATTTCTTCTCTTCTTACTTTTTTCTAGTTAAAAGGATTTGTGCTTTTCTTTTTTATCCTCAAACTTGCTGAAACGCGATACAAAACACAATTTCTTCCGCTTAACAAAAATTATCCTGATATTCACTTTGTGAATGTCAGGATAATTTACGTTAATGCTCGGAAATTCCCGTGTTTTGTATCGCTCTGGCTCTATAGCTTAGAGCTCAATTTAACATCTGGATACTTATTAACAAACCAATTTTCGGCGAATCTATTCTCAAACAAGAACAATGGTTGGTCTTCCATATCCTTAACTAACATATTTCTTGTTGAGGACATTGCTGGATCTAATTGTTCTGGGTCGATCCATCTTGCTGTTCTTGATCCGATTGGATTCATTACTACGTCACAGTTATATTCGTTCTTCATACGGAATTGGAAAACTTCAAATTGAAGTTGACCAACTGCACCTAATATGTAGTCATTTGTTGTATATGTTCTATACAATTGAACGGCTCCTTCTTGGACTAGTTGTTGCATTCCTTTGTGGAATGACTTTTGTTTCATGACATTTTTAGCTTGAACTTGCATGAACATTTCAGGTGTAAATTGTGGTAAGTCTTCAAACTGTACTTCCTTCTTACCTGTATATATAGTATCGCCAATTTGGAAATTACCGGTATCATACAAACCAACAATATCACCGGCAACGGCTGATTTAACTTGTTCTCTTTGGTCGGACATGAATTCAGTCGCATTATTCAAACGCATGACTTTCCCAGTTCTTTGAAGGGTGACGTCTATCCCCTTTTCAAATTCGCCGGAACAAATTCTAACAAAAGCAATTCTATCACGATGATTTGGATTCATATTAGCTTGAATCTTGAATACAAAAGCTGAGAATTCTGTATCATCAGGTTTTACGATATCGTCACTATTTTGCATTTTATGTTCGCCAGGAGCTGGTGCCATATCAAGGAATGAATCCAAGAATGTTTGTACTCCAAAGTTAGTTAAAGCTGAACCAAAGAACACAGGTGTTTGGTTACCAGCTTGAATCTTTTTGATGTCAAAAGTATTACCTGCTTCTTTTATCAAATCTACTTCCCCAACAGCTTGGTCGTAGACACCTTCACCTTCAAGATCATTACCAGCAGGTAATTTGTTGTTTTCATCCAATGGCAAGTATCTGTCATCGCCTTCTTTACGATACAATTCAACACGATTATTTGTAATATCATAAAGTCCCTTTAATTCCTTACCCATACCGATAGGCCAATTCATAGCACAGCCTTCAATGTTAAGTAAATCTTCCAATTCAGCAATTAAGTCAAGTGGGTCACGACCATCACGATCCAACTTATTCATGAATGTGAAGATAGGAATACCACGTTTTTTAACAACTTTAAATAACTTCTTAGTTTGTGGTTCAATACCCTTTGCGGAATCAATAACCATGACGGCAGCATCAACAGCCATCAAGGTACGATAAGTATCTTCTGAGAAATCCTCATGTCCTGGAGTATCAAGGATATTGACATCCTTGTCACGGTAATGGAATTGCATAACTGAACTAGTTACTGAGATCCCACGCTTCTTTTCAATTTCCATCCAATCACTTGTGGCAAACTGACCAGACTTCTTAGCTTTAACTGTACCAGCTGAACGAATAACTCCACCAAAATACAACATTTGTTCAGTGATGGTTGTTTTACCAGCATCCGGGTGAGAAATAATTGCAAAGGTTCGACGCTTTTTTACTTCATTATTTAATTGTTTTTGATCCATATTTAACTCCTATTTTTGTATTATCACAGTAAAAGAAGGCGATAACTTTCGCCTTCTCATTATTTATTTCTAAATGTATTAGCCATTACAGATTTCGTTTTTGAATCAGGAAGTGTTACTAATACCTTCTCAATACGAGATCCATTCATTTCATCCGAAGTAAGGATCAATCCATCTTCTAGTGTGAAAGACTTAGGATGATTCTCATCTGGAATCTCACCGATATTGGCGATCAAATATCCGGCAATGGTATCGACATCTTCTGCTTCAAGGTCTTCATTAAACAGATCATTGAAGTCTTCCAGTGAAAAACGACCAATAACTGAGTACTTATTAGAACTAAGACGACGATAATTAGTCGTAACTTCATCATACTCATCATCGATTTCACCGACAATTTCCTCGATCAAGTCTTCAATTGTTGCAAGACCAACAATACCACCATATTCATCAACTACCATGGCGATTTGTGTTTGTGTAGAACGCATTTTAATTAGAACTGAATCAATATTAGTTGATTCTTGAACAAAGAGCGGTTCTGTCATAATTTCTTTCAAAGTAATATTTTCAAAACCAGATTCACGAGCTTTTTTGAGCAAGTTCTTGATATGAACGATACCTATAATAGTATCCTTGTCACCACCATAAACGGGGATCCTTGAAAATGGTTGACTCAAAATGGCATCAATATTCTTATCTATAGGATCATTGATATCAATCATAAAAGTATCGATTCTTGGGACCATGATCTCACGAATGGTTGTATCACCAAATCGAATGATTCCTTGAAGCATTTGATACTCGTCCGAATTAATTGTTCCACTCTGGCGAGACTTTTGAATCGTCGCCATCATTTCATTACGAGTGACCTTATCGTCTTTTTTACTAAAATCAATCGGTGTGATTTTCATAAGTAGATCAATTGACTTAGTCAATAACCAAACAAATGGTTTTAAAATCTTCCCAAAAATGGAAACTACCGGTTCAGTTGCACTAGCCACTTTATATGGGCTATGTAACGCTATACGCTTGGGGTAAAGCTCTCCTAATACCAATGTGAAGTATGATAGAATAATCGTTATTATAACGATAGATAATTCTCTACTACCAGGAAATTTACCAATTAATCCTTCCATAACACCAGTCAAACTTGTAGCCGCACTAGCTGATGATAGGAATCCAGCCAAAGTAATTGCTACTTGTATCGTTGATAGGAAATTATTGGGATGATTAATCGCTTGCAATATCTTAATAGCTTTGCGATTACCATCCTTTGCCTTTTCCTCAACGGAAGTTTTATTAACAGAAACAATTGCCATTTCACCTGCGGCAAAAAAAGCATTAAGGAACGTAAGCACTACTATCAAAATCAGCTGTCCAGTCAGCGTCGCTCCGGTCGGGTCATCACTCATCGAATCTTTCACTCTCTTTCATATGTAAAATTGTAAAATTAAATAGACAAAAACATTATAGCAGGTGTTATTGCTTTCAACAATAAAGGTTTTTCATGATAGAATAGTATTAATTGCACATTAGGGAGTTTTTTAAAATGTCGAATAAAAAAATCACCATTATTTATATCCTGTTTTTTATCATTCCATACATTATTTGTCTACTAGTAGTTGGTGTCTCATATAACGCCTTAGTCTTACACGCGTTGACTTGGCGTGTTTTGGTCGGTGGAATTGTTGGGTCACTTGGGATGTTTGCTGTAAAAGTAATTGCACAACGTCCAGTACTGATAATGTATCGTAGCGCCAACCGCAAATCTCTAAAAAGCTTAATAAACTTTTTTATTCTAGAGCGAAGTAAAGTCGTCATCGGACTAAATCTTGTCTTTGATTTCTTCTTGTCACTAGCAAGTATTTACATAGTAGCAAAAGTCCTCACGCTTCAACAAATAATGGGCACAACTCTAGGCTGGTTAGTATTGGTATTGATGGTTTCGTTGACATTAGCCTCTTACTTAGAATTTGAGACTTTGTCGATCTACACTGAGAAAAAGAATAAATAATTCTTGACTTATTTAAAAATTAATAATAGGCTTGAGACAACTTAATTGATGGAGGTAGTTGACATGATGAATCTTAACAATGTAAAACAAATGCAAGCATGTTGTTGTGTAGTAATGCAAAATTACTATACTTTTTCGACATGTCTAATACCACTCAATTGATAACACGTAGTGAAAACTATAATTTCAAAGAGGGCTGACATTGTCAGCCCTCTTTTTTTATATCCACTACCAGAAAGGAGTTTGTTGTGGAACACGTTAAAATTGGGATTTTGAATCTAATGCAAGAAAAGATCCCGACCAATCAAAATTTCGAACACATTCTAAAAGATGAATCAGTTGACTTAACTTTTTATTATTCAGCTACTCGCTATGTAGACCGCGTTTTAGATACACGAATCACTGAAACGATGAAACCACTGGATCTAAGTGAAATCAGTCAATTTGATGGATTCATCATAACGGGTAGCCCCGTTGAAAAATTGAATTTTGAACAAGTGACCTATATTCAAGAGATCAACGAATTACTAGACAAACTAAATCAATTGAATATCCCACAATTATATATTTGTTGGGGCGCTATGGCTGCAATGGATCACTTTTATCAAATCAAAAAAAGTATCTTGCCTCATAAGACTTTTGGTATTTATCAAAACAACATTACCAATGATACTTATTTATTACACAATGTTTCTAATGAGTTCCCTGCCCCACATGCAAGATATGCTGAGATGAATCATCAAGATATTGCAGATAATTCATCGCTAGAAATAAATGCAGTAAGTGAGAATGGTCTCTTAACTTTGGTAACATCCAAAATACGACCGCAAGTATTCATCTTCTCACATCTTGAATATCCACAAAACGGATTAGATGATGAATATAAAAGAGAATTAGCCAGTGGAAAAGTACCCAATGCATTCCCGGCTAGGAATTACTATTCACCAATAGATAAACACCCCATGTTCACATGGAAAGAAACACAGATACAATTCTTCAGTAATTGGTTGAATTGTATAAAAGATACCAAATTAATTAAATCTTAGGAGAAAAAAATTATGACAAAAATTGCCGATAACATTACTGAATTAATTGGAGATACTCCAATCGTTAAATTAAACAAGGTCGTTCCAGATGACGCCGCTGACGTATATGTAAAGTTGGAATTCTTCAATCCTGGAAGCTCTATCAAAGATAGAATTGCACTAGCAATGATCGAAGACGCTGAAAAGTCCGGCAAAATCAAACCAGGAGATACAATCGTTGAACCAACTTCTGGAAATACTGGGATCGGTCTTTCATTAGTTTCTGCTGCTAAGGGTTACCACTTGATCATCATGATGCCAGACACAATGAGTGTTGAACGTCGTAAGCTTATGCAAGGTTACGGTACAAAACTTGTATTAACACCTGGAAGTGAAGGAATGGGTGGTGCCATTAAACGTGCCAAAGATCTAGCAGAAGAAAAGGGATACTTCCTACCTATGCAATTTACTAACCCTGCTAATCCAGCTATTCATGAAAAAACAACTGGTAAGGAGATCATTGACGCTTTTGGTGATGACTCAATAGATGCCTTTGTTGCCGGTGTCGGTACTGGTGGTACCTTATCTGGTGTTAGTCATGCATTAACTAAGAAATACCCAGATATAACAATCTACGCTCTAGAAGCCGCTGAATCCCCTCTATTAAAGGAAGGTAAAACTGGCCCACACAAGATTCAAGGTATTAGTGCTGGTATGATTCCTGATACTCTTGACCAAGATTCATATTCAGATATTGTCGAAGTAACTAGTGATCAAGCTATTCAAACAGCACAAGAAGTAAGCAAGAAAGAAGGATTCCTACCTGGTATTTCATCTGGAGCCAATATATACGGAGCCATCCAAATCGCCAAAAAACTTGGTAAAGGTAAGAAAGTGGTTACAGTCGCACCAGACAACGGCGAAAGATATCTATCTACAGATTTATTTAAGTTTTAAAAGTTATATTTTTTTTATAAAACGTAAAGTTATGAGAGAATAAGAAATGTAAATTTTTTATGGGGAGAGTTTTAAATATGAAGAAACGTCTAGTTTTACTTTTAACAACTATTGCTGCATTGGTACTTATCCTTACAGGATGCTCAAGTAACAAAGATGCAACAAATACCAAGACAAAAGGTACATTAACTGTCGGACTTGAGGGTACTTATGCACCATATTCATATCGTGAAGATGGTAAGCTTAAGGGGTTTGAAGTTGATTTTGCCAGAGATATTGCTAAAGAAATGGGATTAAAGGTTAAGTTTGTTCCTACTAAGTGGGATTCACTTATTGCTGGTTTGAATTCAAACACATTTGATGTTGTCATCAATAATGTTGCTATGAACAAGTCACGTGAGAAACAATATATTTTCTCAACGCCTTACATCTATTCAAGATCAGCTTTGATCTTGAAAAAAGATAACACTGATATCAAGAATATAACCGATATTAAGGGCAAGAAAGTTGCCGCAGGTACTGGTACTGATAACTACAATAAGGCTGAAAAGTACGGTGCAGACATCGTTCCATCATCTGACTTCCAAACATCTATGTCTATGATCGATCAAGGACGTGTTGTTGCTGCTGTTAACTCTAAAGAGGCTTTCTTAACATGGAAGAAAGATCACAAGAATACTGATCTTAAGTACCAAGTTATCTCATCTAAGTACATCGCTGCATCCAAGATTGCTCCAATTTACAACAAGAAATCAACTGGTCTACGTAATGACGTCAACAAAGCTATCAAGAAGCTTTACAAAGACGGAACTATGAAGAAGCTTTCTATCAAGTACTTCGGTGAAGATATCACCAAAAAATAATATTTAACTTTCGAGGGGGTTTCGTTTCATGTGGCACATAATTATTTCATCACTGCCGGAAATGATTGGAGCTATGCTTCAATTCACCATTCCATTAGCCATAATATCATTCATATTTGGATTGATCTTAGCCGTTTTAACAGCACTGATCAAATTCATTCAACCTAGTGAAAACAAGGCATTGAAATACCCATGGCTAGTCTTGCGTGCAATAGCTAACTTCTATGTCTGGCTATTCCGTTCTACGCCTTTACTAGTCCAATTATTCATTATCTTCTTTGGACTTCCTAGTGTGGGGATTCAACTTCCAGCCTTTATCGCTGCTGTTATTGGATTCTCACTGAACACAGGTGCCTATGCATCAGAGACTATCCGTTCTGCCTTGTTATCTGTACCACAAGATCAATGGGATGCGGCATATACGTTGAACTTTACTACTCGTCAAACTTTGATGAAGATTGTTCTTCCACAAGCAGTTCGAATTGCTCTACCACCACTATCCAATTCATTTATTGGTTTAGTAAAAGATACATCATTGGCCAGTTCGATCACTATCCTAGAAATGTTCCAAGTCAGCCAACAAATAACCGCCAAAAACTACCAACCATTATTGATGTACACACTAGCAGCAGCACTATACGCTATCGTCTGCTCACTTCTAAGTTGGTTACAACACTACTTAGAACGTCGTACATCAAAATATGTTAAGGGAGGTCAAAACTAATGCTTTCAGCAAAACACATCAATAAACAATACGAAGGCAAGACCGTCTTGAATGATATCTCGGTTGACTTCCCTGATGGTAAAACAACAGTTATCTTAGGACCTTCTGGTTCAGGTAAATCGACATTGTTGAGATCTCTTGATATGTTGGTTAGACCAGAAAGTGGCACCGTTAGTTTTCCTGACCTATCAATCGACTACTCCAGGCCGATTTCCAAAAAGGATAGTTTTGACTTACGACGTAAAACAAGTATGGTGTTCCAAAACTGGAACTTGTTCCCTAACCTAACTGTAATTGACAACATTACAACTGCACCTATCACTGTTTTAAAACGTTCAAAAGAAGATGCACAGACACTTGCCAAGAGTCTCATCAAAGAAGTTGGACTAGCCGGGTTAGAGGATCGTTATCCGAGTCAACTTTCAGGTGGTCAACAACAACGTATCTCCATCTGTCGTGCACTTGCTATGAACCCTGAATATATCCTTTTGGACGAACCAACTAGTGCTCTTGATCCGGAACTTGAAACTCAAGTTCTTCGTATCCTAGAGAAGTTATGCCAACAAGGACAATCAATGGTCATCGTTACACATAATATGGAATTTGCTAGATTGGTATCTGATAAGATCGTCTTTATCGAGGATGGAAACAAGATCTACGATGGTTCCACAAAGGAATTCTTCGGTAATCCAACTCCACGTACCAAAGAATTCTTATCTGGTATCTCACTAGATGAAGAAAATGATAAAATAAATCAATAATTTAACTGCCACATACGAAAAACTCGAAAAAAACAAGCTGAGACTTCAATAGTCTCAGCTTGTTTTTTTAATGTGTATGGGCAATCCGAATTAATGGTGTGACAATTCTTCATATCTTTGCATCCATAAATCTACGTAAGATTGAGAGAAAGGACCCTTTCCCTTATCTATCCAATCAATTAAAATGTCGACATTCCGATGTAAAATTGCATCTATCTCTGGTGGATAATTCCACATCTTACTATGTGCTGCATATTCATCAACATCAAGTAGACGCTTCTCTCCATCTGGAAAGACCTTTACATCCAAATCGTAATCAATATATTTGATAGCTTCTTTATCTAAGGCAAACGGTGTCGCTAAATTGCAGTAGTAGGATACTCCGCTTTCTCGTATCATGGTAATAATATTGAACCAGTAATGTTTATGAAAATAAACCAAAGCCGGTTCTCGTGTTACCCATCGACGACCATCTGATTCAGTAACAAGAGTATTCTCATTACAGCCGATTATCTCATTCTCACTTGTCTTTAACACCATTGTTTCACGCCAAGTACGATGTAAATGACCATCATGCTTATAACTTTGGATTGCCACGTAATCTCCTTCTTTAGGAATCTGCATAAATTACCCGGCTTTCCGCTTCTTGTTCACGAAAAATTATAACAGAGCTGTGAAACAATTGAAAGATATTATGTATCGAAAAACCTACTCACCTTTCAGAACTTTTTTGATAGCATCGTATCTATATCCTTTAGTCATCAGATAATTTATTAATTTGGCAGGATTATTATACCTATGCTTTACTTTTTCCACCAATAACTGTAAATTCTCAGTTTCAGACTCATCGTCACGTTCTAGTTCTAAGTCATCAATTGCTTGGCTAATGATTTCTCCACTATATCCTTTTTGATATAGTCCTTGTTTAAGCTTAGTCATCATCTGTTGGAAGGACTTATGGCGTTGTTTTCTAACTTGCTTACCAGCAAATACAGTAGCATTCTCCAACAATTTGTCCTGATCGATCTCAGATAACTTATCTTCAATGATCGTCGCTGGGACACCTTTTTGAATCATTTTTTGTCTAATCACTTTAGGACCATTCGCAGTCGTATTCAACTGTGTATTAATGAAACTTACTGCATAAGCATTATCGTCCATATAATTTAGTTTCTGGAGACGTTCCATAACTGAAAAAACAACTGGTGAACTATATTCTTTCTTATATAAGTAATCACGCATTTCCTTTTCAGTTCGTAGTTCATAACTCAAATAATTCACTGCATCACCGTAAGCTTTATTTATGTTCTCACGTGATTTTATTTCTTTTATTTGTGCATCATCTAATTCAAGACCATTCATCAATCGATAATCAACTAATGTCGTCTCACTAACTGGGAATGAATATTCACCATCGAGGTAAACATTGTATCTTCCTTTTCGTTTTTGAGCCTGTATTTTTGTTACTTTTGCCAATATCCTCACCTCACATGTTATACTCTAGTGTAGCTTACCGCATTTTTAAAAAAAGGAAAAATCTAATGGATACTAATATAACAGAAGAACTCGAAGTGGGCGACCGTTTCCCACTTACAATCAAAAGAATCGGAATTAACGGTGAAGGAATTGGTTTCTTCAAACACGTTATCGTCTTCGTACCAAGAGCTGTACCTGAAGATGTCATCGTTTGTGAGATCACCGAAGTTCACCCTAAATTCTTAAATGGTAAAATTCATAAAATAAGAGAAGCTAGTCCTTTTCGTAATCCAGAAACTCCAGAACTTGCTAGTGAGGTTGGAGGCTTGGAATTTGCTCATATTAAATATGATGACCAACTAAGATTCAAAGCAGATATTTTGCGTGAATCAATTGAGAAATACAAACCTTATGCATATGAACACTACAATATCAAACCAACTATTCCCTCACCACAACAGGAAAAATACCGTAACAAGGCGCAATTCCCTATTCAAGAAATTGACGGTGAAATACTTTGTGGATTATACAAAGATGGCACACAACAATTGGTTGATCTAAAAGAAATGCCTACCCAGATGGATCTAACAATGACTGCAATGCGCAAAATTGTTGATATCATTAAGGAACTTGGTATTCCAGTATATAATCCTGAGGCAAAATCAGGAATTCTACGCATGATCGTAATACGTCAATCAGTAGAGTTTAACAAACTTCAAGTTACCTTCATCACTCGTTCAAAGAAGTTCTTAAAAGAACGTAAAATCATCGAAAAAATCAATGAATTAATCCCAGAAGTTAGCTCTATTTCTCAAAACATCAACACTGATGACAAAGGTAGTGTTTGGGGAGATGAGACAAGACTTGTTTGGGGTGATGAATATTTACAAGAAGATATCAATGGCTATGTCTTCAACCTTTCACCACGTGCATTCTTGCAACTCAACTCAATTCAAACTGACAAGTTATACGATATTGCCACGACCGCATTGAACCCTCAAGAACAAGATGTCTTGCTGGATGCCTACTGTGGTGTTGGTACTATCGGTATCACACTTGCCAAAAAAGTCGACCATGTTTACGGAATCGAAATAATTCCAGA
The DNA here is from genome assembly GCF_001971585.1 of Companilactobacillus allii. Classification (NCBI taxonomy): domain Bacteria; kingdom Bacillati; phylum Bacillota; class Bacilli; order Lactobacillales; family Lactobacillaceae; genus Companilactobacillus; species Companilactobacillus allii. The sequence continues at coordinate 1,334,311 of NZ_CP019323.1, read as the reverse complement.
AGCAATAGCTGATGCTAAGAAGAATGCTGAATTGAACAAGATCGACAACGCTGACTATTATGTAGGTTCAGTTGATGAAGTATATCCAGAATTATTAACTGACCACATCAAGCCAAATGCCATCATCGTTGATCCTCCACGTACAGGATTAGATGGTAAATTGATCGATACATTATTGCGTCATAGACCAGAGAAACTTGTCTATATCTCATGTAACCCTTCAACTTTGGCAAAGGACTTAACACGTTTAACTAATAAATATCGTGTTGATTACCTACAACCAGTTGATATGTTCCCACAAACTCCACACGTTGAAACAGTTGTGAAGTTAAGCCGTAGATAGTGCAAATAAAAAGGAATCGGATTAAAATTTCCGGTTCCTTTTTGCTTACTCTTTTATGATTTCAAAGTCCAAAGCCAAACACCTACTGTTAACATTACTAAATCGTCGACTAACAACCCAGTGAATATTGGTACAAATGACATTACTAAAATGACTAAGATCAAAATCACTATAGCTGTAGTTTCTTTATTCGACAAAGGATTGGGATTGAATAATTTGCCTCTAGTTAGTGCCAACAACGCCAATAATGAAGCTATTGTCACCACAGATAATCCTTGGAAATATATTGGTGAAAATTCATCAACGATTCTTGATATAAAGAATGATTGTAAGATTAGACATGCTATTAAGAATCTATGTATTCCTCTAAACAAAGAGATTGGAGCATATCTTTTAGCTAAAACTTGTCTTTCATCCATCATAGTATAGTAAATCATCCAGGTACCGATAATACAAATAATGGCTAGCACAAAGTGACTATAATCAACCAAATGAGTATGTTCCTCAGTCATGTGTTCGATAATTCCAGCTAATGATTCTCCTAGTACTATCATCGTAAACAAACCATATCGTTCCAAAATAGCCGAATTCAATTCAAAAGGTATCTTCCTCATCTTGAATTCCTTATCAAAGTTCCTATTCTCTATCATTACCGTACTAACAAATATCAATAAACTTATAAAAATCATTAAACGTTGTAAATTAATGTTTCCTACAAAAATACTGCCGATAAATATTATTTCACCAACGACATAATTAATCAGAAAAGGCCGTGTAGTGATTGCATGTAACGGATCAGCAATCATTGTCTTCAAATACAAGTACATGTAAATCAATTGATTGAAAGAATACGCTAAAATGAATCCCGTATAATTACCTTCAAAAAAGTCCCCCGCAAATGTGGCGGTTATTGCAATGGAGACTACTTGTAATAATGCAAAAAAAACATTACGTAGATTATTCTCACCATGAAGATCAAAGTACAACACCATATTTGTCCAAGTGTTGAAAAAAAATAAAAATAAAACCCAAAATGTCACAAAACCTACAAAATCAAAATGCTCGGTTAAGTTCTCTACAAAGCTATGAATAATGACAACATAGATTAAGTCTGAAAATAATTCTAGCCAAGAAATTTTACGATTTTGGATCGTATTGGTAATAGTTCGTGGGCTCCCCCACCAAGACTTCTTCTCATTCAAATTTAAACCAGCTCCCCAATAATTTTGACCTTAATTAACTTATTAATTATACAAAATGAAATCTAAAAAGAAAGCATAACCAGTTCTTTACTGTAAACAATTTTTTAGATATTCCACAAAGGCTGTAGTAGTTCTAGAGAAAACCTGTCCTGAATGCCATGCAACAACAGAATTCAAAATAGGTGCATCCCTCAAAGGAACAAATACTAGATTCTGATAATTAACATCTAGTTTAAGACACACCATTGCTCCCAAGCCATTTTGAACTAATTTAACACTGTTATAAATCAAGTTGTAATTTGAGATTATCTTCAATTTCTTTTGATAGTTTCCAAACCAATTCATTAATTCATGATTAACGGCTGCCCTAGTTGACATGATAAGAGAAACATCTTGTAGGTCCTTTGGTTCAATAAATGATTTTTGGGCCAATTTTGAATCATTTCTTACCAGTAATCCGAAAGTCTCATTCACATTCATTCTCAAGAAATCGTATTTTTCTATATTTATCGGTTCTAAAAATAACGCGATATCAATCATTCCTTGGTCCATTCGATTCTTGATGTCTTCACTATTACCACTGAACACATTAAATGTTACCTCTGGGTATTTATTCTCAAATCCAACAATGATCTTGGATAATGTATCAACACTCTTCAATTCTCCAGATCCAATAGTAATCTCTCCACTAAGATCCAGATCTTTATGTGAAACCTCATTAACAGTCTTGTCCGTCAATGAAACTATTTCTTGGGCACGTCTTTTCAACAGCATCCCTTCATTTGTCAAAACCATCTTACGCTTTTCTTTTTCAAAAAGTTTCACACCCAGTTCTTCTTCCAATTGTTGTAATTGTCTGGACAAGGTTGGTTGAGTTACATTCAAAGATATCGCAGCTTTAGTAATATTCTCTTCTCTAGCAATGGCCAAGAAATAATTCAATACTCTAATCTCCATAAATATCTCCTTTATTGATCTAATTATTACTTTTAGGCATTTCAAACTATTTATTATAAGTATTGTACATCATAAATCCATTGATCTAATATGGACTTACTGAACATTTAAACTGAAAGAAGGAACTTTTAATATGACTGAACAAAATTTACCATCAGTAGCACTTGGAACTTGGGCTTGGGGCTCTGAGGAAGTCTTTGGTGATCCACTTACTACTAAAGACCTAAAACCAGTTGTTGATTCGGCTATGAGTGCTGGACTTAACCTATGGGATACTGCTGCAGTCTATGGAATGGGTGCCTCTGAAACATTCGTTGGTGATTTGTTAAAGTACTATAAACGAGAAGATTACCTACTATCAACTAAATTCACACCACAAATTGCTGATGACAGTGAAAACGCCATGGCAAATATGCTCGAAGGAAGTCTCAAGAGATTACATACAGACTATGTTGACATTTATTGGATTCATAATCCTGCTGACGTAGAAAAATGGACTCCTCAACTAATTCCCTTAGTTAAAAGTGGCAAGATCAAACGCGTTGGTGTTTCAAACCATAATTTGGACGAAATAAAGCTAGCAAATAGTATTCTTCAAAAAGAAGGAATCAGTATTTCAGCTATCCAAAATCACTACAGTTTACTATATCGTTCATCTGAAAAGGCCGGAATTATCGATTACTGTAATGAAAATAATATCGATTTCTTCTCATACATGGTATTGGAACAAGGTGCCTTGAGTGGTAAATACAATACTAACAATCCCCTACCAGCAGGTAGCTCTAGAGCATCCAAATATAACAAGATGTTACCAGAACTAGAAGCTCTGACAAATGAATTGAGTGAAATCGGTAAGAAATATGATGCATCCGCCGCACAAATAGCACAAAGTTGGGCCATCAACAAAAATACCCTACCAATCATCGGTGTAACTAAAGAAAAATATATTGGTGAAACTAAACAAGCTATAACTATCAAGTTAACATCAGCAGAAATTGAAAAATTAGAGACACTTGCAGATCAAGCAAACGTTGAAACTAAAGGTTCTTGGGAAAAACCTATGAATTAATCACATTTAATAGTTGCCTTAAAGTAAACTTCAAGGTATATGATTTAATCATCGAAAGGAGGAATATATATGACAAAAGTTCTAATCGTTGGCGCACATGGTCAGACAGCAAGGATTGTTACTGACAGATTGCTCAACGAAACTGACGATCAACTAGTTTTGTTCTTGCGAAACAGTAGTCGCTTGAATCAATATGAAACAAATGACCGTGTAGAATTGGTTGATGGTGATATTCTTGATACAGATTCTTTGGCTAAAACAATGGATGGTGTCGATATAGTTTATTCAAACGTCGGTGGACCTAACTTAGCAGACCAAGCAACTAGCCTTCTCAACGCTATGAAACAAGCTGGTAAAAAGCGTTTGATTTTTATCAGTTCACTTGGTGCCTATCATGAAGTCCCCGGTAAATTTGGAGAATGGAACGAACAAGCCATTGCCGATTATTTGCCCGGATTTAGAAAATCAGCACAATTGATCGAAGCCTCAAACACAGATTACACAATGATTCGTCCTGCTTGGATGAGTAACAAAGATGAAATCAACTATGAAACAACACAAAAAACTGAACCATTCAAGGGTACTGAGGTCTCACGAAAAAGTATCGCAGATTTTGTGATCAAATTATTGAACGATCCTACTAAACACATTGGTGAAAGTGTAGGATTAAACAAACCAAATACTGACGGTGACAAACCAGAATGGATTTAACTTATGACAAAAATTGATGTATTCGCTCATGTATTACCTAGTAATTTTTACACTCAAATGAAACAAATCGATAATAATTTATTAGCCAAGAATCCTTATTTGCAAAATGATGTATTAACTGATATTGAAAAGAGAAAAACTGGTTTGGCATCTGATGTCGTGCAAGTTATTTCCAATGTTAATTTGAACCCTGAAGACTATGTTGATATTAAGACTTCAGTGAAACTATGCAATCTTGCAAATGAAGAACTGATAAACATGGTAAAAGATAATGATATTTTCGTGTCTGCGGTAGCGATGTTGCCCATGAACTCAGTATCTGGTGCTATAAAGATCATTGATGAACAAATCACAAAAAATGACGAGTTAATTGGAGTTCAATTATTTACTAGAGCTCTAAATAAGCCGATTACTTCTGATGAATACGAACCAATTTTTGCTAAATTAAATGAACTGAATATTCCTATCTGGTTACATCCAGTCTTTGATGAATCTCGTAGTGACAACAATATTACGTTCAGCTGGGAATATGAATTGACGCAAGCAATGTATAACTTGGTCAAAAAAGGATACTTCCAAAAGTATCCCAATCTGAAAATTTTAGTACACCACGCTGGTGCCATGATCCCCTTCTTCTCACAACGTATCAAATATACAATGTCCGATACTGAATATAATGACTTCAAGAAATTCTACGTTGATACTGCACTTTTGGGAAACCCTAAGGCACTCGAGTTAACTGTAGACTTTTTCAAAGCTAGCCACGTATTGTTTGGGACAGATGCCCCATTTGGTATTCCACCTTTTGGAGCAACCAATCAAATTGTCTCTGCAATAGATGATTTAGATCTTTCTGTAGATCAAAAGAACTTGATTTATTCAGAGAATCTTAAAAATATGCTAAATTAAAAAGTCTCAATACGCTTGATTACCTCAGGTTTGTTGAGACTTTTTATAAGGAAGGATACACTTTATGAAATATACAAAGTTTGGTAACACAGGATTAGATGTTTCAAGAATTGCCTTAGGAACTATGGGATTTGGTAATGCCTCAACTGGCATGTTCCCTTGGGCTATAGACGAAGAAAAGAGTACCGATGTAATAAAGACTGCCCTTGATTTGGGTATTAACTTCTTTGATACTGCCAATATCTATTCGCATGGTGACAGTGAGAAGTTTGTTGGGGATGCTTTGAAAAAGTACGCTGACAGAGATCAAATAGTTCTCGCCACTAAAGTATTCTTCACGCCTGAACAAAAGCCTAACTACGCTGGACTATCACGTAAGGCAATCATGTCTCAAATTGACCAAAGTTTGAAACGTCTTCAAACTGATTACGTTGATTTATACATCATCCATCGCTTTGACTACAATACTCCTATTGAAGAAACTATGGAGGCTTTGCATGATGTTGTTAAGTCTGGTAAAGCTAGATATATCGGTGCCTCTGCTATGTTTGCTTGGCAATTTGCTGAGGCACAAGCAGTAGCCAAAGAACATAATTGGACTGAATTTGTCTCTATGCAAAATCATCTCAATTTGTTGTATAGAGAAGAAGAACGTGAAATGATGCCACTTTGCGAAGAGAAGAATATAGCTGTGACACCTTATAGTCCACTAGCTTCTGGTAGATTGGCAAGAGATTGGTCATCAACTACTAAGAGATATGAAACAGACAAAGTTGCACGTTCTAAATATGATTCTACTGAAGAACAGGATGAACCAATCGTTCAAAGAGTTGGTGAGATTGCTGATAAATATGGTGTAAAACGTGCTCAAGTTGCTTTGGCATGGTTATTGCAAAAGCCTCAAGTCGCTGCCCCAATCGTTGGAGCTACTAAAAAGTCTCATCTTATTGACGCTGTTGATGCTTTGGATATAACTTTGAGCAAGGACGATGTTGATTTCCTTGAAGAACCTTATTTGCCACATAAGTTGGTTGGTGCATTTACCAAGGCTGATGCCAATGATTATAGTCGTTAGAGTTTAAATTACTTGTTTGCTTCGCAAACGCGTCACAACACACAATTTCTTCCGCTTAACTTAAAAGAAGCTGGTATTTGCATTCGCAAATTTGTATGATTGCATAACCTGCTTGATTGTTTCTTGTTTGCTTCGCAAACGCGCCACAACACACAATTTCTTCCGCTTAACTTAAAAGAAGCTGGTATTTGCATTCGCAAATATCAGCTTCTTTTAGGTTAATGCTCGGAAATTCCCGTGTGTTGTGACGCTCTAAATATTGAGTTCATAAGCCAGTCGTCTATCATCTTCTTTTTCACCGACATAAATAATGCCCCGATACTTAAATCCAAACTTCTCTGATACGTGTTGCATTCCTTTATTCATTGCATGTGTATCTATACGGAAGTTTCTAAATCCTAATCCGTACGCAATCGTAAACATGTTTGAAATCAAAAAGTCACTTAGATGCTTACCTCGATATCCATCCCCTATAGCAACTCGATGCAATGTGGCGTATTTATCTGTGGTATTATTCCAGCTACCATCTTGGATAACTTCGTAGTGTGGGTCGTTTGTTTGCATTAAACATGTGTAACCGACCAAATCACCGTTAACTATCAAGACGTATCCACGTCCTAGTTGCAGATCTTCTTCAAGAACTGATCGGCTGGGTTCACCATCTTGCCATTGTGGACTTCCTGATTTCTTGATGAGGTTCTTAGCATCATTAATAACTTTGATAATTTGTTCTAAATCATCATTTTGTGCTTTTCTTACAAAAACATTAAACATGCGCTTCACTCCCTATAGATATGATTCAATATTTCTAATAATAATCTAACTTTTAACAATGTCAATTCTAGATTAATTTGACAAACCACTTCATTAACCTGATGATAAGAAAAGTCGTGTTTTTAACTTATTTTAAGGAAGTGTAAGTTTTTATGAACAAAAGAACCAAATTATCCCTTGCTATTATTACCATCGGAAGCTTTTTCGGAGTATTGAGTTCAACTTTGATGAGTACTGCTTTACCATCAATTATGAAGACATTCTCCATCACCACATCGATGGGTCAATGGCTGACTAATGGTTATATCTTGGTCAATGCACTGATGATTCCTACCAGTGCCTATTTATTGAAGAAATTCTCATTCAAAAAACTTTATCTATTCTTCTCAACTATATTCTTACTAGGAACAATCTTCGGTGCATTATCACAACAATATGTCTTCTTAATTACCGGAAGAATGATTCAAGCCATTGGCGCTGGTGTCATGATGCCGTTGGTCAATGTTTCAGCGATGAATTCAGCCACTCGGCATAATCAAGGTAAGATTATGGGGATAATTGGATTAGCGTTCAACTTTGCTCCGGTAATCGGCCCAACTATGTCAGGTTTTGTATTGTCAGTCCTATCTTGGCGTTATTTGTTCATTTTAGTAATACCTTTTACAGCAATAAATATTATCTTATCAATTATTTTCCTTACAAACGATCATCAAGAAACCAAATTGAAATTCAATACTAAGGGCTTAATTCTCTCAAGTTTGGGATTATTGTTCCTATTATATGGACTCTCAAATATTGGAACAACTGACTTTCTTACCTTTAATATTGGTGGTGCCACATTGATTGGGATTGTAATCTTAGTATTGTTCGTGCTTACTCAGCGACACGATGAATCCCCATTCATTAATTTTAAGATTTTTAACTACAAGCAATACAATATTGCAGTGATAATAAATATGATTCTAATGGTGACGATGTATAGTAACTCGATCATCATCCCTATCTTGGTCCAAAATGTCATGCACTACAGTGCCCTACAATCTGGTCTGGTTGTATTGCCCGGAGCCACTTTCACAGCAATAATGTCCCCGATAAGTGGACGATTATATGACAGATTCGGCGTCAAACGCTTAGTTATCTCAGGACTCATCATCGATTGCATCGGTACAGGATTACAATCATTCACAACCTTATCCACGCCTATCCTGATAGTGACATTAGGTCAAACTATCCGACAAATGGGCTTGTGCCAAGTTTTGATTCCGATCCAAACTCAAGCACTTGCATCTATTCCTAACAAAATCCTACCAGATGGCGTTGCGACATATAATACTTTGAGACAAGTGGCAGCTTCTTTTGGTACTGCCTTACTAGTCGGGATAATCAGTATGTCCACTCGTGCAAATCCAGGTAATTACTTAGCTAGTGAATTAGCTGGTATCAAAATTGGTTTTGTCGTGTCTCTTTTGATGATTGTAGTCTGTCTAGTAATGACTCATTGGTTAGTTTCTAGAAATGCTGTTGAATAAAAATAAAGGGCTCTAATATTCACAAAGTGAATGTTAAAGTCCTTTATTTTATATTACTTTTATTCTTAAGTTCACGTTCAACGGGTAATATCATTTTTTCATAATTTTTAATTTTATTATCAGCCAATTCAAGTGCAGATTCAAACTCTTTGATTTGATCAATCAAATGCTGACGTTGATCAATTATAATATTCTTACGTTCGTTAATGGTACTATCACCTATTAAGAATAATTCATTATATTTCTTGATATTCTCAATTGGAACTCCAATCACTCTCAGACACTTAACATATTGTATCCATTCAACATTCGTCTCATCATAATCACGATATCCAGACTTTGTCCTACTGCTTGGACTGACTAGTCCAACTTTTTCCCAATAACGAATCGTTTCTGGTCGAATATCTAATCTATCTGAAATTTCTTTAATCTGCATCTTATCACCTCAAGTTAGCTTAATTATAAACTATCATTGAAGAAATCAACAATTTTAACAAATGGAATTTTTTCCATATTATCATAAAGTGTTGAATGCCATGCATCAGGAATAAGCATCAATTCCTTTGGCTCTTTAGCTTTTTTGTATGCAACTTCGCTAGCTGGTCTAGAGAATGCATTTTCACCTGCTATCAACAATAGTGGACGTGGAGATATTTCATCCATATAGTTCATAATTGGTGTGCTCATAAATGATAATGGCATTGTTGCATTCCAACGACCATTTGAAAGGATAGAATTTTCATGGAAACCACGTTTTGTACGATAAAATTCGAATGTTTCCTTTGTATCCATATCTGCATTTTCTGGTAATTTACTTGGTAATTGATCAAACATTGCTGCAGGACTTCCATTATCAACATCCACCCAGCGTTGTTTACCAATATTATTCAACATTTCTGTACGTTGCTCTAGTGGTTGAGCTGCAAATCCGGCTGAAGCATCATACATCGAAACGGTTGCAACTGCTTTAACACGTTTGTCAATGGCTACTGCATTCAAAGCTAGTGAACCCCATCCACATATACCAATAACCCCGATGCTATCACGATCAACATTCTTTTGCATACCGATTCCATCTACAGCTGCCATGAAATCTTCAGTATTAATATCTGGAGCAGCAACATTTCTTGGAGTACCACCACTTTCACCAGTATATGAACCGTCAAAGGCTAATGCCGCAAAGCCATTTTTTGCCATTTCATTTGCATAACGTCCTGAAGCTTGCTCTTTAACAGCTCCAAAAGGACCACCAATAACTAGACCACTAAGCTTTTTATCACCAATATTTTTTGGTAGGTAGAAATCTGCAGCAATTTCAATACCAAATCGGTTATTAAATCTAACCTCTCTTCTTTCTACATTCTCATCTAAATCAAAAGTGAAATTTCTCATTTATAAATACTCCTTAAATATTTTATTTTTTAGTAGAACCAACTATATTAACCGATTTTTTACCTAATTCATTTTGTGATAATTGTGTAATCATAAAATCAGCCAAATCCAATCGGCTTAACTTTGAATTAACAGTACTTTTTATATCAACTCCATAACGATAGTCAGTCTTCTCATCATAAGTTAGCCATGGTGGTTGAACATTTAACCAATCTAATCCATTTGTATTTCTTATTATTTCTACTTGTTGTGACATTACTTTTAAAACTGCTGAAAAAGTTACTTTCATTGCATTAAACATAACTTGTTGGCTTAATGGTAATTCTTTTCGTAATTTTTTATCTGAACCAAATCCAGTTATCATTTCTACTTTCTTAGGACCATAAGTTTCTAACGTATGTAAAATATTCTTGGTTGGCTCTAAAATATTACTACCACCGAGTGCAATGATGACTGCATCACTACCTACTAAAGCCTTTTTAATACTTTCAGTGTCTCCATAGTCAACTACTATACTTTTAACACCATCAGTAGTATCATTTTGTGGTTTTCGGCTTGCACTTATTATCGTATGTCCAAGATCTAGTGCTTTATCTATCAAAAATGGACCAATGCTTCCTGTAGCTCCAAAAATTGTAATTTGAATGTTCATCACTCCTTTACTAATTAACTTTACTTTTTGAAGTATACAACCTTGAAGTCACTTCAAGGCAAGGGCAAAGTTTCAAAAAAATTAATTTGTAATGAAAAATGCGCCACAACACGCTATTTCTTCTGCTTAACAAAAATAATCCTGATATTCACTTTCGTGAATACCAGGATTATTTGCGTTAATGCTCGGAAATTAACCGCGTGTTGTGGCGCTCTTTACTTAACTGTCTGCCAATCCATCTCCCAAATAATTCCCATTGTCTTTTCACCTGTATGGACACTAATAGCTGGTCCCAGTGAACTTTGTGTTACTCGAACATTTGGAAACTTCTCTTGCAAATCTTGTGCCCAAGAATCTGACAACTCTTGATTATTAGCATCAATGATGGTTGCATGGACTTTATAATCAACATTATCTAGTGTTTCTTGAATTTTGTCACACATAAGTCTGAAGACTCGTTTCATTGTGCGTTCTTTACCTATGGCGATAATCTTACCTTCATCATCAAAAGTTAACATTGGTTTGATATTTAATAAATTACCAATAATGGCTGATCTATTACTCAAACGTCCTGTACGCATTAGGTGATTCAAATTATCAACTGCAAATCTGACTTCCATAGTGTCACGAAGCATCTTTAACTTAGGTACGATATCTTCAGGACTCTGTCCTTCTTGTACCAATTTACCGGCTAGTAATACCAAGTTTGCTTCCCCAGCACTGGCAACTAATGAATCAAACGGAAATACTTCTGCTTTGTCATATTCCTTACAGAACATTCTCAAATTATCCATGAAACTAGTAATTCCACTTGATAAATGAATAGAAATAATCTTATCGTATCCCTCTGATACTAACCTGTCATAGGCCTCTTCGATTTGTCCCATTGAAACTTGAGCTGTTGTTGGTAATTCATCTTCAGTTTTTAAATAATCGTAAAATTTGTCTAATCCTAATTCTTCGGTTTCTTTATATTGTTTATTTCCCAAAATAACTGTAATTGGCAGAACAGTGATGTTAAATTCTTTTATTTGTTCCGACGTTAAATATGAAGCCGTATCCGTCACAATTGCCGTTGGCATAAATTCGTCCTCTTTTTCCTTCAATATATAATATGAAAGTATTGCTTAAATCATAACATATTTGATTAATATTACTATTATATATTACGTTGCAAGCTAACAATTATTTTTGTTTACCAAACGTTTACTAACACAAGTTATTGCACCAGTCAAAAGAAAGCGTTATCATAAGTTAGTAAACATTTACTAAATAAATATGGAGAAAAACTTATGAATAACAACGACCTTCTTTCAGACTATCAAAACATATTTAAATCCTCAGCCGAGAGACTTTTCTTTTCCCCCGGAAGAATCAATCTAATCGGTGAACACACTGACTACAATGGTGGTAATGTGTTCCCTTGTGCCATTAGTATTGGTACATACGCTGCCTATGGTGCACGTGATGACGGAAAAATTCAAATGTATTCAGCAAATATTCCTGATAAAGGAATCATTAGTTTCAATATCGATGACTTAGACTACAAAAAAGAAGACGATTGGGTGAACTATCCCCGTGGTATCATGTACTTCTTAGCAAAACGTGGCTATAAGTTCGATCATGGCTTCAATTTATTCATTCACGGTAATCTGCCTGATGGTGCTGGTCTTTCATCTTCTGCATCAATCGAACTATTGATGGGAACTATTTTGAATACAGTCTTTGATCTAAAAGTAGACCAATTAGACTTAGTAAAAATCGGTCAAGAAGACGAAAATAATTATATTGGTGTTAACTCAGGTATCATGGACCAATTTGCTGTCGGTATGGGTAAAAAGGATCAAGCAATTTTACTTGATACCAATACTATGAAATACCAATATGCTCCAGTTAAACTTGGAGATAACGTTATCGTGATCATGAACACAAATAAGCGTCGTGAATTGGCTGATTCCAAATACAACGAACGTCGTAGTGAATGTGAACTAGCTCTAAAGAAATTACAAACCAAATTGGACATCAATTCTCTTGGAGATCTTTCGATCGATGAATTCAACGAATATGACTATTTGATAAATGACGATGCCTTGATTCGTCGTGCCAGACATGCAGTGTTCGAAAATCAACGTACTTTAAAGGCCATCAAGAGATTAAATGACAACGATATCGAAGGCTTCGGACGCTTGGTCAATGCCTCACACATCTCACTACATTACGACTATGAAGTAACTGGTAAAGAACTAGACACTCTAGTGGAAACAGCTTGGAAACAGCCAGGTGTCCTCGGTGCCCGTATGACAGGTGCAGGATTTGGTGGATGTGCTATCGCCATTGTCGCTAAAGACGAAGTAGAAAACTTCAAGTCAAATGTTGGTAAAACATATAAAGATGAGATTGGATATGACGCTGACTTTTATATTGCTGAGATTTCTGATGGACCAAAAGAATTATCCGAGGTGGGTGAATAATGAGTACCAAAGAAACAAGTTCCATTGATAAATTCGCTGACGAAATAATTAAGTTCGACAACAGTTATCAAGAATTGGATCGTATCTACTTAATCAATCGTATCCGTAGTCTAGTTGGTGATGAATGCGATATAAATGGCAAGTCCCTTCTAGAATTACGAGATGCCTTGATTCAAACCGCAATCAAAAACAAAAAAATTGAAGATACAGCAACTGATAAGGAAATCCTTGGTGATCAATTAATGAACCTATTAACACCAATGCCTTCCTATATTAATCAAAAATTCTGGAATCTATATCAAAAGAGTCCAATTGACGCTACCAACTACTTTTACGATCTAAGTCGCAAAAATGATTATATTAAAACACGCGCCATCGCCAAAAACTTATCTTTTGAGACTAAAACTGACTATGGAAATTTGGAGATAACGGTCAATTTATCAAAGCCTGAAAAAGACCCTAAAGCCATTGCTGCAGCTCGTAATCAGGTTCAAAATGGTTATCCCAAATGCCAGTTGTGTATGGAAAATGAAGGATACTTAGGTCGTTTAGGTTATCCAGCTAGAAGTAATCACCGTATAATACGCTTCACACTCAGTGGTGAAACTTGGGGATTCCAGTATTCACCATATGCTTATTTCACAGAACACGCTATCTTCTTAGCCAAGACACACCGTCCAATGATCATCAATCAACATACCTTCAGTAATCTATTGGAAATAGTCAAACAATTCCCACAATACTTCGTTGGTAGTAACGCTGACTTGCCTATTGTCGGTGGATCGATGTTGACTCATGACCACTATCAAGGTGGCAGACACCAATTTCCTATGATGAAAGCTCCAATCACCAAAGAAATAAAGTTACCCTTTGAAAATGTATATGGTGGTATCGTTAAATGGCCATTGTCAGACATTAGATTGATCAGTGATGATCCTGACCAGTTGGTTAAGGCCGCAACACTTATCCACAATACTTGGATGAATTATTCTGATGAATCTGTTGATATACGTGCCTATGTAAATGGAACTCGTCATCATACAGTTACACCTATCGCTTACCGTGATGGTGATAATTATATTATGGATATTGTCTTACGTGATAATCAAACTTCCGTAAAATACCCTGATGGAATCTTTCATCCCCACAAGCAATATCAACATATTAAAAAAGAAAACATCGGCTTGATCGAAGTCATGGGACGTGCCATCTTACCCGCTAGATTAAAGAGTGAACTCGTTGAAGTTGAGAAGTACTTGCTTAATGAATCCAACGATATCGCCCAATATCACAAGAAATGGGCTGATGAATTAAAGAGTCGCTATTCCTTCACTGCCGAAAACGTTGAAGATATTGTTAATTCAGAAACTGGCCTTGTATTCTCACACGTCCTAGAAAACGCAGGAGTTTACAAGTGGGATGAGACTGGACAAGCTGCATTTGATAAGTTCATTGCTAGTTTGAATGTGGTGAAGTAATGGCAACGATTCGAGATATCGCAAAAAAAGCTGGAGTCTCCCCCGCCACTGTCTCTCGTGTTCTAAATAACGATTTGACCCTTTCGGTTACTGATGAGACCCGTATCAAAATTATCAAGACAGCTGATAGTTTGAATTATTCAAAAGTTAATCGACATATCAAAAAACGTGTGGCATTAATCCAGTGGTATTCACAATCTAAAGAACAAGATGATCTATATTACATGATGATCCGAGAAGGCATTGAGAAACGTAGTCAGCTCTATAACTTTGAGGTCGTTCGTGTATTCAATAGTGACTTGAACAAAATTGAGGGTGACATTGATGCTATCATTGCTGTTGGGAAATTCAGTAATGAACAGATCAAACAGATGTCACAAGTTTCACCCAAAATCGTCTTTATCGATGATAACCAATTCATCAACGGATATGACTCGGTCTTAAGTGATTTTAAGTCCGGTGTTGATCACGTGATAGACTTCTTTATAAAACAAGATATAAAGAATATCGGTATCATTTATGGAGAGGAACATTCCACCGACGATCTTAGAATTATCCCTGATAAAAGATTCGATTATTTCAAACAATATTTATCCAATCGTAACCTCCTTCAGGAGAAATATTGCTTTAAGGGTGATTTCACTAAGAAATCCGGTTACGAACAAATGAAATCCGCTATCAATACACTTAACAAGCTACCAGACGCCTTCTTTGTAACAAATGATCCAATGGCAGCTGGAACTTTACAAGCCTTACAGGAAGCTGATATATCCGTACCAAATCAAGTGCAGATTTTCAGTTTCAATGACACTTCTGTTGCAAGATATGTAAATCCAGAACTCAGCTCTGTTTCAGTCGAAACAGAAGAAATGGGAAAAAGTGCTGTTGATATCCTAAATGATTTGTTAAACAACGAAAGACACGTCGCTTTTAAGCTTGAATTAGCCACCAAGTTGGTGCTTAGAGATAGTACAAAGAGTTAAGAACGAAGATAAAGATTGGTATTCACATAAGTGAACGCCAATTTTTTTGCTTTATACATAAGGAATCATTGTACATTAAATTAATTCTAATTTTTAAAGACATTTATTTGATTTACCATTTCACCATTGACTTATTACCAGTACTAGAACTATTATAGTTATTAATTATTTTCTAATAATTTTTAATAATAAAGGAGAAATATTTATGGCAAAAGCAGATGCATCTAAACTAGATTGGAATAACTTAGGATTCGAATATATGGACTTACCTTATCGATATACAGCCCATTGGAAAGACGGCGACTGGCAAGATGGTGGCCTTACTGACAACAGTACACTTCCATTGAATGAAGCTGCCGTTGTACTACATTATGGTCAAGGTGCTTTTGAAGGAATGAAAGCATACCGTACACCAGACAACAAGATTCAATTGTTCAGACCAGATCGTAATGCAGCCCGTTTAAGAAATTCGGCCGAAAGACTACTTATGCCAGTGTTCCCAGAAGACAAGTTCGTTGAAGCTGTCAAACAAGTCGTTAAGGCAAACGCTGACTTTGTACCCCCATATGGTACAGGAGCAACACTTTATCTTCGTCCCCTTCTAATCGGTTCAGGTTCAACAATTGGTGTTCATGCAGCTCCAGAATACACATTCACCATTTTTGCTATGCCAGTAGGTTCTTACTTCAAAGGTGGAATGACACCCGTTAACTTCACCACATCACAATATGACCGTGCTGCACATAAAGGTACCGGCCAATCCAAAGTCGGTGGTAATTACGCCGCCTCACTACTACCCGGAGAAAAAGCACACAAAGATGGATTTGCCGACTGTGTCTATCTTGATCCAGTAGAACACAAAAAGATCGAAGAAGTCGGATCAGCCAACTTCTTTGGTATCACAAAAGACAACGTATTCGTCACACCAAAATCACCATCAATCCTACCTTCAATCACAAAATACTCACTACTATGGCTTGCTGAACACAGACTAGGCCTAGGAGTTGAAGAAGGAGACGTATTTATTGACCAACTAGACAGATTCAAAGAAGCCGGAGCCTGCGGAACAGCAGCAGTTATCTCCCCTATCGGAGGATTGGAACACAACGGCAACCTACACGTATTCTACAGTGAAACAGAAGTAGGACCAGTAACAAAGAAACTATACGACGAATTAACAGGAATTCAATTTGGTACAGTTGAGGCCCCTGAAGGATGGGTACAAGTCGTCGAATAAGAGAGCGAAAAAGGCCGGGAGATTCTGAGCACTGCCTAAGATAGCGAAGGTATCACGTAGTGATGCATTTGATATCTGTAGCAGGCGCAGGAATCTGGCCTTTGTAGCTCGTTTTCGAATAAGAGAGCGGAACAAAGCGGTTAACTTTTGAGCATTACCTAGGATAACGAAGGTGCCAACGAAGTTGGTGCATTTGTTATTCGTAGTAAGCGCAGAAAGTTGCTTTGTGTAGCTCGTTTTCGACCAGAGAGCGGAAAAGTGACGGTTAAACCTTGAGCATTACCTAGGTTAATAATTGTGCTAACGAAGTTAGTGCAGTTATTAATCGTAGTAAGCGCAGAGGTTTGTCTCTTTGTAGCTCGTTTCAACCAGAAAGCAGAAAAGTAACGCATAATCATCTTTGAAGTTCATTCAACCAAAAAACTAAGGAAAAAAAACAAAATGAGAAAATTTGGAATCATCGGTATAGGTCACGTTGGCGTGACTATCGCCTATACACTGGTAACAAAAGGAATTGCTGACGAATTAGTTCTTATTGATACCAATGAAGGTAAAGCTGTCGCAGAGCAATTGGATCTAGAAGATGCTCAAGCAAGACTCGACACAACTACACAGATTAAAATCCAAAACTATGCCGACCTTTCAGATGCTGATATTGTCTTTATGACAGCCGGTAAAATTGATGCTGCTAAAGAAAGTGGTAATCGTTGGGCAGAGTTTGAATATACTAGTGCTAGCGTGAAGAATATTGCTCCTCAATTAAAGGCATCAGGATTCAATGGAATAGTTATTGATACTACTAATCCTTGTGACGCAATCACCCAGTATTTACAACAATCCACAGGTTTATCAACCTCTCAAGTATTCGGTACTGGTACCTTTTTAGATACTGCCAGAATGCAAAGAGTTGTTTCTGAACAATTTGATACCAATTCCAAGAATGTTGCTGGATATACGCTCGGCGAACACGGTGATTCCCAATTTGTTGCTTGGTCCAGTGTTCAAGTTAACAGTCACCCACTAGAAGAATTCGCTAAACAACAAGGACAAGTTCTCGATTACACAGCACTCGAAAAAGAGATTAGACTTGGCGGTTGGTCAGTCTATCAGGGAAAAGGTTATACCAGCTTCGGTATTGCTACATGTGCCGTCAAACTAGCTGAAGCCGTCTTGTCAGATGCCAAGCTAGAATGTCCCGTATCTTGTTACAATGAAGAATTCGATACCTATATCGGACAATCGGCCGTAATTGGCAAAAACGGTGTGGAATTTGTGAACACTATTCCATTAACAGATGATGAAAAAGCTAGTTTTAAAAATTCTGCTGAAACTATCAAAGAAAAATTTGCCACAATGTAGTAGTGAAACGCGATCCAAAACGCAATTTCTTTTATCTATTAAAGTTCAAGATCTTGTACTTCTACTTGTTTGCTTCGCAAACGCGATCCAAAACGCAATTTCTTTTATCTATTAAAGTTCAAGATCTTGTACTTCTACTTGTTTGCTTCGCAAACGCGATCCAAAACGCAATTTCTTCTATCTATATAAAGTTCAATATCTTGTACTCTACTTGTTTGCTTCGCAAACGCGATCCAAAACGCAATTTCTTCCGTATAACGCAAAAAATAGTCTTCACTTTGTGAAGGCTATTTTTAGTGTTATTACTCGGAAATTAACCGCGTTTTGGATCGCTCTGGTTTGATTTTAGCTTTATTTAACAACATAGAACTAGTTACAACTGACAATGAACTGAACGCCATTGCTAAACCGGCTAATTCTGGACTTAAGCTCAATCCAATTCCGAAGAATAATCCAGCAGCAACTGGAATTCCTAAGACGTTATAAATAAAGGCCCAGAATAGATTCAACTTGATTCTATTGAATGTCTTCTTACTTAATGCTAAAGCACGATCAACATCTCTCAAATCATTTTTGACCAATACGATACCACCAGATTCAATGGCAATATCAGTACCAGAACCCATGGCAATACCAACATCGGCAACGGTTAATGCAGGTGCATCGTTAATACCATCACCAACAAATGCTACTTTTCCATTTTCTTGTAATGACTTAACATGATCAGCCTTATCACCAGGCAAAACGTCGGCGATAACTGAATCAATACCTACTTGGGATGCAATTGCTTTGGCGACACGTTCATTATCACCAGTAAGCATAACTGTGTTCAAACCACGTGCCTTCAAATCTGCGATGGCTTCCTTTGAAGTATCCTTTGGGGCGTCTTGAATAGCAATCAAACCAATAATCTTTTCTTTGACTCCAACAAAGACAACTGTCTTAGCCTCTTCTTGAAGCTTGATAACTTGTTGCTTCATTGATTCATCTATCGAGACATTTGATAACAACTTATCGTTACCAACAAATGCTTCTTGACCATCAACTAGGGCCTCAACACCTTTACCCTCAATAGCCTTAAATTGACTGACTTTTGGAATAGATATATTGTCCTTTTCAGCTTTTTTAACTATTGCTGAAGCTAGTGGATGTTCTGAAGATTGTTCCAATCCTGTGGCAAGTGTTAAAACGGACTTCTCATCACCAATAATATCAGTAACTTCTGGTTTACCAACTGTGATAGTACCAGTCTTGTCAAAAACAACTGTTTTAACATCATTAACGGCCTCTAAAACTTCACCATTTTTGATTAAAATACCCATTTTAGCAGAACGACCTGTTCCAACCATCAAAGCTGTTGGTGTGGCTAGTCCCAAGGCACAAGGGCAAGCGATAACAACAACTGATACTGCAAAGATCAAAGAACTTGCAACAGATGCTCCTAAGAATACATACCAAACCATAAATGTAACAATTGCTAGAATTAATACTGTTGGAACGAAAACATCTGAAACTTTATCAGTTAAGTTTTGAATTGGAGCATGACTATTTTGAGCTTTTTTAACTAATTCAACAATTTGAGAAAGCATCGTGTCATCGCCTACTTTTTCGGCTTTGAACATGAATGTACCATTACTATTAATTGTTGAACCAATAACTTTGTCGCCAATCTTTTTTTCAACTGGCATGCTTTCACCTGTGACCATAGATTCATCAATAGTTGAACTACCTTCAGTGATAGTTCCGTCAACAGCAATCTTTTGGCCGGGTTTTACTCGAACGATATCACCAACAACTACTTCAGATAAAGGAATGTTCACCAACTTACCATCACGCATAACTTCGGCATCCTTAGCTTGCAAGTCAGCTAGTTTTTCAACTGCATTTGAAGCGTTATTTCTCATTCTCTCTTCAAATACTTGTCCAAGAAGAACAAAGGTTGTAACAAATGCTGCACTTTCGAAGAACACAGCCTGATTAGTCGCCATAGCGTAAATACTGTACACGTAAGCTGTTACAGTACCGATTGCCACTAATGTATCCATGTTGGAATGATGCTTAGTAAACGATGCCCACGCACTTTGCCAAAACGGACGTGCTGACACTAACATAATAACTGTGGTTAAAACTAATTGTGTCCAATTACCACCTGGCAACATCCAGCCAAATGGCATTAGAATCATGTTGGCTAACATTGGTAGTGAAAAAATCAATGAAATCCAAAATCGCCTTGTTATTGTCATTATTTGATTACCACCTTGCCAAAGAACATGTCCATACCACAACTGAAGTCAAATTCTCCAGCTTTATCTGTTGGTACGTCTACTGTCTTAGTAACGTTGATTGGTAATTCTTCTTCAAATCCGAGTTTCTTTGAATGAACTACATCTAGACATCCCTGTTCATTTGTTCTAGTAAATGAGATCTTTGCTGGAACTCCTTTTTTCAAATTAACAACTTCTGGGTTATATCCACCGGCTACTTCTACTTTTACTTCTTGTGTATTTTCATTCATGGTTTTTATTCTCCTATTTTTTGATTTGCTTGGGTTGAAACGAGCTACAAAGGCCAGATTCCTGCGCCTGCTACAGATATCAAATGCATCACTTCGTGATACCTTCGCTATCTTAGGCAGTGCTCAAAATCTCCCGGCCTTTTCCGCTCTCTGGTTGAAAACGAGCTGCACAAAGCAACTTTCTGCGCTTACTACGAATAACAAATGCACCAACTTCGTTGGCACCTTTATTATTCTAGGTAATGCTCAAAAGTTAACCGCTTTGTTCCGCTCTCTTATTTTATAATCACTTTTCCATGGAACATATCCATGCCACAAGCCCACTGATACTCTCCGGCATTTGTTGTGTCTATTTCAATTTGTTGTTCTTCATTAATTGGTAAGGCTTGGTTAATACCAAAATCAGAAAAAACTACTCTATCTAAACAACTGGACTTGTCTTTTCTTGTGAAATTGAGAATTGCTGGTACGCCTTTTTTTAGGACTACTGTTTCCGGTGAATATCCACCGTTTACTTCTACGTCTATACTCTGTGAATCGTTATTAACACTGGCTGATACTTCGGCGACTTCGTGTTTGCCAAAGAACCACCATACAATGAATCCTATAATTGCTAAACCTACTATTAACACTATTATCTTTGCCAAAATATTTTCCTCACTTTTCCGTTTACAATTGTAATCAATAACTACATATTATCCTCAACGTTTACATTTGTCAACAAGAATATTCTACAAAAAAAATTAACTATATCCTATTAGGGATATGGCTAATTTTTTTGTCATACTATTTGCTTTAAAATTCGATTTTTATATTTTATATACTCTGAATCAATATCTTCTAGATCGATATTAAAATACGGATTATCAATGATTTTCATTGGTGATGACTTGTCTGGTGTCATAATTGCTATCCTATTGCCCAGTTTTATAGCTTCGTCGATGTCATGCGTAACAACTAAAAAGGTTAGATGTAGTGATTTCCACAAGTCTAGGACTACTTTATGAATATCATTACGAGTGAACTCATCTAAGGCACCAAAGGATTCATCAAACATCACCAGTTGCGGTTGATTAGCTAGAGCACGCGCAATGGCGACTCGTTGCTTCATCCCACCTGACAACGAAAAAATATAATCATCTTTTTTATCAGCCAGTTGAATCTGCTCCAATAATTTATCAACGCGAACATTTATCTCAGCTTTATTAAAATGTCTCATGTTCAATCCAAAACCAATATTTTCAGCCACATTCAACCACGGATATAAGGCATTATTTTGAAATACAACACCGATTTTCCAACTTGGTTCAACAATCGTCTCACCATTTAACAATACTTCTCCAGAACTTGGGTGCAAATAACCTGCAATCGTATTTAACAGCGTACTTTTCCCACAACCTGACTTGCCGATGACGGTTAATATCTCGCCACGATTAATATCAAAGTTCAATGTATCCAAAGTTGGTTTGGTGCCTCCCGGATAAGTAAGCGTCAAATCCTTTACCTCTATTATCTTCTCCACTTATTTCTCCCCCAATTCATCAACATATTTAGTTACAACAAATTTGTTTATTTCCGCTTTTGTTGGTGCGTGATCAATCGTCTGTTGTTTGGCCATAAAATTACCAGTCTTATATAACTGATTTTGGAATTCTTCTGTCAAAAACTTTTGTTCCGTCATTTGTTTGGCAGTCAACCACTCAGATGTACCAATTTGTGATTTTGCTTCTCCATAACTCAAGTCATTTTGTTTCGAGGCCGCTGTAATAATTACTTTTGGATTCTTTTGTATCTGTTCATGCGCCTTGTTCAATTGTTTCACCAAATCCGCAACTAATTTCGGATGATTTCGTTCAAATCCACCCCGAACCAATGTGATATTGGCCGTAATTACCTTTTGGTTCCTTAAATCTTCACTATTAATTAGAAAGTGTCCATTTTTTAACATTGGAGTTAATGTCGGCTGCCAAGTATATGCGGCTGTTATATCTCCACGATTCCATGCTGCAACAATGTCTTGTGTGTCCATATCTAACAACGAAACTCTATTCAGTAAATTATATTTTTTCAATGTCATCATCAAACTATAATGCGACGTCGATGCAAATGGAGTGGCAATTTTCTTACCAGCAAGATCTTGAATACTTTTGATATTGGAACCATTTTTAACCACTAGTCCCTCATTATTTCCTATAACGTCATTTACCCAGATCAACTTTGCATCAATCTTGGAAGACATTGCTACAACACCGTTCGTGTCACCCATAGTGGCGAAGTCAACATCCCCTGAAATCAACGCCTTATTAGCATCAACTCCAGAATCAAAAATTATATATTTTATTTTAATATTCTTTTTTTTGAAATAATTATCCAAATAACCTAATTGACGTGCTGCTGCCACATCATTTGGGGTCTGTAGTATACCAATACGAATTTCACTGAGGTTTTTTTGACCGTCATCCTTTTTAGAGCATCCCACTAGAATCAAAAGAAAACTACCTAAAAGGATTAATAACTTAACTGTCTTCCTCATGATTTACCACTCCAAAAGACGATCTTTCTTTCAATTAATTTTAATAATTGATCCAATATCACACCAGTAATCCCAAGAATGAAAATACCTACAAACATAACATCACTCTTCAAATACTTAGAAGCATTGACGATCATCCAGCCAATACCATACGTTGCAGCAACCATTTCTGCAGCAACAACAGTTGTATATGCCATACCAACAGAGGTCCTGATACCAGTAAAAATATCCGGTAAAGCTGAAGGAAAGATAATGTGAAAAAACACTTGGGTAGAGCTGGCTCCAAGTGACCTTGCACTTTTAATATAGTCAACATTGACCTTTCTAACACCAGAAATACAGGCCAAATAAATAGGCGCAAATGCTGCTAAATACAGCAGTACTACCTTAGAAGTCTCACCTATACCAACCCAAAGAATTAGCAAAGTATAATATGCCAAAGGTGGAATGGGTCTGATAAATTGAATTATAGAATCAAATATCGCATAGACAATCTTGATCCGACCACTTAATAATCCCAATGGTATAGCTGTAATTATCGCAAGTCCCACAGCACTGAGAAGTCGAAGCATTGTAATCATAAAGTGATACCATAACGGAATCCCATTATAACCGTATTTGCTCAGATTAATAAATGTAGTTATCACCTTCTCAGGACTTGGTAGAAGTATTTCTGGAGTAATCTTCAAAGCTGTGACTAACTGCCAGACAATCAGCAATACTAGCCACGTTATAACGGTTATCCCAAGATATTTTCGATTCTTTGCTTTCATTATTCCCCTCCGAAAAAAACGAGGATGTGACGTAACTGTCACATCCTCTCGCAAAATTAAAATTACATTAAATCAAATCTATATCCATCAATAATTGGATCTCTATCATCAACAGTATCATGGTAATATTCATATTCAGACAATCCTAAAAACGAACCCACGATATTATATATATTGGTATACCCTAAATTACCAAGTGCACGTACCATATTATAGCTACGCTGACTTGATAAACAATGAACATAAACTGGAATATTATGTGGAATCTCATCCAATCTATCTCTGAATTCACTTAGTGGAATATTTATAGCTCCCTTAATGTGTCCTTCTTTATATTCATTAGGTTCACGAGCATCTACTATCATGGCTCCACTCTCAACTAAACCTCGGACTTTTGACATACGGACTTGTTTGAATTCACCATTAAGAATATTTGTAGCGACTAACCCGGCCATGTTCACGGCATTCTTAGCTGTACTGAACATTGGTTGATAACATAATTCTAGATTTTGTAAGTCCTCGACATGTCCGTGCATTGATATCATTGTAGCAATAATATCAACTTGTTTATCAACTCCACTTTCACCAACTGCTTGTGCACCAAGGATTTCACCTGATGGTGTTCCAAAAATCAACTTGAAATAGAGAGGCTTGGCATTCGGCATCAAAGCAACTTTATCTTTCGGAATAACCATTGCTATGTCATAGCTAATCCCATTATCTAGACATTGTTTCTCAGTTAATCCAGTTGATGCCACATTCATCTTGAAGAGCTTGATTACTTGCGAACCAATAACACCACGCTGAGTAACTGTTCTCCCATACATGTGATCTGCGGCATTGCGTGCTTCCATTTGAGCTGGAAAAGCTAAGTTAAGTCGCTGTTTCTTTCTTGTGATCATATTAGTAACTTCGATTGCATCACCAACCGCATATATGTTAGGTAGATTAGTTTGATAATTTTGATTTACAGCGATTGCTCCTGTACTACCAAGCTTTATACCAATCTTCTCGGCTAAAGAAACATCTGGCTTAACGCCTATTGCCATCACAACAACGTCAGTGGGAATAACTTTGTTCGATGATAAAGTCACATTAGTACTAGAAATAGCTGATACAGCGTCATCCACAATCAAATTGACACCATTATCAAGTAATTCTTTATGGGCAATTTGTGCCATGTCATCATCAATAGTAGCCATGATATGATGAGCCGCTTCAACTAATGACACATTTTTACCTGCTTCAACAAGATTCTCCATAACTTCAAGTCCAACAAATCCACCACCAACAACAGTGATATTCTTGGCATTTGTTTCCTCAATATATCCTTGCAAAGCTTTAATGTCTTCAACATTTCGAACTGTAAACACATTGTTGCCATGAACACCCTTGATTGAATTGGGCACAATTGGAACTGCCCCGGGAGATAAGACTAATTCGTCATAGTCTACTTTGCTAGTCTGTGAAGTTGAAACATTCTTGATTGTTACATTTTTTTCAGCATGATCAACGTCGATCACTTCAGTATTAACCACAGCATCGATATTGTATTGACGTTTGAATTGTTCAGGATGCATCAACACAATATCATCGGCATTTTTAATGGTTCCACTCAAATGATATGGTAATGAACAATTAGAAAAAGAAACATTAGGACCCTTTTCAAACATGGTGATTTCAGCATCTTCATCTAGTCTTCTAACCCTAGCAGCAACTGATGCACCGCCTGCTACTCCACCTACTACTATTACTTTTTTGCTCATTTTGCTTTCCTCCCTTCTAAAAATCATTTCAAGATTCTTATTAATATGTCTTACTTAGTTTTTAATTTCATTCAATGCAGAAATGACCTTTTCAAACTCCGATTCATCAATTGTTCTAATATCCAGCAAAACATTTTCATGACTAATACGAGCAATTATTGGATACTTAGCATACGCTAATAATTCATTTAATTTTGTTGCTGAAATATTGGATTTTAAATCTATTAACAATGTTGGAAGTTTTACATCAGGAAAAGCTCCTCCCCCAACGACTGTTGTCCCATTTATAACTTCAGCGGAAAAATTAGTATCACTGTCAATTCTATCTTTTAAAGTATCTGCCTTATACTGTAATTCAGCTTTACTTATGGTTAAATCTCGTAATACGGGAATTTTTTTAATAGCCTTTTTAGGATCTCTATACAATTTTAATGTTGCAACTAAAGCTGCCAAAGTAGCTTTATCTACACGTAGGGCCCTCAATAGCTGATTATGCTTCAATTTATCAATATACTTTTTCTTGCCAGCTATAATACCAGCTTGTGGGCCTCCCAATAATTTATCTCCAGAAAACATAACAAGGTCACAGTTTTCAACTTCTTGTTTAATAGTCGGTTCAGATAAACCGTAGCTATTTAAATCAATCATCAAACCACTTCCAAGATCATTAACCAAGGGTAAATCATTTTTATGAGCAATTTTTGCTAGCTCATTAGAATTAGGTGTCTCAGTAAATCCAATCAACTTATAATTGCTAGTGTGAACCAATAGTATTCCACCAGTATCTTCATTAATTGCTTCCTCATAATCTTTTATATGAGTTTTATTAGTCGTGCCAATTTCTTTTAAAACACCACCAGTAGAAGTGATAATATCTGGGACTCTAAAGGATCCACCTATTTCAACTAATTGGCCACGTGAAATAATAACTTCTTTTCCGTTAAATAAGGTACTTAAAACAAGCATTACAGCCGCAGCATTATTATTAACAACAATGGCATCCTCTGCGCCTGTTAATTCATGAATCAACTTACCAATTACCTTATAGCGGTCACCACGTTTTCCTTGAGTAATATCATATTCTAGGTTAGTAGAATGCCCTGACATTAAAGCAAGGCTCTCTTGTGCCTCAATAGCTAATTTTGCACGTCCTAAATTCGTATGTAAAATAACACCAGTTGCATTAACTACAGGTTGTAACTCACTTACTCTATTATCTCTTAAAATTTTTTCTATTGCATTCTCAAAATAAGGAATATCAATATCATTTTGAAATTCATTAGTTAGAATACTTCGACGTGTTTCATTCAAGACCTGAGTTATTGCTGATTTAATTTCTACTAAATCATGATTTTGGTTCCAAAATTCAATTTTATCCAAATTTAATAAATCATTTACAGAAGGTAATTTTCTAAGTAATATTTTAGAATCCATTAGATTTCCTTTCTGTATTCAATAATAAGTTCTTCCATTGCTCCTAGAAATACCTTTATTTCTTCAGAGGTATTAAAACTTGAAAAAGATAATCTGACAATACCTTGTTCTACCAGATTAAAGCTCTCCAAGACTTTTGGTGCACAATGTGCACCTGTTCTATTTGCAATTTGATATTCATCCCATAGCCACTGACCAACTTCAGCAGAATTTAAATCACCGACATTAAAAGCAATAACACCAGTTCTTAAGCCTGTTCTGGGAGTATAAATCTTTACTTCAGGATATTTATCCAACCCATCTATTGCTTCATCAGTTAAGCCAATGACATATTGACGAATATTATTTAATCCGTATTTAAGTATATAATCAATTCCTTCATATAATCCTGCAATACCGGGAACATTCATAGTCCCCGCTTCCAATCTAGTCGGAAATTCATCTGGCATATTACTATTAAATGAATCAATGCCCGTTCCACCACTTTTTAAGGGTTCAATTGGTAGACTCTCTTTCAAGCAAATTCCACCTGTACCTTGTGGTCCATAAAGCGATTTGTGACCTGTAAAGCAAAGTACATCAATACCTTGCTTTTGAATATCAATATCAATAAAACCCGCACTCTGTGCGGCATCAACAATAAATAATAAGTTATATTTCTTACAAAGTTTACCAATATTATCAATAGGTAAAACATAACCAGTTACATTTGAAGCATATGTACAAACAATAGCTTTAGTATTACTTTTAATTCTCGTCTCAAAATCTTCGATATTTATAACTCCAGTTTCAGTATCAAATGGAACATAATCAATATCTACATTATTTCTTCTTAATTGCTCTAAAGGCCTTATAACGGAATTATGTTCGTAATTTGTAGAAATAACATGATCTCCAGGTTTTAGTAATCCTTTCAAAGTAGTATTTAAGCTATCAGTTGCATTGCTAGTAAACATGACAAAATCGCTCGAAGGGACATTGAATAGTTGCGCTATTTTTTCTCTTGTTTGTTCTACTAATAAGCTGCTATTAACACTATAGTTTGAAGAATCACGTCCTGGGTTACCAAAATGACCACTAGTTAAAACGTCTGACATTGTTTTACCAACGCTTTCAGGCTTTATAGCAGTGGTTGCAGCATTATCAAAATAAATCATCACTATTCCTTCTTTACTAAAACTCTCATATTTTCCTTACGTCTAGTAATTCCTTGTTTGTCCATACTTTCTAATATCAACATTCCATACTTACGACTAGCACCTGTTAAGTCCCTAAATTCTGCCAAAGTCATAGTTTGATTTTCTTTCAAATAATCCACAACTTTAACAACAGCCGATTCAAAGGCCGATTTTAACATTACATTTTGTTCACTTAGTCTGATTATTTCATTACCCTCTAATGATTTAAAAACTTCAATTTTTGTCTTATCCGATTGTAAAATATCATCATCATTGGGTGGCATTAAGGGATTTGCTTTCAATGAATCAATGATTTGGTTATAAGCTTTTCTCTGATAATCATTGTATTTAACTTCAAAATCACTTGCTGAAACAATGGATCCCAAAATTTTTATTTGATTATCGCCAATCATTTGATTTAACACGTTTTCAATTATCTTTCCAGATATAATGTTTTTAAAATTAACAAGTAATTCCTCTTTAGGCATGCCTTTTTGTAAACGATGTTTTTTATGATAATTCCATACTGTATCTAAAATATTATTTTTGAACTCATCCAATCTAGATTTAGATACCACTACGTCTAGAACATTTACAACCTTATTTTCAGACAACAATGAATCAACCACTTCATTGACACTTTGAATCGAGATATTTAAATAATCTGCAATGCCTTCTTTAGTGCAGCCCAGTTCACTTTGATTATTCAAGAAATCTAATAGCATATCTTCTTGATTACCTGAAGCCTGAACTGAAAGATTCTTCAAAATTTGGTCATTAAAGCGACGATGCTTAGTGGGATTTGGTTCAAGGACTGTACCGCCACCAATTAAATTCATTGGAGAATATGTGCGTAATATGTAGCGATCTCCCTTTTTAACAGCAACTGGTTCTTCCAGTCTTAATTGTAAATAATTATTCTTACTAGGATCAATTTCATCCTCTCCTAAAGGAACAACCCTTGCTATAATCTCTCTAGCACCAAGATAAACCCTAACTCTGCTCCAAAGTCTAATATAGTCAGCATCTTTATCTGGTAACATTTTAAAATCTACATCTAGCATCCATGTAGGTTTAATATTTTTCGATGTTGTTAGAACACTTCCTCTTTTTATTTCATCGGGTTTTAAATTTGTTAAATTAATTGCCGTTCTAGTCCCAGGAAGTGCCTCAGTTACATTTTTATCATGAACTTGAATATTTCTAATTTTAGTTTCCTTACCACTAGGAAATACCTCTAAAGTCATACCATTATGAACTTCACCTTCGAGTAAAGTCCCAGTAACAATTGTCCCAAATCCTTTGATAGAGAAGGATCTATCGACATTAATTCTTGGTATACCATTATTATTTGTATGTGTAATGGTATCAACCTTTTCATCCATTACTGAAATAAGTTCCTTCATCCCAGTACCACTAATTGCATCTACTCCTATAATTGGAGCTTTAATATTATGTTCATCTAGAAAATTTTGTACATCATCAACAACTAGTTCTTTAAACACATCATCAACAGTATCAATCTTACTTAAGACTACAATGTAGTTTTCAATTCCCAATAGCGACATAATATCAACATGCTCACGAGTTTGTGGCATTATACTTTCGTTAACATCAATAACTAATAAAACCAGATCAATACCGCTTAATCCGGCAATCATATTTTTTAAAAATTTTTCATGTCCTGGAACATCAACTATTCCAACTTGTTGATGATGTGGCAAATCAAAAAATGCGAATCCCAAGTTGATTGTTAAACCACGCTTTTTTTCAGCAGCTGTTGTATCTGTGTCGATACCTGTTAACGCTTTAATTAAAGTTGTTTTCCCGTGGTCAACGTGACCAGCAGTAGCAATAATTATTTGATCTTGACCAATCTTTTCCATAGTATCACCTAATTATCCAGCGTATATGTACTTCTAACACCTATAGAACGAGTTCCTTTATAGATATTTTGATACCCTAGACTTTTATCATTTAGCATTTCTTTTAAAGATTCTTTTTTATCATAGTTGAATCTTAAACTCATTCCACAACCAGCAGAAATTTGTCCAGGTGTAGAAATAATATTTGCCTTATATTCTTCATTTCCATCAAGTAATTCTTTAACCTTTATTGCTTGATGGGTCGATTTAAATGTCACTAATCCAAATTCATTTTTCATTCTTGTTCCTCTAGTCTGGTCTTACAACACGGTTTGTTTTCGTCATTACTTGCACAATTTCAAACATATTGCTAATCGAACCAACTGCAAGTTTATCTTTGAGTCCATAATAATCAAGACAGGCACCACATCCAGAAATTTCAACTCCCGCTTCTTCTAGAGCTTTTAAATCATCCAAATAATCTGAGCCTTCAACTAATAACTTAACTCCACCGTTATAGCAAAGAATCTTATCTGGCAGAACATCTTGCTCTGTAAGAGAATAAACAAACATATGTAATAAGTTTTTCCCTAAAGTATCATCACCATGTCCCATAACGTCAGTATTGATAACTACAACATATGACTCACCTTGATCATTAAGCTTTGATTTTGCTTCTTCATTGACTTTGTCAGGATCATTTTTTAGATAAACGTCAAATGTTCCATCATCTTTCTTATCTACTTTATAGTCATAACCTTTTTGATCAGCCAACTTTTTTAAGTTTTGTGGTGCCATATCATCATCAACAGTAATCACAATTTCATCTGTAGATTTTAAGGCCTTTCTTGACATAATAATTGGTGTTGGACAAACTTTTCCCAATGCATTTATTTTTTCCATAATCAATTCTCCTCGTTTTTTATATAGATACCCTCTGATTTACTACGACAGACAAAAACTATTATCGGTTATTATCTGTCGTAATAAATCATTGGAATTTTAATCCAATGACTTATACGTTAATTAATTTACAGTAATCTCATAATTACCTTTATCAACAACTTTTCCAATACAAGAACTCTTAAGCGTTAATTTATTTAACTTTTCCAAAACTTCATCGGTGTATTCAGGATCAATACTGAATAATAAACCACCTGAAGTTTGTGGATCATAAAGCACTTCTTCTAAAGCATTATCTTCAAAAGTGAAATTAATCTTACCATTTAGGAAGTTACGATTTCGTTGTCCTCCACCAGTAACTAATAATTCCTCAGCGCATTCGTATGCAGAAGGTAAAATCGGAATATCAGCTGAATTTAATTCAGCGGAAAATTCATTATGCAGAAATTCATTAAGATGTCCTAATAATCCAAATCCTGTTACATCCGTACAGGCACTAACAGGATATTTACGAATTATTTCAGATGCATATTTGTTTAAAGTCGTCATAGATTCAGTAGCTGATTGAAAGGCTTTCTCACTAGTCTCACCTACAGCGTATGCACCAGTAATAATTCCCACACCTAACGGTTTAGTTAGAATCAAATCATCCCCTGCTTTACAGGTATCATTTCTCATGATTTTTTTAGGTGAAATAATTCCATTAACCGATAGTCCGTATTTAGGACGTTGATCTTGAATCGAATGTCCACCAGCTAAAAAACCACCAGATTCAACAACTTTGTCTAATCCACCCTGAAGAATTTTCTTCAAAATAGATTGATTCATTTCCTGAGGAAAACAAACAATATTTAATGCTGAAACAACTGTGCCACCCATTGCCCAAACATCACTCAAGGCATTGGTTGCAGCAATTTGTCCGAATAAATATGGATCATTTACCATTGATGGAAAGAAATCTAAGGTTTGAATAATTGCTGTCTCATCATTAACTTTTATAATGGCTGCATCATCAGTTGTTTCAAAATCCACCATGATATTATTCTGTTTATCTTGATGTAGATCTTTCAAAATATTCTCTAATTTTCCTGGACCTAACTTTGCATTACAACCACCACAAACAATTAATTTATCAGCTGAATCCATAATAATTTTCCTTTCTGTACATAAACAATTTTTT
The DNA here is from genome assembly GCF_001971585.1 of Companilactobacillus allii. Classification (NCBI taxonomy): domain Bacteria; kingdom Bacillati; phylum Bacillota; class Bacilli; order Lactobacillales; family Lactobacillaceae; genus Companilactobacillus; species Companilactobacillus allii. The sequence continues at coordinate 1,302,023 of NZ_CP019323.1, read as the reverse complement.
AGGCTTCTTCACTTTCGGCAGTAACAGCTTTATTTTTTTGCTTTAATCCTTGATATAACATTGATGCACCTGTGTATGTAACAACAACGATAATTAACCATGTCAATATGTATAAATCAAGGCTCTTAACAAAGTAAACCGCAATTGCAACACCAATAATTCCACCAATGGTAATACCAAGACTACCTTTACGACTGTAATTACCAGATTTAATGAATTCTCTACTAGCTATCGGCATTAATACTGCACATGACGTCATCATAATAGGAAAAGCCACTGCTGGACTCATTCCTAACATATAAACTAGTGCCATGCAAGGTGCGTATAAACCAACACCAGCTGTCATCAATGCCCCGAGGAAAAAGTTACCAACAATTGCAATAACTAAAGCAATACCATGAAGTCCAATAGATTTATTTCCTGAACCCAAAGCACTAAGAACTCCTAGCTGTGATAAAAGCATTAATACTGCTGTAACTACTAGTGCAATTCCCATAATAATTCTAATAATTTTTTCATCAAATTTATTCATTATTTTGGAACCAATCAATGATCCCAAGCCAGCTGCAATAACCATAGAAATTAATGTTGTTCCTTCTACTTTAATTGTTCTAGTAAACATAACTGCTTCAACAATTACCGGAATCGAACAAGCTACGGTTAATGTTCCTGGAATCAATTTGTCAGATTTCAAGTATTTAGTGATTTTGAACATTAATGTAGTTGGCGCATAACTACCAATTCCTAATGCATCAAAGAAATTGGCTATAAATCCAATTCCCGCTGCAACGGGAATACTACCATCCTTTACATCCTTATGCTTTATATAATCTCTACCAAACATTATGGCAACATATAAGAATAAGACGGCCAACGTAATCTGAACTATTCTTAAGACCATTACAATCACTCCCTATTTAAGTTCAAAACCATTTGTTAATGGATCTGTTGGATCAAATACCAAGTTATTAAATCCTGTAATCCAGGCTGAACCAGTAATTTCAGGAATTATGGCTGGGATATTTCCTGCCTTTGTCTCTTCTACCACACGTCCATAAAATTTGGTCTCTAAAATACTCTCATAAACAAATTTTTCGTTCATTTTCAACTTATCTTTACTGTACAATGTCGCTAATTTTGCACTTGTACCAGTACCACAAGGAGATCTGTCAACTTGTCCATCTCCAAAAACAACTACATTTTGAAGTGTTGATTCATCATCCTTTGGTTCACCATACATTTCAACTAAATCAACAGTCTTGATATGACTTAGTTCTGGATGCTGTACCTTTACTTGCTCATTAACCGCATGAAGAACTTTCATACCAACTTCAGCCAATTTTTGTTCATTATGTGTATCTATTTTTTCATTTACCTCTGATACAGGTAAAATTGCAAAGAAACTCCCACCAAACGAAATATCAAGTTTTATTTTACCTATATCAGGAACATCTACTTCTACATCTTTCTTGTATAAGAATGATGGAACATTTCTAAATGACACACTTTCAACTTCGTGATCACCTCGCAAATGAGCCACAGCACGTACTAGCCCAGCTGGAGTATCTAGGTTGACATTTTTATCCTTTGCACCAGGTTCAACATCAACCATGCCTGTTTCAACAATTGCCGTAACAGCAGCTATTGTATTATGACCACACATGTTTAAATAACCACCAGTATCCATAAAAACAATTCCAAAATCAGCTTCAGGATTAATCGGTTCCATTAGAAATGCTCCAAACATTTCGCTATGTCCTCTTGGTTCCAACATAATGGACGTCCTGATTTTGTCATAATGGTCAATCAAATATTGCTTTTTTTCGGCAATGGTATTACCAATTAATTTTGGCATTCCACCAGTAACAATTCTTGCGGCTTCACCTGCTGTATGTGAGTCGATTACTGTAATTGATCTATTAAATTGCATAATATTTTCCCCTTAGATTTAATGTACTTGTTGATTATCATGCCTCATTTTGAGCTTTAACAAACCTAGCGCCTTGTGAGAATCCTTTTCATTCAAATTATTCTCACCAACCACTTCTGTTTCTATTCCTTCACTAGATTTATTAATATCTAAAACAAATTTTGTATATTCATTTTCAACAACAAAACCAGCCTGTTTACCAATAAATTTAAGACCTACAACACTTATGCCTCTATCACCAATCTCAGTCATGGTATTCATGAAATCCACGTCAGAGTTACCCCAACCATCGGCTGAAAGTATTACTCCGTTGGTTCTCATGGCCTCTAACCAAATTGCACATCTTTTACCAACCAAATTTTTTAAATAATTATCTTGTGGAGTTCCTACTACTAGTACTCCTTGAAAATCTATATCAGGATCATTGGCAACAGTTCTTACTAGTGGATCCTGAAAATGGTGTAGTGTGGTTTCTTTAGTAGATGGTCCAATTCCCATTACTAATTACCTCCTAACATTTTTGCAATATAGGAAAAGATTCTTAATTGATTTTCAAACTAATGCCCTTATAGCCCCATCTCGATATTCATTAGCTGTAAGTAAAACAGGCATATTGTCCATATCAATAATAGAAATTCCTTTCTCCATACCACTCGGTTCCTTAGCAAACAAAATATTGTCATACATTGCGCCCTGTCCAGCAACCTCTTTTACAATTGCCACTTTAGGCTTATTGGGATTTGAATTATCGACATATTCAAAATCTTCGCTAGCCTCTCTACCACTGATCATTTTTAATTGATCTCTGATTGGCTGAATAAAGTTATCTGCTACTTTAAACACCATTTCGCTAGTTTCACGATTGAATTCAAAATCTTTCTTTAATACAACATTTAATAAAATAACCACATCATCAGAACTTGGTGTTCCATCTTGATCAAATTTTATTTTTTCATCCAGATATCCTTCGGATGATCCAAATTCATGAAGTTGAATTCCAGTCTCATCTGCACCTGTTAGAATTACACTTACACCGGTCAGCGTATGTGATAATCCACTTCCAATTTCTCCCAATACTTTCGTAGAGATTGGAATAACGTCCATAATTGTATTAATCCTAAAATGACAATCATTAGGATCTACCAATCTAACATCGAATAATTTTAATCGATCATCAATTTTATCCAACGGATGGTCAGGAATCTCCAAACTATTACTAGTCAAATGATAATCGGAACCAATTCTTACTGATTGAATGGAAAACGCTTTTATATTTAATACGTTTTTTTTCATATTAATAGCTCCTTATAAACAACAAAAGAAGAGTTGTTAAACCCTCCTTTTGTGTAGCTAAATTAAACCTTAGCTATATATTCATATGGTAAAGGTACAATCTTACCAGCTGATGGTATTTCAACCAGTTGCTTCAATGTATCTCTAACTATTCCAGTCTGCATTTCGATATTATGCGGTTCTCCAGCATTTGCTCCCATTGGTACACGAGGGGCAACGGCTCTAGGTGAACCACTTTGACGAACTACGGGAGGTAAAGCTGCTATTAAAATTGTTGGAATCCCAATGGATTCGATTGCTCTCTGCACGATCACGGCAGTTCTATGACAAGTTCCTCAACCAGCTGTCATGATGACGCCGTCAACATGTTCATCCTTTAGTTTTTGAGCAATAATTGGACCAGTTTCATTAGTGAAGACCTCTTGATCTCCACCTCCACCCATGAATCCATATTCAACGGGGGCAACACCTTTGATGTAACCTGTATCAGCTATTTCACGTAGTCTTGATAAAGGAAACATACAGTTAATATCTTTATTAACATCACTATTATCATATCCACCATGAGATACCATTAATTCATCATCTTTGGCATCCCAAGGAATTTCACGGAATGTTGTATCTCCTGCTAAATTAAATCTCTTATCTGTTTTTAAATGAACACCTGCTGCAGTGGCAATTGCAATATTCATATCTTTTAAATCTTTAGTTACAGGTGCCCAAACAGGTTTAGGAGTAATTGGAACAAATATTTCGGACTGTAGGCCATCATATTTTTTTAATACCATTATTCTTCCTGCCTTTCTTTGGTACGCTTTTTAATTTCGGCTTGATGCTTCTTATAGTCGGCAATAGCCTTAACGTATTTTTCATTAGGCTCTTCAGATAGGACTTCTGGATAAGACATTAGAAAACCAACCTCATGACCAACCTGTGGTTCATGTTCACAAATTAACATTCTCTTAGGTATTTTAAGTTCACCTAATCTACCTTTCAAATCAATAGATACTCCAGCATCTGTGACTTCAGTAATAATGCCTTCGTAGAGAGTTTCAGTTGATGCATAATTTAGCTTGTCAAAATTGTCCATATCTACTAAACCTTACTTTCTTGATAATTATTCCTTTTCGTAAATTTCTATTCTCTTTTTACTCTTAGGCATTGATTGTTCATTCTCAGCCATTTCAATTTTACGATTATCATGTTTTTCTATAACACTAATATTGGATTCTTTAACATTTGGATTCCATTTACGTTCAGCCTTTTCAATTTTTCCACCGGCCATCTTAGTTTCCAACATTGCAAGTGCTCTAGTAGCATCCTCTGGACATAAAGTATTATTTTCCAAAATTTCATTTTCAATACCTTGAGCAGATTTGTTATTATCAACCATTGCATCCATATATTTGTTACCAACAACTAAGGCACCTTGAACAGCACAATATGACATACCAACAACTGGGACACCACGTTTACCAATTTCTTCAATGTGCGATGCAAAATCAATATGGTTATTACCGAATCCTTCAGTTGTTACGATTGCTCCATCGATACCCATAGTTTCTACTAACATTCCAAGTCTCTTAGAAACATAGAATTTTTCAGTATTTGCTTGTGGTGATCCGACGAATACAACACCAACTAAATCAATGTCTTCATCATTCATGGCTTCTGTAACCATTGGTTCACGCCAATAATGACGAGAAGTTTCTTTTGATGCTGGTCCAATACATGTTAGGGCATGAATACCACCATCAAGAACTTCTAGTGGAGATAAAACAACGGGAAGATTACCAAGATCTACATTAGGCTTTGCACCAAGTGTACCCACTGGTTCAATAGGCATAATTAAATTATCATGCATGGCACCTTGTCCCATGATTTCTTTAACAATAACGACACGTTTTTGATTTGGATGACGTTTTTGTTGAAGTGTTTCTGAATGGTCAATTAAACCACTATCAACCTTTTTTAGTGCTTTTCTAATTTCTTCTGTAATAACGTCAGCTGCTTTGTGAGAGCTCAATGGTCCAACACGTTCCATGTTACGACCAGCTTCAATTGTTACCTGAGCCTTAATCAAGATATCTCCTTTATCTGGAGAACCTGGACGACCCCAAAGAATATTCTTATCTAATTCACCTTCTGATGATCCGAATTCACCAATCTGAACTCCATTTTCATCAGTACCGGTTAGCATGAACACTACTCCATCCAACACACGCGTTACGCCTGAACCAATTTCTCCGTCAGACTTACATGCTATTGGTTGAACATCCATGACTGTTTCACTATATTCATCATACTTGTCAGGTGTAATGATTTCTAAAGTCATATCTTTTACAAGATCTTCTGTTGCGACAGCATCTTTACAAAGTTCTTCTGGTGTTCTAATTGTAAGAGTTGTACCGTCAATTTCTGTCTTATCACCAAACTTAACTGTTTCAATTTTAAAATGGTCACGTTTTAATTCACGAACCACTTTTGTTTCAACTGTTTCATCATCTGATGAAACGTCATTATTTGATGTTGTATTATCCACTGAGACATCTTGAGTTTTATCAACTGTAGGTGCTATTGGATTTACTTGACTGGTTGCAATTCCTGATATAGGGACTTCAAGGTGAATACCTTTACCTTCCGCAATATCAATTTTAATAGAACCATTTGAACCACTTACTGTTTGTACTGCTGACGCAACCGGTGTTGCAGTTGCTGTTTGATCAACGCTTGAAGCTGCAGGTTCTTCAGATGATACTTCCTCTGTTTCATTAGATGTATCATCCTCTGCATCATCATTTGTACCTTGAATGTTATCAACATTAGCTGGTGTCAAAGGAATTAACGCATCTGTTGTTACCTTCAATGTTGCTCCAAGAACCTGTTCAATTCTTAAAACATCATCAGGTAGTTCCAAAAGACCAGAATCCACATAATCATCAAATAGTGAAGGATCCTCCAAATTTGGTGCTTCAATTGTAATTCCGCCTTCTGCTCTGCAACATAAGACTGCTGGATCCTTTGCATGATCCATTGCTGTTTCTTTAGTTATAGACATACCATCTTACCTCCCTTGAAAGTTATCTAGATTGAAAACTATCTGGAAGTTTTCGGTATAGTCTATGGCCTGCTGCTCTTAAAACGTGATCTGTTGAATGATAAACTGAAACTCCTACACGAGGAGCTATACCTGTAACGGTATTTGTTCAATCTTGACATGTTCCAGTCAATATTGTTTCAGCGCCTTCTTTTTTCATTCCAAGAACTGCATCAGCTTGCCCAGGACAAATCCCGGGTAGATTACACCGATATCTTCCATTTACTAAAACCATACGTTTGCAACGGCGGAAAGAAACTACTTCTCCACCCATCTTATCAACTATTTCTCGAAGACGTGGTTCTTGACCACCACACTCACACTCTAAAATTCCGAATTTTTTATGTACCACTGGATATGGCATTGCTACAATAAATCCACCAGTTGTTTTAGTAACTGGTGTTGATTCATCACCAGTATGACCAGTAAATGGACCACCAACTGTAATGTCACCATGTGGATTAACGTATCCACCAGATGCATCAATAAAGTGTTTTGCAGATAAACCAATAGGAATATTTTCAAAAACAGTCGATATTTCTTTAATACGACCATCAAGGGTAATATCCTTATCGATAAATGGCTTTCTTAATTCGATTGCTTCAGCAACACGTTTAACTGTTTCAACGTTTTGCACAACCGCATTAGCTTTACTTGGCAATTCACCAGGTTTCAAAATAACATCTAGTAATTGACGAACAACAACACGTTCATCTCCAGCTGGATACATATTTGTAAGAAATTTTACGTTAATATTAGGTTCGTTTTTACATGCCTTACCAAGTGCAAGAACAGCAGCGTGATGAATTTTCTTAACTGCAATATATCCCTCTTTGGCATCTGTAATTTCCATTAGATACTTCATGCCTCTAACTACTTGACCTGCATACTTCTCTTCTTGCAATGTATTGTGAGCAAGCAAAGGTTCACATTCAGCAGCATTAACTATAAAGTATCCTCCAGAAATTTTGCTCGAGAGTTTTACAGCTGTAGGAAATCCAGCACCACCGGCACCGACAACTCCTGCGTTAGCGATATCTGTTAAATAATCATCTGAATCAGGTATCTTTACAAAGTCTTCCATGTCTTGTTCTTCATCAGGATCCATAATAATTCGATCGTCTTCAATATCAGTAATGATACCTGTTAGACTACTGTGAATATTTGCTCCCAAACCATTTGGCTCTGCAATGAGCTCTCCTCTAAGAACATGCTGACCAACCTCGACAATAGGTAAGTCTGGTTTACCAACATGCTGTTTTAGTAAATATGTGACTTTTTCCATCATTTCACCCCCTTTCAATGAAATAGCGAATCATTTTTCTACTCGCAAGTTCATGGTATCACAATTGCAAAGCTTTTTTTACTAATTTTTAAGATTTCACAAAAAAATATCATTTTTTTTTTGCAATCGTTTTTATTGCTTTCATACCAGGAATCTTTTTTAAAGTGATTCACTATATACAAATAAAAATGTCTTATAATGGTCACAATATATCATTGACTTACTCCATCTTTGTGATAACATTATTTATTGGGAGTGGATAGGTTCTGGTGTTCCTTCTAGTCTTCAAAACTAGCATGAGGGGTTAATAGCTTCTTAGGTGGGTTCGATTCCCACACATTCCCGCCAAGTATATAAATTTGAATTGTTAAAAACAATTCAAAACTAAAAATTAAAGAAGGGACTATGTCAGAAGTACTTGATATAGTCTCTTTTTGTGAATGAAATTGTTAAACTAAATAACAAAATTTTCCATAATTAATACCTTGACAAAATATTAAATTCTTTATATTATACCCTTGAGAATATACATCTGGATTAATAGTAATCTGATCAATTGCAGAGAACTTGTTGTTAGCTGAAATACAAGTATTGACATCAATTACGAACCTACTAGATGATTTTTACCATTGCAATGATGGTACGCGTTTCAGCGTTATCGATTTGAGTGAATCTTTATATTAAGATTAATTAAGGTGGTACCACGGAAAACTGTTTCGTCCTTTTATGGATGAGGCAGTTTTTTTATTTTCAAAAAATTAGGAGGTTGCACAATGTCAAACTTACAAAAAGAAGATTTTTCAAAATGGTATTTGAGAACTATTCAAAATGCTGATCTTATGTCATACTCTCCAGTTCGCGGATGTATTATCTTTAAACCAGATGGTTATGAACTATGGGAAAGAATTCAAAAGCAGTTCAATAAGTATCTAGAAACACAGAAAATTAGAAACTCCTATTTCCCACTACTTATCCCTAAACATTTCTTTGAAAAAGAAGCAGACCATATTAAGGGCTTTGCTCCGGAATTACCTTGGGTAACTCAAGTCGGTGATGAAAAGCTTGAGGAACCACTTGCACTACGTCCAACATCTGAAACAATAATCGGTTCTTCCTTCAGCGATTGGATCCAATCATATCGTGATCTACCATATGAGGTTAATCAATGGGCTAACGTCTTTCGTTGGGAGAAAAAAACTATCCCATTTCTAAGAACATCTGAATTTTTATGGCAAGAAGGACATACTGCACATGCAAGTGAAGAGGATGCTCGTAATAGAACTATGAATGTTCTAGATGCCTATGCAGATTTAATCGAAAATTTTTTGGCCATACCTGCTTATAAAGGTCAAAAGACTCCTTCAGAACGTTTTGCTGGAGCTGTTGATACTTACTCTATTGAATCAATGATGAGAGATGGTAAAGCAGTTCAAGCCGGTACCTCACATTACTTAGGTAATAATTTTGCGAAATCATTTAATATTAAGTTTCTTGATAAAGATAACAAACATAAATATGTATTCACAACATCATGGGGAAGTTCAACCAGATTAATAGGTGCAATGATAATGGAACATGGTGATGAAAAAGGACTTGTATTACCCCCTGCAATTGCACCAACACAAGTTATATTAGTTCCCGTAGGCCCATGGCAAAAGAATCCTAAAATTATAGAACAATTGAACAATATTGAGCAAAAACTCAAGGATAAGAATATTAGGGTACAATTAGACGACTCTGATTCTTCACCTGGTTTCAAGTTCAATGATTGGGAATCAAAAGGAGTACCTATTCGTATTGAATTCGGACCAAGAGACCTTGAAAATAATCAAGTAACTATTAAATTGCGTGATTTGAATGATAAAGAAACTACACCTATCCTAGAAATTGAAGATTATATTTCCAATCAACTAAAATTAATGCAAAAACGTTTATTAGAATCAGCTCGCAAACGCAATAAAGAAAACGAATATTATAATATCGATACGCTAGAAGATCTTAAAAAACATATTGAAAAAAAGAAAGAAGAAAATAATACACCTGGATTTATTTTAATCGGATGGGATGGTACAGCTGAGACAGAGGCTAAAATAAAAGAAGAAACTGGATTCACGACTAGAAACATCCCCTTCAATCCACCAATAGAAAAAAAGATTGATATTGTCAGTGGTAAACCTGCTAAATATACAGTTTGGATTGCTCGGGCATATTAATCTGATTTAATATTAAGTACACTAAAAAAAAGTTAGACAAAATCATTTTGTCTAACTTTTTTTAGTTGCATCCCAAATCATCTTTAAAGATAAAGTTAAGAAGTTTATAATAATTACGTGTAAGGGCTTACATATTCTTTGAGGGAAGAAGGAAAGATGCATGGATACGAATATCTCGCATAATCGAAACAAACAGCAACTAATCTTCACTATTTTATTTTTTGCAATTTTAATTGCCGGTATATCTTATGTCAAATGGTGGCCATATTACCTAAAAGCAATTGCCGCTGCTTCAACACATTCAGTTGGTGACTCAATTATCGCAGGAGTTGGTACTGCCACTGGAGGGGTATCACTAAAAACTGGATTTTCATTTACTATTGCTTATTTCTTATCTGTTTGGAAAGCACTTGTTGTTGCACTTATCGTTGGTTCATTAGTACAAGTATTATTGCCTGTACGTTGGATTCGTCGTTATCTGGGTGGTACAAAGTTCAGAAATACACTAATTGGAACATTAATGGGTGTTCCTACCATGATGTGCACTTGCTGTTCTGCACCTGTTACTGTTGGACTAGCTAAATCAAAGGCTTCAGTAAATAGTATTATGGCCTTTTTCCTAGCAAATCCATTACTTAATCCAGCCACATTGATTTTTATGGGATTGGTATTAGGTTGGAAGTTCACATTTTTTAGAATTGTATTTGGTATCCTTATGGTACTTGGTATCGCTACTTTAGTAGGACGTTTAAGCACTAAAAAACAGGTTGAAGTCCCAAATGGTGTCGATTTCGACCCAGTGGAAGAAAATCCTGAAGGATTACTCAAACGTTGGTGGAAAGCATTTTACGTATTAGTAATTGATAGCATCCCTGCCTACGTAGTTATTGTTTTCATCTTAGGAACCTTTGAAGGTGTATTATTCCCAGCAATCCAAGGTGGACTTAGTGGAGGTGTCGGTGCTGTTATCTTATTTGCACTTGTCGGAACAATCTTCGTTATTCCAACTGCTGGAGAGATTCCAATCATCCAAGCATTAATGGCATTGGGCTTAACTGCTGGACCTACCGCAGCACTTTTAATGACCTTACCAGCCGTAAGTATTGTTTCATTAGCATTACTAAAACCAGTTTTTAGCTGGAAGAGTTTAGGTATTACTGCGGCCAGCGTCTTTGCCTTCGGTCTAGTAGCCGGATTAGTTGGTGCATTTATTTTATAGCCATATTTCAGAAATAGATTAAAGTTCGTTATGATCCCTTCATAATTATCAGATGAATTGTATTATTTTGTCTGGCAACTATGAAGGGATTTTTGCATGCTTAATTTTTGAATGGAATTTTAGATACCCTATAACATTACGAATTATTTATTTAACAATACAAAAAGTGCTCCATAATCATTAGATTTATTGTCTAACAATCAGGGAGCACTTCAACATAAACTTTATTAATAATATTCTATTAACTTAATTATCCTTTTAAATCAAAATGTAATTTCATTTCTGGTGAACCTAATTCAATCATGTTACCAAACAACGTTATTGTTCTATTCATTGCTTCAGTAGCAATTTTATCATTGGCGGCTGTTAAGTAATCAGCTATATTGTCTTGACTACCAATCCCCTTATCAGTTTCAATTTGAATATTTCTAAATTTAGCAACGGCCTCTAACTCAAAAGTATTACGAGAATCTTGATATAAATCATAATTATTATCGCCTAACAATCCCATGGCACGGCTTAACCAATAAATGGAGTTTGGATTGAAAACAGTTGGTGTGTCTCTATATACTGGTGGCGTATCGTTAACATTGGCATAGAACGGAACAATTGTGTTAAATGTATTAACTCCAAATGCTAACCAATGTATACCGGCAATGCTTTCAGGAACATTGTTTCTAATCTGTAAAATATGAAGACTGTGGTTACGATTTATTCCAACTGGACGAAACATCTTCTTTTCTTCATCTGTACCCATTAATCCATAAGCATCATATGGAGTGTTTTCATAATGAGTTCCTAACGCAAACTTTATATCCTCAATAGATAATTTCTTATTTGAATGACAAATAAATGGTAAATCCTGGTCTCTTGGGTCTTGTTCAATTTCTGGGTTAAAGCACTTTTGAATATACCATGCACGTGGATTATTATATTCTGAATCTCTTATGGTTGAACTACCAAAAATATGACGCAGGTTAGTACCATCCTTGTCAGGATTTAGATGATACTCATCAATCAATTCTCTCAAACCTGTTGAACACAGAGTATCTTCTGAATCAAAATCAAAGTCATCAATGTTCATTCTATTTGGTGCTACGACATATGCGTCATCAGGAATCTTTATAGCTGCCCAGTTATGGCCAGCTATTGTTTCAAGCCACCAAATCTCATCTTTATCTGCAAATGAAATACCATTTGGTTCATAAGTACCATACTTTTCAAGTAGGCTTCCTAATCTCTCAACACCTTCACGTGCGCTATGAATATATGGCAATACAATAACTTCCAAATCTTCTTCACCAATACCTGCCATATTATAAGGATCAACACCGAGTATTCTCGAATTAGTGGTAATTGTTTCAGTTGCTGACATTGCTACATTATCAGAATTTATTCCAGAAGCTCCCCAGATTCCTTCCGTCAAAATAGATCTTGGAGTTAAGGTATATTTCATAGGATTGTCAGGTAATTCAAGCTCTAATCCAGTAATTACTGACTTATAATTTTTCTTTTGATCTTCTGGTTTGATAACAATAAATCTTTGAGGTTCTATAGAACCGTGAGCATCGTTATCTCTAGCAATCATTGTAGATCCATCGATTGTTGCATCCTTACCAACTAACATTGCTGTACAAGAACCTCGAAATACTTTTTCCATAATTATTACACTCCTTAAATAATATATTTAAACTACGATAAGTAATAAATCTATAATTCAATTAAATCGTGTGGAACACTAATCATGTTCTCATAACCATCATCTGTAACAAGAATTTGGTCTTCAATCCTTACTCCACCCCAATTAGGAATATAAATACCCGGCTCCACCGTTAGAACAGTTCCAGTTTCAATAATATCGTCAAATGTTTCAGCCAAATATGGATATTCATGAACAAACAATCCTATGCTATGGCCAATTTTGTCGTAAGTTAATTTAGTATATTCTGTTCCCTTAAGTGGCTCTAAAGATGCTGGATAAACAATTTTAGTAGAAATTCCAGCCTTAATAACGGCTTCTGATGCTTCTAGACTTCTCTTTGCATATTCATATACTTCTTTTTGCTTAGCTGTAGGTTTCCCAACGACAACAGTTCTAGTCATATCTGACATATATCCATGATATTGACAACCATAATCCATTAAAACAAAGTCCCCATACTCAACAGCCTTACTGGAAGGTATTCCATGTAAAAGAGATGTGGTCTTACCTGAAATCAGAATGTTTCCATAAGGTTGTGTATCAGCACCCTCTTCCACCATATAAAGTGATAATTTTGCTGCAAGTTCTTTCTCAGTTACACCAACACGAATATCTTTAACGATTCTATTAAAAGCACGGCAAGCAATTTCACAAGAAATACGTAGATAGGCAATTTCTTCTGGAGACTTAACAACACGCATGGCATCAATTATCTGACCAGCCTGGAATAGCGTTGCTTTAACTTTTTTATTAAAATCAGCATACATGTCGTATGTTAAATAATCATCTTCAAAAGCAATAGTCTTAATCTTATACTTATCAGTTAATTCAGCGATACTATCGCCTACAGTTTTGTCTGGCAATCGCCAATTAATAATTTCGTAGTCTGGAAGTTCAATTTCAGCCTGTTCAATATATCTAGGATCCGTTAAAAAGAATTGTTGATTCTTGGTTAGAAGTATATAGGAGTCGTCACCTGTCCAGCCACTTGCAAAACGAATATTAACTCGCTTTGCAATAAAAAATGCATCAAGGTTTTCCCCCTCCATATATTCACGAATTTTTGTTTCATTCATCATGATAAACATCCTCTTCATTCATTAAATTAACTAATCCACATCTTCTAATTTATCCAACTTCTTACTTGAGAACCAAAGTACCAGTCCTAATAAAATAATGATTATTGCTAAAATACCATATCCTTTTTGAAACTTAGATGGCACATCAGTTTTTAATAGCGCATAAACCTTTGGATAAATTAATGTTGCTACAAAAACAGCAATAGGCCAAAAGCCTAGCAAAAGACCCATAAATTTGGCAGGAGCCATCTTAGTAATGAAGGAATTTCCTAAAGGAGAGAAAACCATTTCACCAATTGACATAAAGAAACCAATTAATACAATCCAAAGAAATGATGTATTCCCGTTACCTACAAAATCAGCAAATACCATGACAACATAGGAAATTCCAATAAAGATCATTCCCAGTGCCGTCTTTTTAAACATACTCAAATCGCCTTGTGGACGAAGGGCTAGTTTAGTCCATAGTTTACCCAAAACAGGTCCTAAAACTATGCATGTTAAAGCGTTAACTGAATCAAAGTAAGAAGTAGGAATATTAAAACTGCCAATCATCCAATTAGCGCGGTTTAAAAATCCTGCACCATCTCCGTGACCAAAGTAATAATATACTGGCATGTATGCCAAATACCAAACCATCCAAAAAATAACTGAGAACAATGTAACCAAAATAATTGCGATAATACGTTTTTTATCACCTGCTGTTAAAGAAGAATCTTCACCTTTTTCCTTCTCACCAGCTGATTGAAATTGACGCTGATCCACTTTAAATGGTTTACTACCAGCATCACCTAATGTTTTCCTATTAAAAATGAACCATAGTGAATCTAAGAATAAGAATAATGAACAAATTAAGAAAACATTGTTAAACCCTATAATGGGAATAAGTAACACAATAAATGTAGTACCAATAAATGAACCAATATTGACAAAAGTATATTGAACCGAAAATGCTTCGTTTAATTCTTTTTCATCGTCAAATAATAATCCATTTATTCCAGAAAGATTGCCTTTAAATAAACCTGTTCCCACTGATACTAAAATAATCATAATCCACACAAAGGCAATGGAATTAGCTTTCCAAGTGAATAGGTAGCCAATTGCCATCAATAACATTCCAACTGGAACGCAAATCCTAGGGCTTATCCAGTAATCAGCTATATATCCACCAACGACAGGTGTGATATATGTCATGGCGATGAAAACGGCTGCCATTGATGCGGCCTTAACATCTGTTAACCCTAAACCACCCTTACCAACCTTTGTTGCTATCCATACCGCCAGCATATATTTAACAGTGTAAAAAGCTATACGTTCAAATGTGAAACCTAATGAACATACATAAAAGCCAAAAGGCTTACGCTTTTTTTCTGCTGCTTCCATAAAAATCATCTCCTCTAAATATAATTAATCATGTTCATCCAACCAGTTCTTAAGAAGACTTTCATACTCCGTATTCTCTTCTACAAATGGCATGTGACGACTATGAGCAAATAATTCCCATCTTGAATTAGGAATACGGTCATACATTGTCTTTGCAATAAGCGGTGTACATAAATCATTGGTCCCACTGGTAATTAATGTCGGAAAACTAATATCTTTTAATTGATCCGTATAATCATAATCATGTAAAGTACCCATTGGAGAGTATTCATTGGGGCCCCAAGCTGTAATATAGCTTTCGGTACCCGAAACTTTTTTACGTCGTAATGGCTCTGGTGAATCAATCGTTGGTGTTGCTGTTGCATGACTTACCATGTAACGATCATTTGCATCCAAATATTCTGGCGCCTCATAATTCCCACTGGCTTCCGCCTCAGCAATAGCATGTTGATCTTCTTGCGACATGAATTTAATCATTCTATGTTGTTCTTGTGCCCATAGTTTTGCAGAAGGCAATGTTCCTGAAAGAATCATGCTCTTAATGCCTTTAGGGTTATAATCACAAATATAAATAAGTTCCAACATTCCTCCCCACGATTGACCCATTAAATGAATTTCATCTAAATTTAAATATTTTCTTAATTCAATTAATTCATCCACCCAAGTCTCTTTCTTCCAGAGTGATGGATCTGATGGTACGGCAGACTTGCCACATCCCAACTGGTCATACATAATCAATTGCCTTCCACCAACTGCCAGATCATCCAATAATTCAAAATAATTATGTGTTGAACCTGGACCTCCATGTAGTAAAACTAAGGGCTTCTTGTCCCCACCACTCTCTCCAACAATCCGATAATAGGTCTTATATCCCTTATAAGGCATATATCCTTCTTGTACTTTCATAACTATCTTTTCCCTCCTACAATTATTTTTAATCGTTGATTTTGACATCCATAAATTTTGTTATTTTTTTCACAAATGGTTACAAAAAAATAACATTCGTTAGGGAACGTCTAATCAATGTCATCTTACTACATAAGTTCATTTATTGATAGCGCTTTCATATAATTAATAAATATTTTTATTAAAAAAAAACAACCCACAATAAGAGTTCTATTAAGTGGATTGCTTTTTTATATTAATAACAAATTCTTATTTGTTTCCCTTAGCTACTTCTCCATCCCATTCGATCATACCACCAAGAATATTAACAACATCGTAACCCTTTGCAGTTAATTTTTTGGCAGATTTTCTACTATTAACACCTGAATGACAGATTATATACGTCTTACCAACTGGTTTATATTGATTAATTGTTTTGTATGGTACACTGGCAGCTCCAATAATATGTCCTTCATTAAATTCATCAACCCGACGAACATCTATAACATTAGGATGGTTAGGTAAAATCTTTTTAAAATCAGCAATCGAAATATTATCTATTTTTGTGAAAATTGACATAATTAAATTCCCCTTTTTGAAATTTTTTTTTAACAATAACTAATTGAATTAATATTACTAAACAAAAACAAGCTAAATCATAATAATAAAGTGGCGCGTTTCGTCCAATATTAATTTTTAAAAATATCGTTATAAGCAACAGAATTACTAACCAAATAATTCTAATATATTTTTCCTTACTTTTATTAATTATTAAAAACAAAGTAACTAAAATTGATACGATCACAATAATCCAAAATATCCATGAAATTAAATAAAGATTATATGTTTCATTCATGAATAAAATTTGCCTCATAAATCCCAGTCGAGTGTTGTAAAGATAATCTAATTCAAATGGTATCCATAATAGTACTAATTGAACAACAATAAATAGCATTGCCATCAATCTATTAAATAATTTCAAATCAATTACCCTCAATAAAATAATTATTTAAAGTCTTTAAAACTATATTATTCAAATGTGACAAATCCTTAATAGAAGTTAAAATTTCGACTTTTTGATTACCATTTTGCTTTTTCTCCATTAACCCAGTTTTTAAACCTTCTACACTTGAACTCAAATATACATCTTCAAATTCAAATTGATCTGGTTCGGTCAAGGATAAAGCTGTGATTGTATCCCAATTGATAAATCCGGGAACACTCCAATTATCTTCTGTATATTGCATCCAATCCAAAATAACTCCGCTCAGCCATTTAAACCGTTTTGATCCATCATTATCGAGCATATGCAAATCATCACGTCCTAATAACGCTCCAGAAATATATTGTCCACTCACAATTGTCATTGGTATTTCACTGGTAATAACGGCATGGGCCGCTTCCGGAGCAATTGACAAATTCAATTCACCAATCGGGATTGAATTAATGAACATTTCCTCAAATCTACCACCCATAATTACAACTTTTTTTAATAGTTTAAAAAATGACGGTTCTATTTTATATGCCTCATACAAATTTGCCATACTTCCAGTTGCCAAAACAACTATCTGATGAGGATACTTTTTAACCATTTTAACTAAGAATTTAGCAGCCATAGACACGGAAACATCTGAATCGTCTTTTCCTTTACCCACGTATGTATCTACATCTAAAGAAAATAGTGAACACAGTTGTTCTGTCTGTTCCTTTACCTCCTGAACAGTACCATTACCATAGGTTAGAGTAACTCCAAGTATATCTATATTAGATTGTTGGTATAAATAAAGTAATGTTAATCCGTCATCAACATCTTTTCCATGCAATCCAATTGTATTATCACAATCATAAATTAACTTCATCATTATTCCTCAACATATTCTTTAACCTTATTTAGATCAGCTTTAAAATCAACATCTACCATAGTTGGCATCAGATACAATTTTTGATTCGATTCATGTATTAAATTAATCGTTGTGTCTAAAACACTTGATGTACTCCAAGAAATATCTGTATTTAAGTAAGGATCCACATTATAAATACTAGTTCCAAACAAATAATATCCACCATCATAGGTAGGACCTAAAACAATATTATTTGTATTTAGTGATTCATTAGCTTTATAAATGATCTCAGAATTCAGTTGTGGAACATCGCTTCCAGTCAAAATCACATGACCAAATCCTTGATCCTGAACATTTTGAATAGCACTGCTCATTTTCATACCTAAACTACCCTGTTTTTGTGGAAAAGTATGAATAAAACTTGGTAAACCACTCAAGAATCGACTAGTTATCAAATTATCAAATCCTTGATAAGCAAAAAATATTGTCATTGATTTTGATAATTCTTTACTATTTCTAATTAGCTTATTTAACATGATCAATTGTACTCGTGCTGATTCTTCAGCTGACAAATCAGGCTGTAAACGTGTCTTAACATATCCTGGTTCTGGAATTTTAGAAAAAATGATATATGCTTCTTTAGTCAAAAAGTCACCCCATACTTATTTAATAATGGAACCATAAAATCTAATTTCAAAAAGGATTGACATCTATGTAGTATCTCAACATTTTTTATTGGTTTATCATCATACGTAGCAACTAACATGGCACACCATGATAAGGCTCTAAGTAACATAAATGGCATATATTTATTTATATTTTCCATTAATAAATCTGATGATTGATTTGTTCTTTTAGAATACTCAGTTAAAAACACTTCAACTTGTTTTGAATTTAACACTTCGGTTGTTCTCCAAAGTGTTGTAGTCTCAACCATAAACTGAGTTAGATCCTGAACAGCATTGCTAATAACTGGTTTCTCCCAGTCAATTAAGTATCCATAATTATCAGTTATTAAAAAGTTATTGGAATTAACCTCCGTATTAACTAAACATAACGGTTGACCAGAGAAATATTTATCAGCATTATTTTCTTCACACCAATTTTTTAACGAAATAAGTACATTTATTTGTTCCTTTTTCAACTTGGTACTGCTAACAACGGGTTCTAATAGCTGATTAGCCTCTTCCAATCTGTCAGTACAAATATTAGTTTCCACTTTCAAATTCTGATAAGCCTTAGAATCCAAGTTTAAATTATGAACAGATGCCAATATTTTGGCAGACATCTTCAAATCACGATGATAAATTAAAGGCTTACCAGGTAGAAATTCCTCAATCAAAATATCATGCTTAAAAAAGTTGCGAGTATCATCAAGAAAAAGCGGTTTAGGTGTGTGTTTACTTTTATAAAGTATTTGTAAAGCTTGATATTCATAACGAGATTGTTTTGCAACATTAATCTGAGACCCATAATTAATTCTAAATACCACACTATATCCTGATTGATCAGTAATTAAGAAATTTTTATTGTATTCACCTTGAGCCAAAAATGAAATACTTTGTGCTGGTAATAAACCAAGCTTTTCCATTATTTTATTATCATTTAAATATACTTCAATTTTGTCTAGAATCTGTTCTGCCAATACTATCTCCTTCTATAATATACTTTACTCAAAGCGCTTGGTTTCATTCCGCTTTTATACAGAATCTTTATAAGCTGCATCTTAAAAAAAGTTCTAACTTTTCCTTCATTTATATACTTTCTAGAACTTGTATAAATAGAAATGGGAAATTCTACAAATTCTGATTCAACTTTAGATAATCGTTTACTTAATTCCCAATCTTCCATTAATGGTTGTTCAGGAAAACCGCCAACTTTTGAATAAAGCGATTTTGTTACGAAAAATCCCTGGTCCCCAAAAATTAGTTTGAATTTTTTAGCTCGCAAATTAGACATAAATGCCAATATACTGAAAAAAGTAGAATTATCATCAAATCTCAGTGTAAAAAATCCAACATTCACTTTTGTCGACTTCAATAGTGAAATTGGTGCTGTGGAGAATTTTGAATCAGCATGTAGGAAAAGTAGTTTGTTAGTTCTCGCAACACTTCCACCTAAATGTAACTGCTTACCACGATTGGGAACACTATTTAAATATTTTACAAATTTGGGCAAAAAATCTGGTCTATCTCGATTTTCTCCATCAATTATCAATACATCAATGCCAGACAAATCCCAAGATGACAGTCTCTTAATAAGGTGCTTCAACGCAGCATCATCATGATAGATTGGAATTATTATCGTTAACCACATTAATACACCACCGGTAAGTTAACAAAATAAAATTGATAACTTTGATTTTCCTCTACACTATTCATTGGTAAATTAAACTGTAATAGGACCCGATTTACTTCAACAGTAACTCTTACTTCAGTTTTACTTATCCAAATTTTGTCACTTATTCTTCCATAAAATGCTAAATAATCACTTTTTTCAAGTTGAATGGAATTATCATATGGCAGGTATAAAAAATTAGGTTTATCAGCGATTTCACCTTTAAATTTAACCATTCCTGAATAAACCTTTGATGTGAATTCACTGGCAAACTTACCTTCAACGAAATTGGCTTGTCCCAAAAATTTTGCTACTGACAAATTAACAGGTTCAAGTTCCAAATTACGGGGTTTATCAACTTGCATTATTTTCCCATTAATTAAAACTGCAATCTTATTGGATAACATATAAGCTTCCATTTTATAATGCGTGACAAAAATAATGGTTAAATGAAATTCATGTTGTAATTTTTTTACAAAATTCAACATTTCTATCCTTAATCCCTCGTCTAAACTAGAAAACGGTTCATCCATCAACAGTAATTTGGGCATTAAAACCATGGCTCTAGCTAATGCGACTCTTTGTTGTTGACCACCGGAGAGCTCATCTGGATATCTCTTTGATAATTCAACGATTTCCATAGTCTTCATAATTTCATTAGTTTTTACTCTGATATCCTCTTTTTTTTCACCATTAACTTTCAAACCAAAGGCAATATTTTTAAATACTGTCATATGTGGAAATAGACGATAATCCTGAAAGACCATAATTCCTTTAGGATTTTGATCTTCATCACTAGAAAAGCTACCACTTGTCGGAATATCTATTCGTGCCAAAATATTCAGAAGTGTAGTTTTACCACCACCTGAAGGACCCAAAATTGCAAAAATGCTATCATCATCAATCTTTAAATTAATATCATCAAGAATTTGATGTTTACCCTTTACTTGGGAAATATTATTTAATGAATACAAATTATCTAATAACTCTCCTTCCACTATGGGATATATAAAAATCAATCAAGTATAACGGTATTAACGTGAACAGCATAAATATAACTCCATAGATTGCTGCTATTTGATATTTACCATCCTGAGTGAATGGAAACATTCTTACCGACAAAGTTATATAATTACCTTCACCAATCAAAAGAGTCGATAAATATTGTGTCATAGATACAATATAAGTCATCATGACAGCTCCCTGTAAACCGCTTCTGCTTAAAGGTAGAGTTATATGAAAAAAGGTTTGTATTGCTGATGCTCCCATATTTCTACTAACTATTTCATATCGATCATTTATTAAAGAAAGGTTGTCTACCAATAGTTTTATTGCATAGGGTAGACAAAATAACGCATGCACACTGATAACTCCGAAGTAACTACCATTTAATCCGAACTTAATCATTACAAAATCCATATTTGTTAACAATGCAGTACTAGGAATTATTAATGGTAAATAAACTAAAATATTTAATAACTTTTTCCCACGAAAATCATAATATCCTAAAGCAATTGCAGTAGGATAAGCAATAATTACCGTTAATCCTATCGTACCAAGTGCAAGCACTATGCTGGTTACAAGTGAGTCAAGTAATTCCTTATTGTCAAACAAGAGCTCAATGAAATATGACAGACTAATTTGTCTAGGTAACAATTGTGGGTAATTCCAGTTTCTTCCAACGGACAACATGACAATAACTAACAGAGGCATCAAAACCAATATCACGAACAATAGGAAGGGAAATAATCTGCTCGATTTTTTCATTTAACCCCTCCATTATGTCCGCCTGAAATATGGTGACTAATAAATATAATTAATCCTGCAAATGCAATTGCGAATAACGACAAAATCAAATTCAAGCTCATAACTAACGGTAACTGTGAAAAGTCGCCTTGCACATATAAATCATAAATATATACAGGGAGAAGTTCTTGACGTTGACTTCCTAAAAGATAAGGTACCTCATAAGAACCAAAATTAAACGAAAAATTAATTATAAATGCATTCATTAATGCCGGTTGAATCAATGGCAAATATATGTGCCAAAATGTTTGCCACGTTGATGCTCCTAAATTTTTAGCAACTAAGCGATATCTATTATCCAATTGTCTCAAAACCAAAACCAAGGAAACTATTACAAATGGAATTTCTTTCCACAAATAGGTTAAAATAATTCCTATTTGAAAAGGATCATTAACCAATAATGGAAAATTAGTATCTTTTGAAATGATTCCTAATTTCAATAACAAGCTAGGAATAAGACCTGTTTGACTTATTAGTTGTAATAATGCTAAAACAATAAAAATATGTGGCAACATTACCGGCAATTGTGCAATCTTAAAAAACGACTTTGAAATATTATCATTTCGTTTATCAAACAGTAAAGCAAGACACATCCCGATAAAACACGCCAATGCAGCGCTAAAAAGTGCAAACAAAAATGTACGTTCAAAGATTTTAAGAAATGATTGCATTTTAAAAGCTTCAAAATAATAATGCAAGTTGAAATTTTTCATCCCCATTAACGGATAATAGCCAAAACTGGTCACAAATGATTTAACAATTGCACTTACAAAGAACAGTAGGAAGAATACATAAAACGGACTAAGTAATAAAAGAATCTTTCTTTTAGTCAGCATTTAGGACATATTCCTTCCATAGATCCTCAATAATTGGAATCTTCTTACCTGATATTTCAGGTATTCTCTTTTTGGATAAAGTATCCATTGGAACGGTTCCATACTTATTAGAAGCATCATCCAACTTATCAGTAATACTCTGTGGTGTTTTTCCTTCTGAATATGGAGGAACAACGGCACCATATTTTAATTTAAGCCTTTGTGTTTGTGCCTCTTTACTTAGCATCGTATTAATCAAAACAACGGCTGCAGCTTTATTTGCGGATGTTTTTGGTACAGCTAAATAATTGTAATTACCAACTGTTCCTTTATCAAAAACAAATGAATGTGCATCATCTGTAAATTTACCATCCGATCTTTGTGTGGCAGCATACATTTGATTATATGAAAAATCTAATGCAATTTGATGATTTGCAAACATCTTATCCATTTGAGCGGTCGTCTTAGGATAGGTTTTACCCTGCTCCCAAAGGTACGGTTTTAATTCATTTAGATAATCAAGACTAGGCTTGATTACTTTATAAATTCCCTTTTTTGTAGCTGGAGCCTTATTTATAGCGTCATATCCGACGGTTTCATAAATAATATTTCTAATAAAGGCACTACCTGTAAAATCAGGTGGTGCAACATATGTTAATTTACCTGGATTCTCTTTTGCCCAGTCCATCATTTTTTCAGCACTGGTTGGGTAATCACCATTAAACATTTGTTTGCTACCAATCATTACCAACTGAGCATTTCCATATGGAACCTCCAATTTATCAATGGAGGTTCCCATATCACGCTTTACATCTGGATCATTGGAAGAAATATAAGTTTTCATATTTGGAATTAATTTGCTGTCCAGTGGACCAGCTAATAAATCCAATTTTTTTGCAGTATAAAAATTTTCTCCATTTATCCAGACAACATCGATATTACCTGTCTTCTTGTTTGCTTCTTTTTCAGTTGTTAATTTTTTAAGAATATCATCAATATCCATAGGTACACGTTTTACAGTGATTCCCTTTTTTTTCATCATTGGAGTAACAACATCATCAATCCATCGATTTTGTGTCTCTGTTCCTCCAAATCCATAGTAAGTAACTGTTTGTCCCTTGGCATCTTTTAAAGCTTTACTATAACTAGTTGGCAAATCAGTTGATTTTGATTCTTTCTTATTGCATCCACCTAAAATCAAAAATGGTACTAGTAAAAGTAATAATGCTACTATTTTTTTCCCCCTCATAGTACTATTCCTCTCTAAATCATTTTTTTATGTCGCCCTATTTTCTTGGGTATATACGTCAATAGAAACAGAATTATTCCCATAATCGTAAATTTAATTGATAACGATAACGTTAATCCTTGTGTTAATATATCAGACGCCATATACGCATATATAAAACATGCTGGTAACATGGTAATTCCAGAAATAACTGAGAATCGCAAAAATTTCATTGGTGTCAATGCATATGCATAGCTTTGTAAGGCATATGGAAAAATTGGAACAAGCCTTGTAAGAATTAAAAATGAAACCCCGTTTTCATCAACTCCATGCATAATTTTTTTAAAGGTTGGCTGATCTCCATATTTGTTAATAATTACATCTTTTAACAAAGTTCTACCCAACACAAATGAAATACTTGCACCTAGAGTACTACCAATTACAGTTAGCAGCCCTCCCAAAAAGCCTCCATAAACAATCCCAGCAACTATTGCCAAAAGTCCACCAGGTAACATGAAAATGGCCGTAACAATACACAGGATAATAAAAGCAAAATAGCCCATAAATCCCATACCTTGAAAAGTCTTTTGCAATGAGGAAACATTTTGCAACTCATCTATTAATCCTGTTTGATAAAAAATAACTATTCCTATAACGATCACGGCAAAAAATGTTATAACTTTTTTCATACTCAAACCTCGACTTTAATGAGTATTATTATTTAGAGACATTAATTTTTTGCTTTGCCTGTCTATTTTGTAATACTTTACGAGCAACCAATGATACAACAATCAAAATTATGAATGATATCAAAGCTATGAACATCATCATTTTATTTCCACCAAGACTACCACCTACAAATGAATATACTATAGTAGCTGGTAATTGGCCAATCCCAGTGGCAATTAGAAAACTGCCAACCTTCATATCTGTAAAACCAGCCCCATAACTCACTTCATCAAAAGATACGAAAGGTAATAACCTTAAAATAATTATTGTATAGTTTCCATACTCATCAAAGAATCCATCCATTTTTGCAAGTGCATTCTTTGTAACAATTTTTTCAGCAAAGGGACGTCCAACACCTCTAGCAATATAAAAGCATAGTAATGCACCTAGCATTGCACTGAACCAAGATAATGCAGCTCCAAAATACCAGCCATACAGATATGCATTAGCAAAGGTCAAAATAAACGCCGGCAATGGTGCCAAAATTGATTGAAAAATCATTAGAAATGTTGAAATCAATGGCCCCCAAACACCAAAACTCTCAATATAGTCACGAATGGCCTTAATATCCAATTTTGCCAACATAACACTCATTTTATTAATAAAGTCATGATAACCAGGAATCACATAGTACCCAACCACTAAAAGAACAAGGAAAGTGATTGTTACAACCAAACTGATTTTACTTTGAAGTGTTAGTTTATTTATTTTATCTCCAGAAACTATCTTAGCAACCGGATGTAAATAACTGTCAATTCCCAGTGCTATGAACCAAATAACTAAAATCCCAAAAATCAGTCCAGCCGTAATAGGCAATGACCATTCAGCATTGAACATCTCTCTAATTGTTGCTCCAAATATCGTAACTAGGGAATTTAAACCATATATTAGTATTAATAATATAACTACCACTGCAGAAATTATTGATGTTTCTGAAAATCTGAATATTGCCCAGTTCTGTTCGAGATGTTTTCCATAGAACATGTAACATACGTATACAACTATTGCGACCACTGGTATTATCCAGCCAAGTGGTATCCTCATCTGTAGCCAAGGTGACTTCCATGCTAGAAGAGAACAAAAGATTCCAATCACAATTCCGTTATAAAGGACCCTCAGTCTAGTTCTCATAATCTCTTTTCCTCTTCATTTATTTGACCTTAACAACAACTGCCATCTTTGTTCCATCTTTTGGCATAACACTGGATTTACCCGTGAAGTGTTCTCCATATTGGAAACCATATTTTGCACCAGAAGCAATACCTACTGGACAACTATCAAAGCAAAGGACACAACCTGTTTTCATTTTGTTATTAGTCTTCATATTTCCACCAAATCTGAAATCAAGATTTTTAACATTCTTTTTATTAACTTGAACAGCCTTTTCTGCCTTGACTCTCTTACCATTAATTACAAAATAAACAGATAATTTAGTTCCCTTGACCTTCTTTCCGGCTTTAGAATCCTTTGTTAAATTGTTACCTGCCTTAGCACCAACTTTTTTTAGATCATTATAAAATTCTTTGGGTGTAGCGTTAGTCTTCAACAATGACTTATTTCCATTAGAACCATCTACATTAACAATTACATGTCTTGTTGGTTGTGTAAAATAAGTTCCATTAACAGTTGTAAGAATTGTGATTTCTTTTTTCTTCTTATTATATTTAATTGGCTTGCTGGACGTTAATCCAGCAGTTGAAGATTTTGCAGCAGCTTGACTCTCAGTTGGTGCAGCAAATGTCATGCCAACCATCAATAAAAATCCCATTAAAATTCCAAAGAAAATTCGTTTATTTTTCATTTTTTTACCCCTCATTTTTTACTACCTATAACTAACAACTCATTGATAATAGAAGCTTTAGTTCAAAATTTTAACATTTTTAGAACGTGGACTACCTACTTGTACTTGGTATTTAGATGGATCTTTCTTATGAGCTTTATTCCAGGCATACCAACCACCATCATAAACATGGACATTCTTCCATCCACCTTGATAGGCAATGAAAAATGCTGTTGTTGCGCGCCAACCTGTACCACAGTAGAAATCAATGTTACTTGTAGGCTCAATTCCCCATTTCTTCCATGTTGGTGCAATCTGACTAATGGATTTTACAGTTCCGTTCTTATTCAATAAATATGCTGAATCTGCACTAGTTTTACTTGTTTTAGCATAAACTGCACCCTTTGGTTCACCTTTTTCTTTGATATAAGAATAACCGCTAGTTTTACCAGTAAATTCTTTCCATGAACGTGTACTTGCTAAAATGACATTAGGATCGTCTTTTTGTTGTGCCAAAAAGTTAGCAGGTGTTTTAATTTCATATTTTGCATTGGCAGGTACGTCTGTACCAAAGTCAGCTGCTGCTTTAACACTCTTAGATTTGCCTTTTTGAATTTTATAATCTGATTGTTTCCAGCCATTGTATCCGCCATCAACAACTTTTATATTGTTAACTCCTGTCCAAAATGCAGCAAATGCAACACGAGATGCCGCATTTATATCTGTAGAATATACAATCAAAGTAGTATTACTTGTAACACCATTTTTTAATAATAATTTTTTGATCTTATTTGCAGATACAAGATTCCATTCATTTTTCTCTGATTCAACAGAATTAGTATTTATATGAATGGCGCCAGGTATATGACCTTTTTTGAACTTACTATCGTTACCATATGATGCCTCAAAAATTTTATAATCCTTTACGTCAGTTTTCTTGTTTACCACTTTGTTTACCCAATGTGGACTGACAAAAACACGTGGTCCCTCAGTCTTCTCTGTATCATCCTTTTGAGCGTAATACGATTTTGCACTAACAGTTGTTTCGTTAGTAAAAAGCGTAAAAGCAGAAATGGATAAAATCAAAGTAACAATTACTAATAAAGATTTCCTAAACTTTTTCATTAATATATCCCCCTGGATAATTTTTAAAAATCTTAAAATGTAACCATTTTATCTGACCATTCAACAATATCAACACAATCGTTCATTGTTGATATTGGACAACTAGTTGTATCTTCCAGATGTCTTGCCTTTATACAAGTACCACAAGCAAGAATCTCTCCACCGTTAGCCTTATATTCCTTCATTAAAGTAGGGGTATCATGTTCTTTATCTTCAATATTCTCACACTCTACAGCCTCTCCTAATAAGAACATCTTCACGCTATTTCCTTTTTTTAAAGCCGCAATAGCAAATCTAAAAGCATTCCACGACTTCTCAGCCTCTTTTGTTTCCAAAATTATTCCTAGTTTCATAGTTTTCCCTCCATCACTCTATTTATAAAAACGTTTACAATATTAGTTTGCCTCTTTTATGAAAAAAATCAATACTCTACTAAACATTAATTATATTCTTACTAAAAAATGATGTATTTGTGATAAGTTATCACTTTAATGTTCTAACTGGTAAAACGATATTTTAATATATCAATTTTAAATACAGAATAGTAAAAATAGGAGAACCAGCAAATTGCTGGTTCCCCTATTTGTATATTTCACTTTCGCTTCCAACAATGTCAGCAAGCACAGTATTAATATCATCATGAATCACTAATGACCTGTCCTCAATTTTGGGATGCGTTAAAGCATCTTTGGGATTTATATTAACATTAGGAAGCTTGTGGTAAATTAAATGTCAAATTCCAAAATGGTTGTTGGATAAACATTGGAGTCATACGTCCAACGCCAAGTTCCAAGAAAAGGATTCGTTTATTTTGATTAGCTTTAAATAAATAAGTCTTTCATGCTAAACTAATCATAATATACATGAGAGAAGGATTTTTAAATGAAGATTTATTTTGCTAACGGGTTATTTTCAGAAGCCGATCGTATGTACAATGACATGGTGGTTAAAAAGTTACGTGACATGTCTAGTGACATTGAAATATATCTGCCTCAAGAAAATGGCGATATAAACGACAAGATGAACTACGCTGACTCAATCAAAATTGCTCAAGAAGATAACAAAGAGCTTCTTTCATCTGATTTAATAGTTGCTGTGTTAGATGGTGATACTATGGATGACGGTGTTGCAACTGAGATCGGATTGGCCTTTGGTAAAGAAATTCCTATTGTTGGACTATGGACTGATTTGCGTCAACATGGCTTCAACAATCCCCAAAAACTTGAAGCTGTCAAAGGTATCGGTGAGAATCCGTTTGGCTACATCAATAACTACACCATCGGTCTTATTAAGATGAATGGTATTGTTATCAACACTGTCGACAAACTTCTAGTTGAAGTTAAAAAGTATCTCTAATGTTTCAATAGTGTTACATGAACTTTACAGTTGGATTATACCTAATTTACGTTTAGGTTATATTCAACTTTTTTTGTACCATACGTTATATGATATTTCTCGGTTAGAAAAAATTGGAGTATACAACTAACTGCCAGGTTAATTGATACTCATAAATATAAAAAAAATAAACATACATATTCTACGGGGGATATATCTTATAATGAAAATCAAAAATATCGCTGCATCAGTACTAACAGTTGCTTCACTTGCACTTGTAACATTGGGCTCAACTTCAGTAGTTCAAGCTGCTACAGTTTCATATGAATCAACATCAGGTGTAATTTATATTAAAAACGCTAATGGCGCTGCAATTTATACAACACCTAACTCAAACGGTGCTGTTGGTGATACAGGTAATAGACTTGCTGATAACACTGCATGGGCTATTAGTAAAACAGCTAACATTGATGGCACAGTTTATTATGCCGTTGGTAAGAATCAATGGATCAATTCTTCAGATATCTCAACAACAGCACCTACAACATCAGTTAACAAGATGATGTACGTTAGTGCCAGTGGTAGTGTAAATCTTTACAGTTCAGCAAATGGTGGCTATTTCACTGGTAATACAGTTGCCGGTGGTTCAGGTTACACAGTTTATGCCCAAACAACTGATGCATCTGGTCAAGTTTGGTATGACTTAGGTGGAAGCCAATGGATCAATGGTAAATACATGTCAGATGACAATGTTAAAGAAACAATTACAATGAACGCCACAGCATATGACCCAGCAGTACTTGGATCAAACATGGGTTACAGCGGAGTTGCCGCCAACCTATCAAAATATCCAAAAGGCACACACTTAAGAATCACAGCAAGTAATGGTACAGTTTACGATCGTGTAGTTAATGACACAGGCTCATTCGCATACAGCAACCCTAACCAATTGGACATTGCTATGCCTAACTCACAAGCATTATCATTCGGACGCCAAAACGTTACAGTTGAAGTGCTAGGCTAAACCAGAGAGCGGAAAAGGCCGGGAGATTCTGAGCACTGCCTAGAATAAGGAATGTAGCGCGAAGCGATGCAGTTCTTATTCGTAGCAGGCGCAGGAATCTGGCCTTTGCAGCTCGTTTCAACCAGAGAGCGGAAAAGTGACGGGTAAACCTTGAGCATTACCTAGATTAATAATTGTGCTAACGAAGTTAGTGCATTTATTATTCGTAGTAAGCGCAGAGGTTTGTCGCTTTGCAGCTCATTTCAAAATAATAAACAAACAAAAAGCGCCCTTTCCTCCCTGATAGTAGCGCTATTTTTGTACTCAAAAATTCAATTAAATTTATTCCGTAACAACATAATCCGTAGCATTAACCCATTCATTACTAGCAACACGGCAATAAATATTACCGTTATATTTTCTAACCTTATCAGTTTGCCAATCAGTATCATTTTCAAGACTTCGATTAATCGACTCAGCGAATGATCCATCCTTTTGAAGAGTCATCACTGGTACATAATCTCCATTCAAATTGTTAACATGAACAGTGTCACTTTCAGAAGCTGTATTAGTCTCTGGATAATTACCAAAGTTACTAGCCTCTTGTCCATATCCCTTCATTTTATCCATATTAATTTTTGCAACACGTGAAGATTTCAAGTAAAGATTATCACCAATTTGCCAACAAGTCTTACCATTAATGCTGACCTTATCAGCCTTCCATAGTTGCATAGACTTCCCCTTTACCTGATTGACTCTCTTGCCAGTATAAACTAGCTTGCCATTTTCCTTTTTATATAATCCAACAGTTCTACTGTCAGATTTAGGATCATTTTCAACTATAACTACATCTTTCCCATCATACTTGGCTAAATTCATATGATTACTTCTCATATTATCCCTAGTATTAGTACGACACATATTACCAGTAGTTGAATTAGTTTCACTGGAGGCTTGTACTACACCTATATTAGTTGGAATCATTGCCATTGCAAAAACAATAGCCATTATTCTTTTCTTCATATTAATGCTCCTCTGCCTTTATTTAATCCAATTTAATTCTATCATATGACTCACATATTACCTAAAATCTAAATAGAGCAAAGAAAAAGACCCCGTCCAACTGACGGGGTCAAATTCATTTGAAGTGGTAAGATGAAATCCACTGTAGTTTTCATCAACTTCTTAATTTATCATGTAATACTTATGTACCATGTACTTTCACATAAACCTGAATCTGAATCTTGCTACCGTAAAACAAATCTTACTACTAACACTTGTTGTTCAACTAAGGATCCTAGCAAATCATGTATTGAGCTTGCGCGACTACTAAATTTAAGTCGATTTTATATTAACTTTTGTTGCTAGTCCCAAAATGCCGTTGAACCGTACTACTCTAATTCTTCGTTGCTCTTTATTAATCCTACCAGCCTCCTAACGGAAACAGTTAAAAATTTTTAATTAGCATCAAATCTTTTAGGGCTACAGTTCCAGGCATTTCATCTTTACCACGTCTTTAATATACCATCTAATGTAATCGTTTGCAACATTTTACTCTAACTTTTTATAGAGTCTTTCATTTTCTTTGATTTCACTTAAATAAAACTTGTCATGAACATCAGAGATTGCTGTCACATCGCCGTTTTCGACTTCTTTTTCAAAAATATCTTCATAATCAGAAATACTTATTTTTTTTCTATCATTTAATTCTTTCTTAATATATTCAATATCCAAATACTTTTTATAATCAGACTTGATTTCTGCACTATATATTTCACCAACAGCACCTGATCCGTAACTGAATAACATTAGATGTTCATTTGGTTTAACATCCCCATTGATCAAATAAGATATCAATCCCAAATACAATGAACCGGTATACAGATTACCAACGTTACGACTGATCTCAATACTTGATTGATAATGTTCTTCCAACTCTTTATATTTAGCATCAGGAATATTCCCATCCAATGTACGTAGTGCCTTAAGTCCCATCTTAGTGTAAGGAATATGAAATAACATCGTATCAAAATCTTGGACAGTCATATCATACTTAGTCTGGAATTTTTCCCAAAGCGTTTTGAAAAAGTCGACATACACTTCGTTTGAATACTTGCCACGAGCAAAGGCGGTTTTAGAAAATACTGGACGCCAGAAATCACCAACGTTACGTGTCATATAAACTGACTTATTATCAAGTTTTAAAATATGTGGATCTTTACTGATCAACATTGCCACAGAACCAGCACCTTGAGTGACTTCACCGGGAGTATTGATGCCATAGCGTGCAATGTCACTGGCAACGACTAGAGCTTTTTTATCTGGATTCATGGCAACAAAATTATATGCCATTTGTAATCCTGCAGTAGCGCCATAGCAGGCCTCTTTAATCTCAAAGGCTCTAACATCTTCTGGAAGATCTAACAGATCAACCAAATAAGTAGCACTAGCCTTTGATTCATCAACACTACTCTCTGTTCCAACAATCACCAAACCAATATCTTCTCGGTTGTCCTCATTTACTACTTGATCTGCAGACTCAAGTGCCATAGTCACAGCATCTTGATATAAATCAGGTACCGCTTGTTTACTCTGTCCAATTCCAATTGTGAATTTATTTGGATCAACATCACGTTCATTCGCCAATTCAACTAAATCAATATATTTTTGGGGTACATAAAAACCAAGTCTATCAATACCAATATCCATTATTAATTCCTCAATTCTTTAAGAATCTTTTTTGCATTAGCAAGTGAATAATTCTTCTGTTTATTTAATTCAGTGGCTACTTTTTCGATCTCTTCTCCAATAGCTCCAGCAGAAATAGCCAAAGACTTACTTTGAAGGCTCATATGACCAGCCTGTATTCCCGTTGTAACTAGTGCTCTTAGTGCAGATAAGTTGTTGGCTAAACCCACTGAGCCAATCACAAAACGTAATTCTTGGCTATTTTTTATTTTCATTATAGACAAACTAAGTTGTGCCATGGGCATTGAGCTGACTGCTCCACCAACACTTCCAACCTCGATTGGAATCGTTAAACTACCATGCAGATGATCATCGACTAGCTTCCACTCACTTAAGGGTTGATACTTGCCACTTTGTGATGCGAACTCATGACTTGCGGCCTCTTGAGCACGGAAGTCATTCCCACTAGCGACTACGACAGCATCGATTCCGTTCATAATGCCTTTATTGTGAGTGACAGCACGTTTGATCGATCTTTTGGCAAATTTATTCAACCGTATGATCCTGTCAGCAACTTCACTACCAGACATTTGTTTAGTAGCTAATTGGTCAAATGATACATCAGCTTGTACTTCAACTACTTGACCAGCTCCACTATTGGACAAGATACTACATAATACGTCACACGAGGTCATTTTGGATACCTCAGAGCTCGTTACTTCAAGAATAGTATTAACTAGATTAGCTCCCATTGCATCCACTGTATCAATGCCTATTTCTATTTCTAGCATATCTCCATAATCAATGAATTCTAGTGAACGACTACCGCCACCACGTTTTATTAAACTGGGATGAGCATTATCAATTATTTGTAGTATTTCATCCCGTTTGCTCTCCAGAATATCTAGCGTATTTGACGTATTCTCCAAGACAATTTGGCCATACACAATGTGTTGACTTGATGTGACCGTAAATCCGCCACTATTTTTGATTCGTTTCGCTCCATTTGAAGCCGCAGCGATAACTGAAGGCTCTTCAATAGACATAGGTACCAGATAGTCCTTGCCGTTGATCAAAAAATCACTCGCAAATCCATAAGGCAAACCAAATAGACCAACTTGATTCTCACTCAAGCTATCAGATAAATCTCTAGATAAGGGATTTCGTGACTTTAATAAAAGTGCTTGCTCCAAGTCGATATAGTTATTATTAACTAGATATTGGATGCGTTGGTCATCGGACATTTCGTATAATTTCATGGCAATTTTATTCCTAGTGCCATACCCATTCCGCCACCAATGCACAACGAAGCGATACCTGTTTGTTGATTAGTATTTTGTAATGCATTGATCAGTGAGACAATTAATCTAGCACCGGTTGCACCAAGTGGATGACCCAAAGCAATTCCGCCACCATAGATATTCACTTTTTTAGCTGGAAGATTGAGGTCACGAGTCACAGCAAAGGCCTGTGATGCAAAAGCTTCATTTATTTCATATAAATCAATATCATCTAAGTCTACCTTGAACTTTTCAGCATACTTCTTAATTGCAAAATATGGTGCATATCCCATGAAGTTAGGATTGATTCCTACTTCGGTATAGCCAGTGATCTCAGCAATATAATCTAATCCTAAACTATCGGCCAAGTCTTTTCTCATCATGATCAAAGCAGCGGCACCATCGTTTAGTGGAGATGAATTACCTGCTGTGACAGTTCCATTCTCCTCAAAAGCTGGTTTTAATTCTGACATTTTCTTCAAAGTGGTATTGGGCCTGATTGACTCATCTTTAGTGATCTCTTCACCATCTACATCAATAGGGATAATTTCTTTTGATAATTCATCAATTGATGAAGCGGCCTTTTGTTGTGAAGCATAGGCGAATTGATCTTGTTGCTGTCTAGTTACCGCATATTTTTGGGCTACATTTTCGGCTGTAATACCCATATGTTGATTATTAAAGGCATCCCATAAACCATCGCGGAATAAAGTATCACCCTTATTCTCACTGGCTTCCAATTTACCAACACGTTTGGCGTAAAAGGGAGCATTTGACATGCTTTCAATACCACCTGCCACGATGATCTCTGCATCACCCAAAAGTAATGCGTTTGTAGCTTCATGGATAGCCTTCAAGCCTGAACCGCAGACTTGGTTGATCGTCATTGCTGTGGATTCAACACTACCCAAAGCGTTGAGTGCGACTTGTCTAGCGGGGTTTTGCCCAGCTCCTGCTTGGTATACATTACCAAAAATGAACTGATCGACAGATTTTGGATCGATCTTATTTTTCTTTAGCATTTTTTTTACTAACTGCGTTCCTAATTCAACTGCTGAAACGTCAGCAAATTCACCACGGAACTTGCCAATTGCAGTTCTTTTTGCATCTATAATTACAACTGGATTCATTTTTTAGTACCCTCTCATATTTGGTAGAATTACTCTAAGACTTAATAGTAATTTAACTGATAAATAATTACAATCAAAAACTATGGAGTTTAACTTATGCGAATCATTGATTTAATCTTATTGTTAAATGATTTTAACAGAAATAATCGAATATTTATTGAAGATAACAAACAAAACTACTCCGTCGTAGATCTTGAGATAGAATCAAGCGGTGTTTATTTGAAGACTTCAAGTAAATTAAACGGTATTAAAAACTGGGAATTTCTTTTACTTATTAATAAAAAAGAATATTATGAACTGCCCATATTTTTTGACACAAAAAAAGATCATCACCAACTCTTTGGATTCAGAGTCAGCGATGATCGTATTTTATTAGGTTAACTACTTAGTAGGCTTCTTGCCTTTATTATCTTCGGCTTGAAGTTTCTTGCTTAAATCTAAAATATATTTTTTAAGTTCATCCTTAACTTCTGGATGAGTTAATCCGTATTCAATATTTGTCTTAACATATCCAAATTTATTACCGACATCGTATCTTTGACCTTTGAATTCATGTGCAAATACACGTTGGATCTTATTCATACGATCAATTGCATCAGTTAGTTGGATTTCGTTACCAGCACCTGGTTTTTGAGTTCTTAATAGATCAAAAATCTCAGGAGTTAATAGATAACGACCAATAATAGCTAGATTACTTGGTGCTTCCTCAACACTTGGCTTTTCAACAAAGTTCTTAACATTGTATAGTCCTGGAGCATGTTCTCCATCTGGTTCGATTACACCATATTTTGAAACATCTTTTTCAGGAACTTTCATAACAGCGATTGTTGAAGCATGTGTCTTCTCATAATCATTGATCAATTGCTTAGTCAATGGGATCTTGTCAGTCATCAGATCATCACCCAGCATGACAACGAATGGTTCACCTGAAATAAATGATTGTGCTTGTTCAACAGCATCACCCAAGCCATTTGGATGAGCTTGTCTACTATAGTACAAATTGACACCTAAGTCAGTTGTTCCTTGAACTATTTTTAGTAGATCTGTCTTGTTCTTTGATTCCAAGTTTTGTTCTAGCTCAGGTGCGGCATCAAAATGGTCTTCGATGGAACGCTTATTCTTACCAGTGATAATCAAGATATCTTCGATACCTGATGCCTTAGCCTCTTCAACGATGAATTGAATTGTTGGCTTATCAACAATTGGTAACATCTCTTTGGCAAGTGCCTTTGTAGCTGGTAAAAATCTTGTACCCAATCCTGCTGCTGGAATAATAGCTTTTCTTACTTTCATTACTGATCTCCTTTAATATACAGATAAGGCATCCCCTATCCTTTATTTATTTCATGCAACTTCAAGTACGTACTCAAACGCCCAGTGTTTTTACGCAAATATGGACCCTGACTAGCTTCCGCAAATCCAACGTTCACAGCATTCCCAAACAAAAATATTGTCACCGACATATTAATCCATAAAAGGAAAATAATGATGGCTCCAATAGTTCCATAATTATCCCAAGCTGATCCAAAATACTTTAAGTAGTAAGAAAAAATTTGAGATAACGCGAGCATGCCTGTTGTAGCGATAATCGAGCCCAAAAGTATATAGTGAAGCTTCAGATGGACATTAGGTAAAAAATAAAATAAAGCAAAAACAATCAAGAATATTATAACAATAGCTAACGGCCATTTCCATCTCATAAATTCATCCAAGACGGTTTGTAGTGCCTGAAGTTCAATTAAACTTATTAACCAATTCAAGAATATCTGACCAAAAGTGAACGCTATAATAACTACCACAGCAATCACGATCAAGAAAAACGTCATGATAAATGCCAAGGCACGTCTTATTATATAGTTCAAAAAAGTCTGATTTGCAAATAAACTATTGATGTCTAATCCATAGGCTTGATTCATCGACAATTGTGCCGTATTAAGGCCTCGAGAAATGGCCCATAAGGCAACAACAATACCAGCTGACAAAATCCCCGTGTTAGAGCTAGTTATAACCTTCTCAATTACTGGTATGAAATACTCGTGCAAATTCTCCGGTAAGATAAATTCAATGTAAGAAACCACAGTTGGCCTATCTAAGCGTAATAATGGAATTAAATTTCCAACAATAATGAAGGCCGGAAACAAAGACAACAAAAGATAATAAGTAACGGCCTTTGAAGCCATTGGAATATTAGCATCACCCACAGCTTGAGCAACACATTTTATAAACCCAATCAATTTTTGGGTTCGGGAAATGGGTTGTTTAAATATGGGTATTGATTTGTTCTTATTTTCGTCCATTTACCCCACCATTATTTCAATAGATATTTAGCGTCGAACTCTGGATCTTGTGATGTCAAAATCTTAGGGCCGTCTTTTGTAATAGCAATTGTATGTTCATATTGTGCTGAATCAGATCCATCAGCTGAAACAAAGTATTCCCAGCCGTCTGCTTTAACAAACTTGTCTGAGATCTCCCATGTTCCAAGGTTGACCATTGGTTCAATAGTGATTGTCATACCTTCACGTAAACGAAGTCCTTGACCTGGTTCACCATAGTGTGGAACATTTGGAGCTTCGTGCATTGTAGGCTGAATACCATGGCCTATTAAGTCACGAACATCTCCCATGTGTTGTTCATCTTCAACATAATGTTGAATAGCGTAACCAATATCTCCCAAACGATTGCCAATTACAGCTTGGTCAATACCTAAGTACAATGCCTTGTGTGTAACATCCATCAAGTGCTTATCTTCCTCGGATAATTCACCAACAGCATATGTCCAGCAAGAATCACTCTCATATCCATCTAAGTTAACGGTCATGTCTACTTTTAAGACATCCCCACTCTTCAAGATCAAGCCTTTTCTTGGAATACCATGGGCAACTTCGTCGTTAACACAGACACAAGTTGCATACTTATATCCCTCAAAGCCCTTTTCAGATGGTCTCCCACCATGTTCAGTTATATATTTATCAGCAAAGTCTTCAATCTCCATTGAAGAAATTCCTGGTTTGATAATATCTCGTAATCCGATATGAACGTTGGCTAATAGTTCTCCCGACTTTCTCATACCTTCTATTTCTCGTGCAGATTTTAATGTAATCAACTTTTGCATATCCCTTCAAAAAAATAAAGTCATTAATATTATAACATTGTCACGGTTATCCATTTAGATAGTTGTCTATTTTTGCTATAATATCTCAAGATTGAAAAATGAGAGGCAGTCAAATGACAAAAGTAAAAATCGTTTACGCAAGTATCACAGGTAATGATGAGGATATCGCATACGTTCTAACAGAAAAGTTTGAGGACTTGGGGATGGATGTAGATATGAGTGAGGTCTCACAAACTGACGCCTCCGACTTTGAGGACACTGATATCTGTGTAGTTGCTAGTTACACATATGATCAAGGAGTCGTGCCTGAGGAAGCACTCGATTTTTATGATGATATGCAAGATCTTGACTTGAATGGTAAAGTTTATGGAACTTGTGGCTCAGGGGATCATTTCTACGAGGATTTTTGTCGCGCAGTCGATGAATTCTCAACTATCTTTGAACAAGTTGGTGCAACCAAAGGAGCCGAACCAGTGAGAGTTGAATTGGATCCAGAACAAGATGACATCGATCACCTTGATAAATTCGCTGAAGAATTGGTAGCCAAAGCTAAAGAAATGGATGACTAATTATGGATTTTCTCAGAAAGCATCGCGACTTTTTGGTGTATTGTTTATTTGGTTTCCTAGCGTCACTCCTAAATATTGCAATATTTAACCTATCACACAATAACTTCAATATTACTTTGTGGATAGCTAATACTATCGCTTGGTTCATATCAAACGTATTCTCATTTTTTATGACCAAGTTCTATGTATTTAAAACAGAAGTAAGTAGCTATAAAAAGCTGATCAAAGAGGGCTCTGTCTTTATGGTCTCCAGAATACTTTCACTATTATTTGATAACTTCTTTATGATAGTAGCCGTATTCTTCCTTCCAGTTAATAATTTAATAATCAAAGCTATTGATCAATTATTAGTAGGATTATTCAACTACTTTTCATCCAAATGGATATTTAATTATAAGAACCGTCACCTACTTGAACGTTTCAAAAAATATCGCACAAAAAGAGACTGAAATAATTTTTCAGCCTCTTTTTTTATCTATCTAACTTAGTGTACTAGTGAATCGTTGGAACTCCACCAGCTAAAATAATTCCTAATATTCCTACAACAAGACACAACAATATCACTACTGTAACCATAGTCATATTCAGCTTTCCTTGATTCTTTTTAGCAAATGAAATCTCGATTGCTGCAATGAACGCAATCGCAATAATAACTTTTACTATTAACAAAACAGGGTTGTTCGACCACGCATGACCAAACAAGAATATTCCACTTACAATGGCTACTATATACAAAACTCTAGTAATCATTTCGTAGATTTTGGTATTAGAATCAGTGAATAATACTAGTAAAACTAAAGTGGCCATTACCAGCCATGTAATCAAATGTGTCCATAACCAAATCATATATAACTCCTCCTAAAACATATTATTACTTCATATAGTAAAAAATTCAAACTTGCTGAACGTGTGCCAAAATGCAATTTCTTCCGCTTAACTTTATTTAACTCTTTAGTAAGTTCGAGATTGTCTTTCTTATCCCTCAAACTTGCTGAAACGCGAGACAAAACACAATTTCTTCCGCTTAACAAAAATAATTCCGATATTCACTTTCGTGAATACCGAAATTATTTAGGTTAATGCTCGGAAATTCCCGTGTTTTGTCTCGCTCTATTCGAATTCTTCCGGTACATCTTTAGTTTGTCCAAAATGATAGCTAATAGAATCTAGAATTCTATCAGATGCTTTACCATCACCGTAAGGGTTCTTGGCATTTGCCATGCAATCATACTCGGCCTTATCTTCGATCAAACGACTCATTTCACGTTCAACTACATCAGAATCGGTACCGACTAACTTCAAAGTACCAGCCTCTACGCCTTCTGGGCGTTCTGTGGTATCACGTAATACCAATACTGGTTTACCAAGAGATGGTGCTTCTTCTTGAACACCACCGGAATCGGTCATGATGAAGTAACTCTTTGAAGCTAGATTGTGGAAGTCAACGACGTCTAATGGATCGATCAAATGAACACGTTCTACATCGCCAAGAATATCTTTGGCAGTTTTTTGAACAACTGGATTCAAATGAACTGGATAGATCAATTCAATGTCATCATGCTTTTCAACAACTCGCTTCATAGCATGGAAGACTTGTTTCATTGGTTCGCCTTGATTCTCACGACGATGCATTGTGATTAGTATCATCTTCTTATTAGGATCAATAATATCTAAGATATCATGATGGTAATCTTGATGAACTGTACTACGTAATGCATCGATTGCTGTATTACCAGTAACGAAAATATTGTCTTCTTTATGGTTTTCTTTTAATAAGTTAGCCTTGCTCTCACTTGTTGGAGCGAAGTACAAATCAGCCAAATCATCTGTCATTTGACGATTCATCTCTTCTGGCCATGGAGAATATTTATTCCAAGTTCTAAGTCCAGCTTCAACGTGGCCGATACTTGTCTGATGGTAAAATGCTGAAAGAGCTGCACTGAATGTCGTTGTTGTATCGCCATGTACCAACACGATATCAGGCTTTTCCTTTTCGATAATACCATCTAGTTCCTTTAATACCAAACCAGTGATTCCACTAAGTGTTTGGCGTTCTTTCATAATATTCAAATCATAATCTGGTGTGATTTTGAATATCTCAAGAACAGAGTCCAACATCTCACGGTGTTGGGCCGTAACTACTGTGATTGTCTCAAAACGATCACTATTTTGTTTTAACTTCAAAACCAATGGTGCCATTTTTATCGCCTCTGGTCTTGTGCCAAAGACTGTCATAACTTTGATTTTTTTCAAATTAATCACCTCAATAACCTCTAAATTATATCAGAATAACGCAATTTTATATAGTAAACATTAATTACGATTATTATGAATAATTTTCTGAAAAACTTGCTATAATGGGTTTCATGATGATAAACATACCTTTACTTATACTAATCAGCATTCTCACAACCCTACTCGCCTTTTTTCTTGTAATGGCAATTTACAATACGTTCATGAAATCTGACACCAAGAAATATTGGTGGTTTATTCTTTTAGGGCTGGTAATCCTTTATGTAATAGCTTTTCTGGTCTATTTTAGTACCGATCAAGTTCCGTTCATGTAAATACTTTTGCAAAAAACATATTAATTACCCACGTTTTGAGTTAAAATGACTATTGTATTCAAAGATGAATTTATTGGAGGATTATCGATGGTTTTAACAAACGGTAACGAAATTTTCAACAACGCCCGTAAAGGCAAATACGCTGTTGGTGCATTTAACATCAACGACTTGGAATGGACTCGCGCTATTTTAGCTGCAGCTCAAGAAACAAACACACCTGTCTTGGTTCAAACATCAATGGGTGCTGCTAAGTACATGGGTGGCTACGAACTTTGCTTACACCTAGTACAAGACACAATCAAAGCTATGGGTATCACAGTTCCAGTTATTATGCACTTGGATCATGGTAACTATGAAGCTGCCAAGGAATGTATCGAAGTTGGTTACAACTCTGTTATGTTTGATGGCCATGACTTGCCATTTGACGAAAACCTTGAAAAGACAAAGGAAATCGTTAAATTAGCACATGCTAAAGGTATTTCTGTTGAAGCCGAAGTTGGCTCAATTGGTGGTACTGAAGATGGTATTACTGGTCTTGGTGAATTAGCTGATGTTGAAGAAGCTAAGACACTTAACGCTACTGGCGTTGACTACCTTGCTGTTGGTATTGGTAACATTCACGGTGTTTACCCTGACAACTGGAAAGGCTTAAGCTTTGACCGTCTACAAGAACTTGCTGCTGAAATCTCAACACCACTTGTTCTTCATGGTGGTTCAGGTATCCCTAAGGAACAAATCATTAAGGCTATCTCAATGGGTATTTCAAAGGTTAATGTTAATACTGAATTACAATTATCATTTGCCAAAGCAACACGTGAATATATCGAAGCTGGTCATGATCAAGATATCGATGCTAAAGGTTACGATCCTCGTAAGTTACTTGCACCTGGTACAAAAGCTATTACAGATACAACTAAAGAACGTATCCAATGGTTCGGTACACCTTCAATCTAGTCTGATTGATAATTTAAAAGTCGAAAGCTTTCGCTTTCGACTTTTTATTTTGCCCAAAAATATATCAAAATGACTCAAAGTAACCTATGATAGTAGTATCAAAGCATTTATGGAGGAACCCATGCAAGAATTTTTGAAATTTTTTGATTGGTACACTAACTACTTCATTGAGATAAAGACATCCCCTGAGAACTTAATTGATCCTAAGAACTTAAAAGGCATAGACAAATTAGGTACAATTTCAAGCAACGGTCTACATGACGCTTGGCACTTAAAGTCAAAAATGGAAGAAGACGATTTGAAACGTCACCTCTTTTACATATTAACTTCTGAAACTAACATTGATCCAAAGACCGAAATGACACTTACTAAGGGTATCGATGGTGGTCCATTGAAGATGCTTTAGAGCTCGATGAGTCGAATTGGTATGGTTAATAATTATATTTACTGAAAAATATTCTCTTGTGAAGTTAAAAAAGAGTATTTTTCAGTTTTTTTATTCACATATTCATTGTTGTATCAGTCATATTAGTTGTTACTAGTTGTGAATAATATTTTCACGGCCATTTACATATTGTGAAATGAGTATATTCCTGATATAATCATGGCATAAAGAGAGAACATTCTCGAAAAAAAGGAGGTCCTTAAATAATATTGGTATACTCAACAATGTTATTCACGTTGGATTTACTTTCCGTCGAAAGGCTCCTCCCTAACAAACGTGGATAACGGTACAATTTATTGAAATATCCCCCACAGTTTTAAGAATTATCCCCTATGTAAAAAACCTCCTGAAATTTTGCCATTCCAGGAGGTTTTTTTGTACTTATTTTTATTTTGCAACTTCATAATCAAGTTTATCAATTGCCATTTGAGCTACCAAATTAAGATAATTCCAAGGATTATCATAGTTTGGTTGGAACAACATATCAACAAAAGCTAGATCATCAATTGTATTGTTATTTTGAATTGCTATCGAGACTGCATTAGCGGATTGAGCTACTTCATGCTTACTGAATAATTGAGCACCCAATATCTTACGAGAATCCTTATCATAAACTAAGAATATCTGGATCAAGGCGTTGGTTGGCATAAAGTCTGGACGATAATTAGCATGATACTCAACTTGATCAGCGTTGAGTCCAGCACTTAAGGCATTATGTAACGTGATACCTGTTGAAGCCAAAGTATGTTCAAATAGCTCCATACCTGTTGAACCTTGTGTTCCCATGTACTTTTGGATATCGCCAAAGACATTCTTACCTGCTAAAGCACCTTGACGAACTGCATTAGATGCTAGAGGAATATATAGTGGCTTTTGTGTTGGATTAAAGTTAACAGCACAAGCATCCCCAGCTGAGTAAATATCTGGATCTGATGTTTGAACATAGTCATTAATGATCAAAGCATTGCGATCATCCATATCAACTTGTCCCTTTAATAGACCAGTATTAGCATCAAATCCTGTACACATGATAACTAAGTCAGCCTTATGTGTACCCTTGTCTGTATTAATAGTAAGTTCCTTACCATCTTCAAAACTTTGTACACGTTCATTTAGATAAACGTTAACATAGTGCTCCTTTAATAAACCAATGATCTTATCAGACAATGGCTTATCGACATAATTCTTTAGAATCTGGCCACCTGATTGAATAAGCGTAACTTCATGTACGGTATTAGCGTAGCTTTCAGCCAATTCAACACCAACATATCCACCACCAACAATAGCGATACTTTGGAAATTCTTAGCTGATTCATAAATAGTCTTAGCTTGTTCATAATTCTTGCAGAACAAAATACGAGGATTGTTGATTCCTTGCATATTTGGAGTACTTACAACAGAACCAGTCGTCATGATAAGCTTATCGTAACTGTCAGTGAATTCCTTACCAGTAGTAAGATCTTTAATAACCATTGATTTACTTTTAGCATCAATACTCTCAACACTATGTTGCATCTTAACGCTAGCTCCGAGTGACTCCAAAGTATCTGGGTCAGCATAGAACATCTCCTCAAGATTATCTACAATACGACCAAGATACAACGCAATCCCACATGATAAGAATGAAATATTATCCTCACGCTCATATACAGTGACATCTGTATCAGGATGATCCTTCAAAATCTGCTCAACAGCAGCGGTTCCGGCGTGTGTACAACCGACAATAATAACTTTCAATATGTGCCTCCCTATAGGACATCGTAATAACTTTTACCCAAATCTATCCAAAGCCTATGATATTAAAATATCACACTTACCTATATAAGTTTACTAGATTGTCCATTCAATGTATTCACTTTCATGGAGAATTATAATTTAATTCAATTGGTAGTGACCATCAGAATAGATAAATTCATTTATCATAATCTGGATACGTTTTTGGAATTTTGAAATTATTCCATTATTATATGGCAGAATTTCAAATGATTCTACAAAAATCATCTAATTAATAGTAAAATAGCAATAATTCGATATTGAAAGTTGGCCAATTTATGCAAG
The DNA here is from genome assembly GCF_001971585.1 of Companilactobacillus allii. Classification (NCBI taxonomy): domain Bacteria; kingdom Bacillati; phylum Bacillota; class Bacilli; order Lactobacillales; family Lactobacillaceae; genus Companilactobacillus; species Companilactobacillus allii. Next base: position 1,257,132 of record NZ_CP019323.1, on the reverse strand, counting down.
AAATTAAATATACCACTGATTTGAATTCAAAATCTTATCAAGATGGCTTAAACATTCGTAAACAAGTCTTCATTAAAGAACAAGGTGTAAGCGAATCTCTTGAGATCAGTGATGAAGATAAGTGCGAGCATGTAACACTTTATAGTGATGGCTTAGCAGTGGCCACAGCGCGTTTTTTTGTGACTGATGACAATGGTATACACATTCAAAGAGTTGCCGTTCTAAAAGAGTACAGGCACAAAAACTTGGCAACAAACTTATTAACTGATATGATTACAAAAATAAAAAAGAATTCCAATAATTATAAATATATTATTCTTGGTGCTCAAGATCATGCCCAAGAGTTCTATATAAAGCTTGGATTTAAAGTCATTGGTGATCAGTATACCGAAGCTGGTATCCTGCATCACGACATGAAACTTACATTAGGCGATAATTATTGATCATTATTGTATAATATATGATAGATATTATTTTAGGGGGAACATATGTACAGATATTTCATCCAACCACAGTTAAATAAATATACAAATACACTTATCGGGTATGAATTGTTGATGAAGAAGAAAACACCAGAAGGTTGGCGTCCTCCACTTCACTTCTCAGACATACCTTCTCACATAATGGCTGAAGTGTTAATGGCAACTACTTTGAGACTTTCACTTAAGATCGGTTCTGTTTCTGTCAATATCAACAGAACACAACTAATGAATCCTGAAGTAAGAAAGGCCATTATAAAGTCTCAACTTCAACTACGTCCACTCAAGTTAGTAGTCGAGTTAACCGAGGAACCTGGTGATGAGAAATGGACTAACGAAGAGATGATTCCATTGATCAATCAATTCATCGATTATGGAATGGACTTTAGTCTAGACGATGTCGGCACTGGAGAGAATAAGTTAGACCACATCAAACCACTTGTTCCTATGGCAAAAGAAATCAAGTTTGCCTTACAGAATTTCAAAGAAAAATTCAGAGATCCTGACATTGAAAGTAAAGTTGTTTTTTGGCGTGACTATGCTAAAGAACATAATCTTCGCTTGATTCTTGAAGGAATTGAGAACGCAGAAGATGACAAGTTAGCTGATTCATTACAGATTGATCTTCGCCAAGGATATTATTATGGCAAACCTCATTTGTTGAAAATAGAAGACGATGATGATGTCTTTGATGAAAAATAATAATTAGGAAAAATAGACTCAACAAAATCAATTAAGATTTTGTTGAGTCTATTTTTTTCAAACTAATTTATACAATATATTCACTGCTTACCCATTCGTTAGTAGCGACTCTATGATATGTCACTCCATTATAATCCTTAGTCTTGTCAGTTACCCAAGGAGTATTATTCATCAAGGCACGGTTTCTTACTGTCTTAATAGAACCGTCACTTTGGAATGCAACGATAGGTACATAATAGCCATTTGAGTTATTAACATTAATAACATTCTTGTTAGTATTGGTATTAGTATTAGTATTAGTATTAGTATTAGTATTTGTACTTGATCCATTACCACCATAAACAGAGCCAGAGCTCTTGAGATTATTATAGTAATAGCTGATCAACTCATTGAATTGATCCATACTATAACCCCAAGTAGCAAAGTATCCAGTTGGATCTGTATGATCAGTTTCTTTATACATCTTACTTACTTGATCATGTGACACTACAGTTTGTCCTGGAACATCAGGCAAATTATATTGAATCAATTTAGAAGCCACATAGAAGGCATCATTTGATAATGACTTAGTGAATGCAGCATATGAGTGAACTTCACACAATTCAACTTGCACGTACTTAGCATTAGCTGTTTGTCCGGCTCCCCAAACACCATAATCTGTATCATGAATATTGATTGTTTCCTTATCATCTACAAATGCATGAACATATGTATATATGGTAGACCAATTATTATTAAAATAAGAAGCCTCGTTTTCAGCATTAGCTGTAGTATGTGGATCTGCTGTTTCATGAACAACTACACCTTCAGGCTTACCAACACCATTTTCATATGCGTTCCAATGGCTGAAAGTACCTTCTCTATATTGAATAGTTGCCGGCTGAATTTTTCCGTTGATGATATCATTGTTGATTGAAGACGCAGCTTCAACCGTATATCCATTGAACAAAAAGGCAAAAAAGCCCATCAATAGCCCCAATAAAACTATATTTCTTTTCCTAATAATAATCCCCCCACTTTCTAATTACCTATTACAGCCTAACACCAAAACAAGCCCACTAATCATTACAATTAGTGGACTTATTTATTACATTTCTGTTACATAATATTAAATATTTTATGCTTTACCGAATTTTCGTTGAACAAACTTAACTATTTCAACAATTGGAATAATCGCAAATGATGATCCAAGTACTATCAACCATTGGTGAATATCCAAATGTGCAACTTTAAAGGCATCATTTAATCCAGGTACAACTATGATGACCATCATCATAACAAGGGATAAGAGAATCGACCAATTGAAGGTCTTATTCTTAAACAATCCAACTTTGAAAATTGACTGATGAACTGACTTAACGTTGAAGGCATGGAACAATTGGATCAAGCCTAATGTTGCAAACGACATCGTCAAAGCATCAGCGTGAATTGCGTCATATCCTGAATGAACTGGCCAAAAAATAGCTGTGGCATAAACAAGTAATACTGTTGCGGCTTCAAGGATACCTTGATATACCACACTACTCAATACTCCACCCGAGAAGAAGTTAGACTTCTTACCTCTTGGTTTATGATCCATTAAGTTCGATTCAGCCGGTTCCATACCAAGTGCAATCGCTGGGAAAGTATCAGTTACCAAGTTGATCCACAATAAGTGAATCGGAAGCATCGTATCCCATGCCAACAATGTGGCAATGAACAATGTTAATACCTCACCCAAATTGGCTGCCAGTAAATACTGGATGGCCTTTTGAATATTAGAGAAGACTTTTCTACCTTCTTCGACCGCTACAACGATTGTTGCAAAGTTATCATCGGCCAATACCATGTCGGAAGCACCTTTTGAAACTTCAGTACCTGTAATACCCATTCCGACACCAATATCTGCTTGTTTCAAAGCTGGTGCATCATTAACTCCGTCCCCTGTCATGGCGACAACTTTACCAGCCTTTTGCCATGCTTTAACGATTCTTACTTTGTGTTCTGGTGAAACACGAGCATAGACTGAATAATTCTTAACTTTTTTATCGAATTCTTTAGTCGACATTTTATCTAACTGTGCACCAGTTAGAACAGCCTCGTCATCACCCTTTTCAATAATACCTAACCTAACTGCGATTGCTTCTGCAGTTACACTATGGTCCCCTGTAATCATTAATGGTCGAATTCCAGCAGACTTAGCTACACGAACAGCCTGTGCGGCTTCACTTCTTTCAGGATCAATCATCCCAATCAGTCCTGCAAATATCAAATCACTCTCAAGTTGTTCAGAACTAGGTTCATCAGGGACTTTATCAATATACTTATAGGCCATCTCCAAAACACGTAGGGCTTGTTTTGCCATATCATTGTTATTTTGGAGGATCTGTTCCTTATCTTCGTCAGTAATATCCCTGATTCCATTTTCTGTTTGGATTTTAGTTATACGTTCCAATAAAATATCAGGCGCACCTTTGACGGCAACCAAGAACTTACCATCAGGATTCTTATGAACAGTGGACATTAACTTACGATCAGAGTCAAATGGTAGTTCTGCTACTCGTGGTTGTTGCTTTAGTTTTTCATCCAAGTTGAAATTGTGCTTCTCACCAAAAGTAATCAGTGCTGTTTCAGTTGGATCTCCTATCATCGTACCATCTTTTGAAATCTTCGTATCATTTGCGAAGTTCATAATCTTCAAGGTCATATTATCATCTGGCAAGGTAGCGTCAGCTGACTGCTGTGCACCAAATGTATAGACTTTCTCGACGGTCATCTGATTCAGAGTCAATGTACCTGTCTTATCTGATGCAATAATATCAGTTGATCCCAAGGTTTCAACGGCTGGGAGCTTACGTATAACAGCATTTCTCTTCGCCATTACTTGTG